>CALBST010000088.1 GCA_937967425.1 uncultured Caulobacteraceae bacterium
GCCAACCCGCTGAATCAAAACCATTTGCAGTTGAATCAATCCGGCGGCGCCGGAAACGCGCGCATACTTGGCGCAAACCATGACCACCGCCGCCGCCCCGCCTCCAACCCACGCCGCCCTCTGGGATCGCCTGCGCGCTACCTTTCGGCGCGTGATCGCGGCGGTGGGCGCGCCGGCGGCCATCGCGCTTCTCAACCTCTCATCGCGCGACGCGCGCCTGGAGATCGTGCGCCAACTCGGGCTGCTTGAGAGTCTCGTCCGCAAGCTTCTCTTCGCCGAGATCGCCGCGTTTGCGCCTGCTGCGCCGGAGCGCGGCCCGCGCCTCGTTCATATTCCGCTGCGTCCCGGCCTCGTTATCGTAAACGCGCCGCGCAAGCGCGGGCCGAGGCCTCCGCGCCGGCTCGATCTCGCGGATCCTGAAACTTGGACCGCATCGTTTGCGCTGGCTTTGCCGCGCGATACGCATCTCGTGCAGGATCGCCATGCGCCGCGCATCCGCGCGCTCTGGGGTCCGAGCGCTCGCCCAGCGGAGCCGCCGCCGCCCGCGGCGCGGCGCGATCGCGGCCCTGCCTCGTTTCGCATCGCGCGGCGCTTTGAAGCCTTGCGCCGCGTGCTTAACGATCCGGCGCCGCACGTTCGCCGTCTCGCCGCCGCGCAGCGCCGCGCGCTCGCACGCTCGCCGCAAATCGTGTCACGCTACGCGCTCATCGGCCCGCGATACTCCGGCTACGATCCCGTCGACGAGCGTTTACCAATCGACATCACGGGCGCCGCGCTCACAACGCGCAGCAAGCTGCTCGACTCGAGCTAGGCTTGCCCTGCAAACGCCAAACACCAAACACGCCGTCGCGCATCGCGCTTCGGCGCGCCGGCGCGTGCGCTTAACCTTACTTCTCGCGCGCGGCGCATCGTTGGCCCGCGCTTTGCTCCGATTTGGCGCAAGCCCCACGCGGGAAATGCACTCGCCTCGTTGGCATGGGCGTTGCAGCCGCCGGGTTAACGCCCGTGCTCCGCGGGCTGCGGGAGTTTACGATGTACTACGGACAAGAGGACGACGAACGCGATCCGTTCGAAGAGTTCGGCATTGCCGACTCTGCGAATGACGATCTCGCGGACGATTTCGCGGAAGAATTCAGCCGCGAAGAAGAATTCACCACGGCGCGCGACGAAGAGCCGGCCGTGGTTGAGCCGAAGCGCGACATCAAGGTGAAGACAGGCTTCTCGTGGGCTGCCTTCATGGGCGGCTTTATGGCGCTCGTCTGGATCGCCGGCGCGATCGGCGGACCGCTCGCCTATTTCGGCGTCGAATCCGTGATGGCGATGGACCCGGCGATGCAGGCCGGCTTGATCGCACTCGCCTTCGGCCCGGCCCTGTTGTTCTGGGTTGCGGCCTCGGCCGCCGGCGAAGCGCTGAAGGCGCGCAAGCTTGCTGTCGAGCTGACGCGCCTGGCGCATGAAGCGGCGATGCCGGTCGAAGCCGGCGAAGCGAAAGCGCAACGCCTGACCGACACGGTGAAGAGCGAAATCGAACAGCTGAACGAAGCTGTCTCGTCGGCTCTGGATCGTTTGGCTGAACTCGAAGCCTCCGCCCAGCGCAATGCGGCTCTGTTCGGCGAAGCCGTCGCCGCCTCGCGCGCCAACACGCAAGCGATGGCCGAAACCCTGGTTCGCGAGCGTGAAGCGCTGGTCGAAGTCCGCACCGACATCAAGGACCAAACGGACGTGATCGCCAACTCGATCGGCCGCCAAGTCCGCCTGATGCGTGAAGCGTCGAAGCTGGTGAAGACGGAAGTCGCCGCCGCTGAGAACGCGCTCGTGACGCACCTCTCCTCGTTCACCGCCTCGGCGAACGTGATTGGCTCGCGCACGGCCGAATTCCACGCCGCCGCCGACACCGCCAACGCCGCCGCTGCCTCGCTCAACGGCTCGATGTCGGAAATGCTGTCGGGCCTCGCGGAAGCCACGCGCCTGACGGAAACCGCCAAGAAGTCGACCGCCGAAGCCGTGCTTGTCGCCAACGAAACCGCCGCCGCGGTTCGTGAAACGACGCGCAGCGCCGTGCAGGATTGCAAGCGCGCCGCTCAACTCATTCGCGCTGAAGCGCAAGCGATGCAGGAAGCCGCCAACGATACGATGGCGCGCCTGAACGACATGGCTGTTACCTCACGCACGGCGCACACGACGCAAGTCGCCGCCGCCGGCGTGAAGAAGGCCGCCGCGCCGAAGACTGTCGAGCGCAAGCCGGAGCCGGTCGCGTTCGAACACGAGGACGAAGTGACGACGCTGCAAGCGGCGGCCAACGCGGCCGTGGCGCGTGGCGGTTCGCGTCCGCGCGTCGAGAACCGCATGGATGTCACGGTCGAGCGTGAACCGAAGAAGGTGTTCAAGGGCTTCGGCTCGTGGGGCAACTTCATGCCGCAACGCGAAGAAGCGCCGGTCGCCGCCAATGAGAGCGCGTTCGAGCTGGCCGATTTCGGCCGCAAGGAGCCGGTCAACAATGACGCCACGATCCAAGCCGGCGCCATTGACCTGGTGACGGATGCCGGCGTCGACCTCAGCGACATCCTTGATGCTGCTGACCTCGCACGCATCGCCCGCTGCTCGCGTGACGGCGCCTCGGCCCGCCGCCGTGCGGTGATCGATGCCGCGCCGGGCGCAGTGACGCGCATCGTCCGCTACATCAAGCGCAACGCCGAAGCGCACGATGCGGCCGTTGCCTATCGCTCACGCCCTGACCTCGCCAAAAGCGAAAAGAAGGGTGAAGGCTCGGAGCTGGTCCGCGCCTACCTGCTGATCGACGCGGCTCTCGCGTAAATCAGTTTGACTCGGTGCTGGCGGTTTGCGCCGTCAGCACCGCCTCAGCCGCAAACTCCCCAATGCGCGCGCTGCCTTCACGGGCGGCGCGCGCAAGCGCATCTGGACTAGGCTGCAACAACGTTCGTGCCCGCCTCGATGAGGCCTTTGGATAACCGACGCGTCAGAGATGAGACTTCCAGCATCGGCTGACACTCGATGTGATGATAGGTCACCAATCCAACGTTCAGTGCGGCCGGATCGCAGTCATCCAGTCGAACCACAAACACCGGGATATCCCGTCCAACGGCGATATGAACTTCGCCTTTGACGATCCTACTCTTACGAGCGCTGTCATTCAGCAAAAGGACCATCGCACTGCACCGCTGAGCGGCGCTGTAGACCTCGTCGTTCCAATCGAGTCCATCACGAACGTCGCGCGGCGCCACCCAGCACTTGTGCCGAAGACTCTCTAGTGAAGTCGCGACATCGTGGGCAAGCGTACCCGCCGAGTTCTTGTGATGCGATACGAACACAAAGCCTCGCGGTAGATCATCGTGAGGTGGGGTTCGCACACCGCCCGTTGTGTACTGGGCCTCCAGTGACTGTAGCTCTGCAAGAATTTCCTCGAGCGACCTGTCATGAAGCTGAGTGAGAAAGCTTCGTTGCCTACGAATAACGATCTCGCGGCGATCTGCGGCCAGACACAGCACCACCCACCTGCGGGTAGAACGATCGAGACCGCGTAGGATAGACAGCTTGCCGGCGATCACAGAGGCCGTCCGCCCACTGTCCATCGCCTCCTCAACGACTTTCAGAATTGCGTCCCAAGCGCCAGGATACAACTGCACCAGCGCCTTGTAAGAACGTGGAAATTTGATCCGAATTCTGTCGACTTCGAATTCCGTCGGCGTTGACATGCGCCAACCTTAGCACGCTCGGCGATTCGTTTCTTAACTCAATTGGAACTGGCGCTGGCGGCTCTTTGAGCTTCCAGCACCGCCTCAGCCGCAAACTCCCCAATGCGCGCGCTGCCTTCACGGGCGGCG
>CALBST010000089.1 GCA_937967425.1 uncultured Caulobacteraceae bacterium
CGCAGACCCGTTCGAGCGTGGCCACCACATCCTCGCCGCGATAGCTCTGCCTCGGATCGACCACGGGCGAGAACCGTGAATAGAGATCAACGACCGTGAGAATGCGCAGCTTCGATCCCGTCGCCAGCTGGTCGTGGACGAAATCCATCGCCCAGGTCTCGTGCGCGCGCGTGGCCTCCTTGCGATCATCCCGCAGCTTGGCCTTCACCCGACGTTTTGGCGTTTTCGCCCGCAATTGCAGCCCTAATTCACGATAAATGCGCCGCGTCTTCTTCTTGTTGATCACCCATCCCTGCCGCCGCAACAGGACGTGCACGCGCCGGTAGCCGTAACGCACCCGTGTTTGACATATCTCTTTGATCTTCGCTTCGAGCGTGGCCTGCGCGGGCCGGCGAGACTTGTAGCGGTAGCTGGTGGGATCAAATTGCAGAGCCCGGCAGGCCCTGCGCTGCGACACCGACCACTCACGCATCATCTCGTCAGCCAGCTTGCGCTTGCGCGCAGGCCTTAGAGCTTTCGCTTGATCACGTCCTGCAGCATGGCCCGGTCGAGCGACAAGTCCGCCACGATCCGCTTCAGCCGGGTGTTCTCTTCCTCGAGTTCGCGCATCCGCTTCATCTCGGACGGCATCATGCCGGCGTACTTCTTCTTCCATGCATAGTACGTGGCCTGGCTGATCCCCGCCTTGCGGCAGATCTCCTCCACCGGCGTCCCGTCTTCGCCCTGACGGATGATGAACGCCTTCTGAGCGTCCGAAAACTTCGATGCCTTCATCGCCTTCTGCTCCTCCCCAGCCGGGGAAAATCGAGGCGAAATCTCTAGCTCATTTCGAGGGAGTTTTCAGGGAGCGGATCAAAAGCGGAGAAGTGATGCGGTCCTTAGTCATGGCATTAGCTGGGAGCTCCATTGGTGCGACCGCGTGCGTCTAGCCCTCGGACATGGAAGGCGCAAACTTGTTCTCGACTTAGGCAAGCGAAGGTGATGCGCGCCATCGATCGTCTGTCCGTACCGGCGTAGAGCCAAGGTGTGGGCGAGGCGGCAGAGCGTATGAGGCGTGCGCCGGACCCCGGAGCGCTTCGAGCGGTTGCCTGATGCAAGAGCGTGGAATTGTCATGGGGCGTCAGCGCTTTGCTGCAGTGGTGAGTTTTCGATCTCCGCAAGCGACAAGAGTTCGCCGTCTTTGACCCGAAACAGGATTTGCTCGAGTGCTTGAAAGTCCTCGATCGGGTTGCGAGCTAAAACAAGGAAACTCGCTTCGCAACCGCGCGTAAGGCAACCGATACGTCGAGTGGGAAAGATCGTTCGCGGCGAGCTCATCGTTGCGATGCGGAGCAGAGTTGGGCGATCGATGACGTTGCGTTGACTCTCTGCGATCAATCCCGGGACGAGCGATCGTCCATAAGCGTTCGAGCCGATCGCAAGTGGCGCGCGCGCGCGCATCAACAGAGCAATGTTGTCGGCTTCCCATTGTTCGTAGTGGTCGGGTCTACGGCGCTCCCACTCGGTGGCAATCAGAATGGAGACGGTTCCAGCGCGTCTAGCGGCGCGCGCATCCGCTATCGTGAGTCGGCATTCCATATCATCGGGGATATCGAAATAGGGGTTCGACGGGCCGATACTTTCGGTGTCCTGATAGCAGGGGAGGTGTGTGACGATATTGGCGCCGTTGCTCACAGCGTGGCGGAAGTCGCTGACAGAGCTCGTGGCAACTGCGAGGCGCAAGCCCGCCCCTCGTGAAAGGTTTGCGACGAGTGGCAAAAGACTGGGGTCAAGACCGCCTCCCGGCCCCCATTTTCCCCAGCCTTCAGCGTAACGCTCGCTGCTGCGCAAATACACCTTCACGAAATCCGGCCCTTGCTGTGTCAGGCGACCCCAAGCCGCTTCAAGTTCCTCAGTGGTAGAGACCGCGTGATAAGCGTCGCCGGCCATGCGCCGGCTCGCGCGGATCTCATCTTGATGCACTCGTTGGTCGTCGAAGGAGAAATAGCCAAGCGCGTTTGCTTCGTAGATTTCTGCTGGATGACTCTCGGGCCCGGTTATCCCACCCAATGCGGTGGTCACATCAACATTGTGGGGTCCGCTGAATCGATCTCGGATGCGAGTAGTGGCTCTTGCGGAGGCGGTCATTGTCATCGCGTAGAAGACGCCGCCTGCAAGCGCCCGACGTCGCTGGTCCTCAAAGCCGAATGCGCCGGCGAACTCGTGGGTGTGCGCGTCTCCAAGCGGAGGAATGACGTACGCGCCCGCTAGATCAACGCGACGCGTGGCGCGTTGTCTTCTAGTCTCTATGCGTCCTGAGACGAGAAAAACCGTATCCCGTCTTACAAATCGTCGTCCATCAAACCAATGACCGTTTTCGAACGCGACGATATCATCGCTGCGCCATTCCTGAGGATCTTGGCCATGCGCGACCGGCGCCAAGCACCAAGCTATCACCCCAAGAAGCGCGGCAGCGGCGCACCTCATCCAATCAATCGGCATCGGTTAATCCTCCCGTGTCTGTTACGCCGCGGCATCGGATGTTGGATCACCACGTTTTGCCCAGACCTACAACGCGCGCAGTCCGTCTGTGCAGCAATCGGCACGAAGATGCTTTTTCGAGCATAACCGCCACTGGTGAGTTTCGTCTCGCATGTACCGCGGACCATTGCGAACAGCCCGGAGCATGAATATGCGCATGCGGGGAGCCGGCGCAGTAACTGCATTTTGATTTGCTCGAGTGTGTATTTTCTCGCGGCATGCACGCGGTAGGAGCAGGTTAGCGGTGATAGGAAACTCGGGGGCTGTGGAGGCGCTCACAGTGCGTCAGATAGAGGCGCTACTCGACCATCTCCCCAAGGCGCCGTTCTTCGTGAAGGATAGTGAGCTGCGCTACGTCGGCGCGAATACGGCCATGGTTGAGCTTTGCGGCGCGCGACACCGTACAGACATTATTGGGCGTTCTGCGAGTAAGTTGTTTCCACCCGCCCTAACGGAGCGGTTTGAGAATATGGACCGAAGCGTGATCCGATCGTGTAAGCCGATCAGGGATCGCCTTGAGCTCGTGCAGAGTTTGCATGGGCCGCCCGCTTGGCTCTTGTTTGGCAGATGGCCCGTCATTGGGGTGCGAGGAAAGGTCATAGGGGTCGCCGCGATCTCCAGAAATCTCGACGCACCCGACCGAAGAGATCCCGCATACGCGCGGGTGTCGCGGGCGGTTGAGCAAATGCAGGCGCGGCTCGCCGAACCGTTCGATATTCGCTTGCTTGCAAGAGAGAGTGGTGTGTCGCCGGCTAAGTTGGAGCGGGACTTTGTACGTGTTTTTGGGGTCTCTCCGCGTCGCTATCTTATCAAGGCGCGATTGGATTGCGCTTACGATCTGTTGGACACGGACAAGTCGATTGCGGAAATAGCGCATATGTGCGGTTACAAAGACCACAGTGAACCGCGCCGGGAATCTCGGAGGGCTCCGGGTTTGAGTCACGCGGCCATAG
>CALBST010000090.1 GCA_937967425.1 uncultured Caulobacteraceae bacterium
AACGGCAAGATCATGAAGCGCGAACTGAAAACACAGATCGAAAACCCGCAGTTCTAGGCGCCGGCGCCAAATCGCCTGCCCGCGATTCATGAGCTTCGCATCATCTATTTTGAGGATGCCTCGCAGCGTTGGCGCACGGTATGTTTCCCTGTGATCATGGGCGGGGGAACATCGGATGCACGGACGCCGGCGATGGGTGGCTGCTATCACAGCGATGTGTGTGGCGGCCCCGGCGATGCTTTCGGCGCAGGAGAACAGCGACGCCGATGAGCTGCACCGCCTGCGCTGGCGCGACCCAATCGCCGCACGCGAACTCCAGGACGAACGCCTGCGGACCTGCTTCAACCCGCTAACGCCGCCATCCACGGCGATCCAGATCTGTACATGGGTGATCGATGCGGCGCGCGTCGCCGGCAATTATGCTGGCGAAGCCTTTGTCCGGCGGGCAGCGGCTTACGCTGCATTGGGCGATGTGCAGCAGGCGGACGAGGACTTCAGAAACGGCACGACCATCTGGGATCAGGTCGCCCCAGACGCGCCGCCGCCAAACATAGAGGTGGTCGGTGGGCCGGCTTACGGATTGGATCGTGCGCGTCACGCGAACGCCCATTGTGAGCGCGGCGAATTCTACTGGCGCCAGGGCGATACCGAGCGCGCTCTTGCGAGCTATCGACGCGCGCAAGAATACGATCCGCAGTGCGCCGCCACGCCGCTTGCCGCAATCGCCGCGGGGCAAGCTTCACCACGCGCGCCCCTGCGCGATCTTGGACGCTACGACGCCTCGCAACACCTCAACGTAGCGACGCTGACCACGGCTTGTGCGACGCAGCGCACGGCCGCGCTGCAAGCAACTTACGGGCCGGAAGCGACGGCTGAGCAAGCGGCGGGACTCGATGGCGCCTTTGCGCAATCGTCCCTTTCGTCCCGCGACACCTCCGTGTTGCTTGAGAACTACCGCGTCTTCGAAGCGGGCGCGGCAGACAATGCAGCTCTCGCGTATGCCGCTTGCCTCTATCGCCAACGCCTCACCAGCATCGATCCGCAGTGGGAAGAGGCCGCCAATGAAGCGGTTGAGGCCGAGGAGCCGGAGGACGACCCGTTCGCGAACCTGCCGCGCCGCGAAGCCGGGGCCGGCACACAATTCCTTGCCGACAGCGCCGATCCGAACGTCCGCGCCGCACGTCTTCGCGCCGCGGCGGAGCGCGCGGCGCAAGCGGAACGCCGCCGCGAAGAACGCCGCCGTCAAAGTGCGGCGATGTGGGACACGATCCTGCAAGTGGCAGCGATCGGCGCGCAAACCTATCTGGAGTATGAATCGCAACGCATTTCGGCCGAAGCCGCAGCGCAGCAGCAGGCCGCGATTTTGGCGCAGCAGCAGGCACAAGCGCAAGCCCGAGCGCAGCAAGCCGCGCGTCAGCAGCAGCAGCAACAACAGCAAGTTATGCCTCCCTCGAACACGGGGAACACTTCCGTGGAGGGCCAGAACCAAATTCAGGAACCGGCGGGTCAGCGCATCTACGACACGCCGGAGCAATATGCAGCGTCGAACGGCGGCGCGAACGGTCAACGCCAGATGCTCAACCCGCAAACAGGTCGGCCGTGCGTGACACAAACGAACACAACCACTCTGCGCCATTCCAACGGAGACATCGCGCACCGGATTCACTTTGCGAATTCATGTGGCGCTACTTTCTCGGTTTATGCCCGCCGAATTCCCGGCCCGAATGGCACCTACCATGACGGCGTGAGCGGCACTGGCATTTCCGAGTACGGCCAGATGTATCTCACCTGCATCGAGCGCGCGAACCCTACCGGAAACAGTTGCCGCGGCTTCTCCGAGTGGTGGGTTCGCTAAACGCCGACAACTATTGGCACCTCTCCCCGCAAACCAATGACGGAGAACGACGTGAGACTTGTATTCCCTGCCTTTGCGTTTGACGCCGCGCTGTCGCGCAGCATGGCGCCTTCTCCGGCCATGCCATGACGACGGCATCAAAAAAGAGTCGCTCGCTTCTCGCCGTGGCCGCGGCATTTATTCTCGGCATCGCCGGACCAGCGTACGCCCAGTTTGGCAATCGCCAACCGACCGATCACCCAGTGTTTGAAGGATTGCTGCCGGAAGGCTTCACCGTCCAGGAAGCGCCGCTTGATTCCACCGCATTTGCAGGCCGCAAGCTCGTCCTGGTCCCGTCCGCCAATTTCAATGCTTTCACCGATACTTGGGTGCGTGCGTACGATCCCGAGCGGCGCAACTGGGCCATGGTGGTGATGGGCTTCGACGCCGATGACATGAGTTCTCAGCGTGCCGCCTCCGATCCGCGCAGTTTCAGCGACCGCGTTGCGGCGGCGCTCCAACCCTATTTCGGCTCCGTCGAAGCCGCACCCGATCTCGCTACGGCGCGCGAAATGGGCGCCGATTATTACGCAGTCATCGATCTCTGGGGCGCCTTCAGCCCTATGGGCGGACGCTATCGCACGCACGGCGGCGTCCACATGCTCGACGGCCAATTGCGTCAAATCCTCGTCGCCACAGGGCGCGGCGATGTTCGCCGTCAGGAGGGCAGCGTCTTTGACAATCTGCGCACCGGCTTCCGCGCAGAAGTCGACGCTACTGGCCGCACGATGGCGGATGGCATCAACGCAACAGCGACGCCAGTGCTCACAACGCTTATCGAACGCCTCAGAGCGCCGCCAGCCACCGAATAAAGCCACCGTGGAGAAACCATCTTGAGCCGTTTGATCTTCGCAACCATCACCACCGCACTTATGCTCTTCTACGTCTCGGCGGCGAGCGCACAGGAAACGCGCGCGCGTTTCTACGGGCAGGCGCCTTACGATTCGCCTTATGCTGGCCTGTTGCCCGACGACTTTCAGCTTCAAACCGGCACACTCGATGTTGCGCACTTGAGACAAGGCAAACTCGTGCTCATCCCGTCAGGCAATTACAACGAGTATGCGCGGCTCTGGTCCGCCTATTACGAGCAAGGCGGCCTTGAACGGGATTGGCTTCAAACCTTCGCGGCCGGCGCTGAGGGCCGGCGCGAGCAGCTCGACGGCACCATACAAAATTCCGATCCGCGCCTCTTCGCCAGCCGCCTGATTGATGCGTTGCGCCCGTATGTGCGCGAGATCGGAACCGCTGCGGACTTGCCCACGGCCAGAGCCGAGGGCGCTGACTATTATCTCATCGTCGACACCTGGCTCAGCGGCGGCGTCATGAGGCTACGCGTCGCCGGCGGCGCTTATCTTCTCGATGGCCGACTGAATTCCGTCATCTCGGCGCAAAACACGAACGAGCAGAACCGCAATCAGGTTTTCGTGATGAGCCAACGCCGGACGGACGAAAACAACGCGCGCGCCATGGCCGCAGCAATGACCGGATCGAGCGACGCAGTCATCGCCCAGTTCATACAAGCGCTTGGCCCGCCGCCGAGCGAGTCCGCGCCGATAGAGTGATCGCGCCAAACACTCTTGAAAACCCTCCCGCGAAGCGCAAGTTGAGCGGGAGGAGACTTCGCCCATGACCAAGATCGTTTATGAAATCGTCCGTCACGATGGCGG
>CALBST010000091.1 GCA_937967425.1 uncultured Caulobacteraceae bacterium
GCTCGGTCGAGCGCTGCGCGATCTGATCCATCTCGCGATAGGTGAGGTTGCGCTCATGGCTGCTGCACGCCGCCAGCCCAATCACCACTGCCGCTCCGAGCATCCAACGCATCATTGTTGCTTCTCCCAACGCCCCGCGGCGCTCTCTTTCCAATACGACGCGGTAATGCCGCTCTCTTTGGCCTGTTTCCAGCGGGATCGAGCCGATTCCAAGGCGGCCGGATCGCGACCGTCGAAGATGAGGCACGCGCGCTCGAAGCCGTTGAGGTCGCCCGGCTCGGCGTCATCCACCAGGAAGAGCGCCTGCGCACCGTTCGGGTTGCCGCCTTCAACAGTCAGCCACACCGGCTGCTTCTTGGGGTCGCCCTCGCGGCCATGCGGCACGAAACTATCTTCGCGAAACGTCCAGATCGCGCTGTCGAGCTGATCGACGCGCTCTGGCGAACCAGCACGGACAAGCGCCCGCCACCCACGCTGCAGACACTTCTCCAGCAAGGGCGGCAACGCGCGCTCTAAGTCGCTTTTCTCGAGATGGTAGAACCAGAGCTCCGCCATCACTCTTCGTAGCGATTTTGGATCAGGCGGTTGAGCAAGCGCACGCCGTAGCCCGTCGCCCATGCCGGCGAGAGCGGATCCTCGTAGGGGCCAGGCTTCCATGCGGTGCCGGCGATATCGAGGTGCGCCCACGGCGTGCCGTCCTTGACGAAACGCTTGATGAATTGCGCGCCGACGATCGAACCGGCGACAGGCTTGCCGGCAATGTTCTTCATGTCGGCGTTGGGCGTGTCGATCAGCTTGTCATAGGCGGCGCTCAGCGGCAGGCGCCACACCGGCTCGCCCTCGGTCTGGCCCGCCACGGTGATCGCGTGCGCGAGATCCTCGTCATTCGAGAACATGCCCGCATTCTCGTGGCCGAGCGCAACGATCACCGCGCCAGTCAGCGTCGCCAGATCGATCATGGCCGACGGTTCGTACTTGTCCTGCGCGTACCAAACTGCGTCAGCCAGGATCAGCCGGCCTTCGGCGTCGGTGTTCAACACTTCGATGGTTTGGCCGGACATCGTGTTGACGATGTCGCCCGGGCGCTGGGCGTTCGAGCCCGGCATGTTCT
>CALBST010000092.1 GCA_937967425.1 uncultured Caulobacteraceae bacterium
GCTCGGTCGAGCGCTGCGCGATCTGATCCATCTCGCGATAGGTGAGGTTGCGCTCGTAGCCGCTGCACGCCGCCAGCCCAATCACCACCGCCGCTCCGAGCACCCAACGCATCATTGTTGCTTCTCCCAGCGCCCCGCGGCGCTCTCTTTCCAATACGACGCGGTAATGCCGCTCTCTTTCGCCTGTTTCCAGCGCGATCGGGCCGATTCCAAGGCGGCGGGATCGCGGCCGTCGAAGATCAGACATGCGCGTTCGAAGCCGCTGAGGTCGCCGGGTTCGGCGTCGTCGATCAGGAAGAGCGCCTGGGCGCCGTTCGGATTGCCGCCTTCGACTGTCAGCCACACCGGCTGCTTCGTCGGATCGCCCTCGCGGGCGTGCGGCACGAAACTATCTTCGCGAAACGTCCAGATCGCGCTGTCGAGCTGATCGACGCGCTCTGGCGAACCAGCACGGACAAGCGCCCGCCACCCACGCTGCAGACACTTCTCCAGCAAGGGCGGCAACGCGCGCTCTAAGTCGCTTTTCTCGAGATGGTAGAACCAGAGCTCCGCCATCACTCTTCGTAGCGATTTTGGATCAGGCGGTTGAGCAAGCGCACGCCGTAGCCTGTCGCCCAAGCCGGTGAGAGCGGGTCCTCGTAGGGGCCGGGCTTCCATGCGGTGCCGGCGATATCGAGGTGCGCCCATGGCGTGCCGTCTTTGACGAAACGCTTGATGAATTGCGCGCCCACGATCGATCCCGCGACCGGCTTGCCGGCGATGTTCTTCATGTCGGCGTTGGGCGTGTCGATCAGCTTGTCATAAGCGGCGCTGAGCGGCAGGCGCCACACGGGCTCGCCCTCGGTCTGGCCCGCCACGGTGATGGCGTGCGCGAGATCCTCGTCGTTCGAGAACATGCCTGCGTTCTCGTGGCCGAGCGCCACGATCACCGCGCCAGTCAGCGTCGCCAGATCGATAATGGCCGAAGGCTCATACTTGTCCTGCGCGTAATAGACGGCGTCCGCGAGGATAAGCCGGCCTTCGGCGTCGGTGTTCAGCACTTCGATGGTTTGGCCCGACATCGTGTTGACGATGTCGCCCGGGCGCTGGGCGTTCGAGCCCGGCATGTTCT
>CALBST010000093.1 GCA_937967425.1 uncultured Caulobacteraceae bacterium
TCATCGCCGAACGCGTGCTCGGGCTGCCGCAAGATGTGCGCGTCGATAAGGGCGTCGCGTTCAAGGACCTGCCGACCGGCCAGCGTTAGTCGCGGGGCGAAGTATCGTGCGCGGCGACTGCGGCTTTGGTTTCGCTCGGCGCTAGTGTTCGAGCTATTCGTACTGATTAGATGCTGATCTGCCCCGATCGGAGCGCGACCGCGACCGAGTGCGCGTTGTTGCGGGCGCCGAGTTTCGCGCGGGCATTCCTGAGATGATCGGCCACCGTGTACTCGGAAATGCCAAGCGTCGCTGCGATCTCCGGACCTGTTGCGCCGATAGCGACCCAGCTCAGCACATCACGCTCGCGTGGCGTGAGTTGTGCGACGTGGGCCCGCAGTTTGTCGCTGCGCTCGATCGCCTCGCAGACATAGAACGACAGCAAGCGAACCATGCTGCGCATAGCGGGCGTGTCTTCGATGGCGGCGCCGGAGAGCGATAAGCCGCCGACGCCGAAGCGCGTGTGGAGCGGCACGCAGAGCCCGTCGTTGAGGCCAAAGGCGGGAGCCTCGGCGAGCACGGCGGCGGCGCGCGGATCGCTGGTCAGTGGTTTTGGTATCTCGCGCCAGGAGAAGGTCTGGTCGGTGCTCATGCAGTGACGCCGGAGCGGATCAGAATCGTAGTGTTGGGCTTCGAGGTAGCGTTCGGTCCAGGCGTCCGGCCAACCGTTCATGAGGATGAAGGGCGTGACGTCGTTGGTGGTGTGGGGCAGGCGCGAGAGCACGAAGGCGGAAAAGCCGAATTGCGCGAACTGTTTCGAGGTCAACGCGAAGATTGCCTCGGGGTCGTTAAGCGTTGCGAGCGCGTCGACGGTGTCGAACGTCCGTTGCAATAGGGTGGCATCTTGCGAAGTCATGACCTGTCTGGGCAGGAGCATGAAAAGCGATGGTTTTTCGGTCAATCGGAAGACGATGAAGTGATGCAGGGGTGCGGCGTGCGTATCCCACGATGGTGGGATAGCGCCGCGGAGATGCCGTGGCTTAAAGTGTGTTGCATGACGGATCACGAGAACGGCGGCGCAAAGCCTGGTCTGGGTTGGAAGCCAGTGGCGGTAGCGTTTGCACTGGGCGTTCTGACGGTGATCGCGTTCGTGGTGCTTACGCGCTGACGCCTAAGCCAGCTCCTCGAACAAGCTCGGCTCGTTTTCGCGCCAGCCTTCGATCTT
>CALBST010000094.1 GCA_937967425.1 uncultured Caulobacteraceae bacterium
GGAGAGAGGACATTGGGTGTGCCGCCGCCCCAGTGAATTTCACCGACGCGATGTGAGCCAAGTTTCGACGCGACGAGATCAACCTCCATCATCAGCGCTGTGACGAAGTCACCGATGTCGCCGCCGCGTGTCAGGTAGGTATTGCAACCGCAATACCAGCAAAGCTCTCTGCAATACGGGACATGGAGATAAAGCGAGAGGCTGGTGTCGGGACTGAGGGCGCGCAGCCAGCTTCCATAGGTCTCAGCGTTTACCGACGCGTCGAAATGGTTGGCGCTCGGATAGGAAGTGTATCGCGGCGCCTGACGTTCCGCGAAGGGGAGGAGTTGCGGATCCATGGCTCAGAATTGCCCTGCGCTCCGCAACGGCGTTTGATATGAGTCAAATGACGATGCGGCCCAAGCGCACAGTTGCTAAGGGCTGAGCACATCAACTACGGCGCCCGTGGACACGGCAGGCGCATGCGGCGGGCGAAGAATGAGGGCCGGAGCGTGGGTTAGAACTGAGAGCAGAGACGAGTCTTGTTGCTGCGCGGCTTTGGCCCAGACTTGACCAGTGTCGTCCGTCTCGATGGCGGCGCGAAGATAGGTCTCGCGAGATCCATTCTCGGCGAGGTTTGAGCGGAGGCGCGCTTGGCTCAATCGAGTTGAGCCCACGGGATTACGGCCGCACATCAGGTCCAGCAGTGGGCGCATGAAGAGGCGCGCGCATACGAAGCCCGAAGCGGGATTGCCTGGCAAACCAAGCACGATCCGATCGCCGATGCGAGCAAACCACGTCGGCTTCCCGGGCCGAAGCGCCACCTTCTCGAAGAGCAATGTGCCACTGAGACTGCGAACCGCGGGTCGTGCATGGTCATGGTCGCCAACCGACGCTCCACCAACGATGACGGTCAGATCGCTTTGAGAGACTGCGTTGCGAAGCGCGTCAGCGATCGTTTTCGCATCGTCGGGCAGGGGGCCGATCGCCGTGGCGGCAGCGCCCCATTGTTCGGCGAGCGCGGCGATACCTATGCTCATCGAATCGTAGATTTGATCCGCGGCGGGCTTTTGTCCCGGCCCGACAAGTTCATCGCCGCCACTCAAAACGGTAACGCGCGGTTTGCGTGTAACGGAAACCGACGCACGTCCGGCGGCCGCGGCAAGCGCAATGCTTGCGGCATCGAGAACCTGGCCAGTTTCAAGCAATCGTTCTCCCCGCGCGAAGTCCACGCCCGCCGATCGGACATGGCGGTTGGCTTCAACTGCGGGCGAGGTCACAAGCTCGCCGTCGCGTGCTGCGTCTTCTTGGATAAGCACCGCATCCGCGCCATCAGGAAGCGGAGCGCCAGTGAAAATGCGGGCGCATTCGCCAGGCATCAGCGCGCGGCCTAACGCCCGTCCGGCGCCTGCTTCGCCGATCAGTCTCAACACGCCGGGCGTATCTGCCGCGCGCAGAGCGTAGCCATCCATGGCGGAAGCGCGAAATGGCGGCTGATCGCGGTGGGAAACGATATCCTCGCGCAGGGTTCGTCCAAGCGCTGCGTGCAGATCGAGTGTCTCAGCCGCGCACGCAGGCGCATTCTCCAGAATGACAGAGCGAGCCTCGGCGACGCTGATCATTCCTCGCTCCGGATGTAGGAGCCGCTGGCGCCGCCGTGCTTCTCCTGCAGTTGGATGGCTTCGATAGTCATGCCTCGATCGATCGCCTTGAGCATGTCGTAGAGGGTGAGGCACGCCACCGACGCGGCAGTCAGCGCTTCCATCTCGACCCCGGTTTGGCCAGTCACGCGCGCCCGGGCGGTAACGACGAAACCGGGCAGCTTTTCATCGGCCGTCACGTCGACCTTTAGGCTGCTCAACGATAGTGGATGGCAGAGCGGAATGAGTTCCGATGTACGTTTGCCGGCCATGACGCCCGCAATCTCGGCGATGGCGCGGACATCGCCCTTCGGCAGATCGCCACTTTGCGCCCGTC
>CALBST010000095.1 GCA_937967425.1 uncultured Caulobacteraceae bacterium
CCCTTGGCGAAGCCGCGCGTGCCGTCGAGTGGATCGACGCAGAAGAAGCGCCCGCTGCAATCGGCGACGCGGCCGGCGGCGACTGCTTCTTCGCCCAGCATCGGAATGTCGGGCGCGAGCTCTTTGAGGCGCGCCTCGATGATTGCTTCGGCGCGCTGGTCGGCGATGGTGACGAGTGAACCGTCATCCTTCGTTTGCGCGTCGAACCCAGCGGCGCGCACGGCCATGATTTCGCGGCCGGCGGCGAGGGCGAGGGCGATGAGGTCGTCAAGCGTCATTGAGGCGGCTTAGGCAGTGCGCGCAGATCAGTCCAGCGCTTCGGGTGTGTTTGCGCTGAGTTCATCGAGCCACGCCTTGGCGCTGGCATCGCTTGGCATGCGCCAATCGCCGCGCGGCGAGAGCGCGCCGCCGGAGACGATCTTCGGTCCGTTCGGCACGGCGCTGCGTTTGTATTGGTTGGCGAAAAAGCGGGTGATGAACACGCCGAGCCACTTCTTCAGCGTCGCGTAGTCGTATTTCTCCGACCACGCGCTCCAGGCGAGAAAGAGGATCTTGCTGGGCTTTAGGCCGTAGCGCGTGAGGTAGAAGAGGTTGAAATCCTGCAGTTCGTAGGGGCCGACGGCGGCTTGCGTGCTTTGCGGCGTTGCGCCGGGGATCAGTTCGGGGCTGATCTCGCCTTCGAGCACTTTGATCAGCGTTTGCGACGTGTTGGCGTCGAACAGTTTTGAATCAGAAACCCAGCGGATCAGGTATTGGATCAACGTCTTCGGCGCGCCGCCATTGACGTTGTAGTGGCTCATGTGATCGCCGACGCCGTAGGTGCACCAGCCGAGCGCGAGTTCGGAGAGATCGCCGGTGCCGACGACGAAGCCGCCTTCCTTGTTGGCGAGGCGGAAGAGGTAGTCGGTGCGCAGCCCCGCCTGCACGTTCTCGTAGGCGACATCATACACCGGCTCGCCACGCGCGGCGGGATGATCGAGGTCTTCGAGCATGCGCTGCGCGAGCGGCTCGATCGAAACTTCGCGTGCATCGATGCCGAGCGCATTCATCAGCGCCCAGGCGTTGGCTTTGGTGGCGTCGCTGGTGGCGAAGCCCGGCATAGTGACGCCGATAATGTTTTTGCGCGGTAGTTTCAGGAGATCGAAAGCGCGGGCGATGACAATCAGCGCGTGCGTGGAATCGATGCCGCCGGAAACGCCGATGACGACGCGCTTAGTGTTTGTGGCTTCGATCCGCTTGGCAAGGCCGGAGACTTGGATGTTGTAGGCTTCGAAGCAATCGCGGTCGCGCTTGCTGGGGTCGTCCGGCACGAAGGGCAGGCGGTCGAGCTTGCGTTGAAGCGGCAAATCCTCGTCGGGCGCGCCGAGATCAAAGCTGGTGTGGCGCCACGTGCTGAGTTCGTCCTTCACGCGCGCTTGTGCGTCGTGGAAAGTCCCCATGCGGCGGCGTTCTTGTGCGATGCGTGCGACATCGATGTCGCACGTGACGAGTTTGGGCTCGCGTGCGAAGCGCTCGCCCTCGGCTAGCTTTTCGCCCATTTCATAGGCGATGACTTGGCCATCCCAGGCAACGTCGGTTGTGCTTTCTCCGCGCCCGGCGGCGGCAAAGACATAGGCGGCGATCGCGCGTCGCGACTGACTGTCGCAAAGCACGGCGCGATCTTCGGCTTTTCCGATGACGATGTTGGAGGCCGAGAGGTTCAACAGCACGTTGGCGCCGGCGAGCGCGCCGAGCGTCGATGGCGGCTGCGGCGCCCAGAAGTCTTCGCAGATTTCGACGTGGAAGGCGAAGTCGGGAATATCAGTGGCGGTGAAGACGGTTTTGGCGCCGAAATCGACCCACTCGCCGGCGATGGAGATGAGGTCGTCTTCGGTATCGCTGGCGACGCTGAAATAGCGCTTCTCGTAGAACTCGCGGTAGTTCGGCAGGAAGCTCTTCGGCACGGCGCCGAGGATGGCGCCGCGATGAATAACGATCGCGCAGTTGAAGATGGCGCCGCGTGATCGGATCGGCGCGCCGACGACGAGAACCGGAAAAAGCTCTTCGCTTTCCTTCACCAGTTTCGCGATCGCCGCTTCAACTGCGTCGAGCAGGGGGTCTTGCAGCAAGAGATCGTCGATTGCGTAAGCGGAGAGCGAAAGCTCGGGCGTTAGCAGCAGCGCCGCGCGTTCGGTGTCGGCCTCGCGCCAGAATTTCAGGATCGCCTCTGCGTTTGCGGCGGGATTGGCGGGCGCGACGACCGGCGCGCAAGCCGCCACACGCACAAAGCCGTGGGCGTAGAGGTTGTTGAAGCGCTTCGCTTCAGGGCGCCCATTTTCGATGGCCGTCTCGTCGCCCAGCTCGAGAGCCGAAACATCCACGGAAAGGACTTGGGCGACCCTTCGCGAGTCTGACCGGCTCGGCTCGGTGCGGCCGGTCTCCCAACTGGAAATGGTGTTTTGGCTGACGCCAAGCTGCTCGGCCAGCCACGCCTGAGAGTATCCTGCTTGGGTCCGATACCGCCGAATTTGGTCGCCAATAGCCATTTGTGATGGCGCTTATCACATTATGCTCGATAAGACCATAAGGCTTAGTGGTGGCCGGGGTCGTTATCGATCTCGATACGGTCGTCGTAGCCCTTGCGGGCGGAGTAAAAGACTAACGCCATTAACCCTCCGCCCACGGCGAGCGAGAGGAAGGTGCCGAGCGAAAGCGCGATCCAGCCGTGCACGCTCATGGCGGAGGCGTCCCAATTGGTCAGCACGCCGAACATCACGATGGCGAGGAGACCGCCCAGCGTCACTGTGAGCAGGAAGACTTTCATGCCCAATATGTGCGCGCGGTCGCGCGCCGGCGCCAGAGGCAGAGCGCCGCGCGCTTACTCGCCGCAGAAGCTCGGGACTTCAATCGGGGCGTCGGCCGTGCGCTGGCGCCATTGGCCGGCTTCGTTGCGATAGCGCTCACCCACGGCGATGCGCGGCCGCTGGAAGACTTCGCACGCCACGGCCGCCGCCATCTCGTTCACGGCGACGCCGCGCTCCGTTGCGCGGCGAGTGTAGAGTTGGCGGCGCTGGATGTTGTTTTGATCGACGCGGCCGCGCAGATCGGCGGAGATCGTCGCGCCCGGAACGAAGCCCAGATAGCCATCGGCCTGTTCGCCGATGAGACCGTTGGCGCGCGCTTGCGCCAACACGGAATCGCTCGCTTGCGCCATCGCCACGGTGGCTGTCAGCGCCAAGCCGATGGCGGCGATGCCGGCGAGAACAAAGTGACGCTTCATGGCGTGCCTCCGAAGAGTTCGGAATTCTGATCGAGCAGTTCCGCAGCATCGCGCTCGAGGCGAACGATGACTTCCTGACGGATGTTGACGTTGAGGTTGATCTCAATTGGCTCATCCGGCGCTTGGATCTGCACGGGAATGCAGCCTGCAGCGAAGATCGCCGCCCCCAAGCTGGTCAACATTTGTGCCCGCATGCGCGAAACTCCAGGGCTACTCTCGTAGCCGCCTCAAGCTGAATACGCTCTGAAGCTGGACTTTATCTTGGCGGCGGGGTGTCCGGGTCAACCGGTTCTTGCGGCTGTTCTTGGCGGCTTTGGTTGATCAGGTCGCCTGGGTCCGTGATCGTGGCGGCGGTTTGCGCCAGACGGCGGAATGGCGCCTCGACGTGTACGTTAAACTCGAACGGCACGCCGCGAACCGTGACGCTGCCTAGGCCCGGAACAGGCGCGATGGGGCCCAAATCAACTGGCCGGCCCGAATTGCGGCCGCTGAATTCGATGGAGGAGACAACGTCGCCGTTGAGATCGCCATCGAGTGTCAGCGAGAGTTGATCGTAACGGAAGCTGCGCAGCGCGTCGAAGGCGATGCGCGACACGCCGGTAGCGTTTGCGCCCGCTTGCCCCGTGTAGGACAGCACGCCGCCGTCGCCTTGGGCTCGGACCACGCCACCATCGACGAACGCGCTTCGGCGTGTGAGCAGCAGCGGAAACCTGCCTTCGAGTTGACCGGTAGCGGTGAGGTCGGGCACGTTCAGCGTGCGCAGCAAATCGGCGGCATCGACATCGCTCAGCGTGAGCTCGAAGCGAGTCTCATCGGCGCCGAGTGTGATCGTTGTGGGGGTCATCGCCAGCCGACCAGAGGCGAAGTCGAACTCCGCGCGCTCGATCGCGACGCGTTGCTCCGTCAAGAGTTGGAACGCAACCCGGCCGTTTCTGACGGCAATGCCGGGGTTGAGTTCACCGATCGTGACCTCTTGCCCAGGGGGCGTGGTCAGCTCCCAAAGATTGTCGAAGCGCACCTCGCCGCGCACATCGTTGACGATTGGGATCGTAGCAGTGGAGAGCGAGACGCCGGCCAGACGCACGAGGCCTGTGCCGAGCAATTCCTGGCGCGTCCAGGTGATGTCGGCATTGGCGCTGATCGGGCCGCGCACGCCCTCGATAAGGCCGCGCGCCTGTTCGGTGATTTCGTAGGGTTGCAGTTGTGGGCCGAACTCGATGCGATCAGCGTTGACGCTCGCGATGCCGGCCCCTTCGTCAATGTGGTGTCGCGCATTGAAGTGCGCGAGTTGACGGCTGCGATCATCAAGGAGAATGGCGCCTGACGCCGAGATTTCGCCGCTCTGCAGCACCGCGTTGGCTTCGACGATGCGCAGCGGGTTGAACAATGGCCGGTCAGCTTCACTGGCAGGACGGTTCGCGGTGAGGAGCGCTTCGCCAGCGGAGACGCGAATGATCGGTTTGCCGTCGAGTGGTTCGGCGCTCCACGCGCCTTCGATGGTGGAGACGGAGCCAGGTAGGGAGGGGTCCGTCAGCGTGCCGGCGTCGAATGAGCCGGTAACGCTCCAGCCGTCGGCGATATGCGCGTCTGCGATGAGGCGTTGCAGCGTGACTGCGAGCGTGCGCTCCTCCGCCATCTCGATCGCCAAGCGGGGATTGTCTGCTTCAAGTGCGAGCGTGAAGTCGCCGGTGCGGCCGCGGAAGAGACCGATGACATTGGCCGCGCTTAAGCGCGCCGGTTGGCCCTGGGGCCCGGACATCCGCCCGTTGAGCGCCAGAGCGCGGATTGAGAATCCACCGGACATATTGCGCGCGGCGTCGGCGGCGATGAGCGCGCCGTTAAGCGGGCAGAGCGAGAAATTGCCGTTGGCGAATGAGAGGCCGGCGGAATCGATGCCGCCGAGCCGGATCGGCACGCAGCCGCTATTCGGCGTCACGCGCCAGCCGTTGCCCCACTCAACGCCAAGATCGAGTGTCGCCACCAGATCGCGCACCTCGCCGTCGCCGAGCGGGCCGGTGATGCGGGCGGGGCCACGCAAATCGATGCGTCCGCCGCCTTGCGGCTGGATGGCGATGCCGAAACCCAGTTCTTCAGTGGCGATGCTTGCGCTGCCGGCGCGCCAGTTGGCGAGCGTGAGCGTGCCATCGGCTTCGAACGGCGCGTCAGGCGTCCAATACACGGTGTCGAGCAACAAAGAGGACTCCGGCGCGCCGCCGCCTGAAAGCTCAAGAGCGACGGCGCCGGAGAGTGAAGGACCTGGCCATTGCAGGATGAGAGCGGGGCCGTCACGCCGCAGCGGCGCGAATGAAAGCCGCGCGCCCGTCGCTGCGCGCGCTTCGGCCGGAGCGACGACTTGGAGGCGCAATCCTTCGGCGTTTGCGCTCACGGCGATGGGAATTGAAAGATCAAAGCGATCCGCTGCGGCGTCGAGCGCGCTCTCAGCTTGCGCGAACGTTGGTCCAACCGGCGCGCCGGGAATATCTGGAAACGCTGCGCGGATATCTTGCTGCGCGGCTTCGTCGAGGCGCGCTTGCGCAAATACCACGCGTGCGTCGCCTGACAGTGTTTCTTCGCCGCGCAGCTCAAACCGGAAGACCCCGTTCGCACTCGGTTGTTCTGAGATCAGGGAGAGGCCATCGAAGCGGCTCCCTGAGAGCGCCCATCGGCCTTGGCCGCGCGTCTCTGCACCATCGACACGGCTCTCGAAGCGCGCGTGCTGAAGGGTTGAGGCGGCGAGGCGCAAACTTGCCGCTGTGCCGCGTGCTTCGCCGGCCCACGTCTCTGGCGCGAGTGCGTTTGCGAGCGCGATGCCCTCGAAGCTTAGCGCGGCGGTCACGGTCTGCGCGCTTACGCCTTGCCCGCGATATGATTCTGCGCGGCTCGTAACTTCGACGTCGTAGCGCGCGAGATCGAGTGGCGCGCTGCCGAGAACACGCACTGCCGGTGTGGCGATGCGCGCGCCATCCCAAATGACCGCATTGGCGGTGGCGCTGAGGCGGAAGGAAATATTCTCATCACGTGAGACGACGATCAGCTCCGCGGCTCCAGCTTCCAGGGCAAAGTCCCGGCCCGGCCGTGACGTGCGGGCAATGGCGCCGAGCGCGGTGAAATCCTCGCCTAACGTCCCCGAGCTCTGGAGTGTGGCGGTGAGTGCGCCAAACGGCGCGTCGATCAGGGCTTCGCCCTCCAGGATTTCGAGTTCGATTGCCGGGATGCTGGGGCGCCTCCGGCCGGGTGCGCCGCCGCCCAGGTTCTCAAGCGATCCGGCCGAGACCCGGCCACCCTCGTCCATCCTGAGATGGAGGCGAGGGCGGACCACTCTTAGGAAGTAGAGATCGGGGGTTAGCCCCCGCCAGCGCCAGCGCGCCTCGACCAGGGGGATTGTCGCGTCTGGGGCGTCCTCCGCGCCAAACCGGACGTTGGCGAGGGCGGCGCTGTTCAAGTCTAGGTTAATGAATTGGAAATCGGCGTCCGCGCCACGCTCCGAGAGGGCGGCGCCCAGCATGAAGGAGGCGATCGAGAAACGGACCAGCCAGAGCCCGCCAGCCAGCAAAAGCAGGCTTATCCCCAGGGCGCCGAGCGCCATGGACCAGCCGGCGATCAGCCGGCGTACGGGCGGCGGGTCATCTGGAGCCTGCGTCAGCTCTCGTTCTTGACTCGCAACGGCCTGGTTAGACCTATGTGCCATACTCTTCTGCTTGGCGTGGTCCTTGCTGGGTTAAAGCCGCCCTTCAGGCGACTTTTCACCTAACTGAATGACGCCATTACAGTTTCTGGCTGAATAACCAAACGGCGGAAAACACTTGTTCGAGGTGCTTTTCTTTCCGATGGCGGCTATTGGAGCATGAATTGAGAGCAGAATTCGCTCATCGGCTTATGAAGGCCCGTAAGGGAATGGCTGCTGTCGGGGTAATGGCAGCCGCCTCCATGGTGGGTCTCGGGCTGGCCTGGAATGCAGGCCTCTTCAGCGGCGCCGCGGACGCGGCTGCAGCTGAAAGCGTCGCCATGCGCGAAGCAGCGGCGCGCCGCGCCGAGCAATTGGCGTTTACGGAAGTTTACCTTCGCCACGAAACCCGGGAGATGCGGGTCGCCAATGGCGAGACGCTGGCGGGCCTGCTTGTGCGCGCTGGCGCGTCGTCTTCCGATACGAACGCCGCGCTGTCCTCGATTGCCGACGTCTACAACCCGCGCCGCCTGCGGCCCGGGCAGGCGATCAGCCTCTATTTCCAGCGCGACGGCGGCGAAGCGCGTCTCACCGGCGTTTCCTTCCGCTCCGAGCCTGGCGCGTCTGTCGCCGCCAACCGGACGGCCTCGGGCGGCTTCGAAGCGCGCGAAGTCCAAATGCCGCTGACGTTCGAGATCGCGCGCATCGCAGCAGCGGTCGAGACCAGCCTTTATTCGAGTGCGCTGCAACTCGGCGCGACCGACCGTGAAGTCGCCGCGCTGGCGGATGCGTTCTCGTACGACGTCGACTTCCAACGCGACGTTCGCCCCGGCGATCGATTCGAATTGGTGTTCGAGCGCTTCTATGACGACGAGGGCAACACCGTTCGTACCGGGGATCTGCTGTTCGTCTCTCTGGAGTCGAGCCGCGGGTCGCGTGAGTTCTACCAATTCATGGCGCCTGGCGACACGCGGCCGGATTGGTACGACGCCGATGGCAAGAGCGCGCGGCGCTTCCTGATGAAGACGCCGATCAATGGCGCGCGGCTTTCTTCGGGCTACGGCATGCGCCGTCACCCGATCCTCGGTTATTCGCGCATGCACCGGGGCACTGATTTCGCGGCGCCGACCGGGACGCCGATTTTGGCGGCGGGCGATGGCACGATCGTTCGCGCTGGCCCGTTCGGCTCGTACGGCAATTATGTACGTATCCGTCACGCCAATGGATACGAGACCGCCTACGCGCACATGTCGCGCTTTGCGCGCGGGATGCGCGCGGGCGTGCGGGTGCGCCAGGGGCAAGTGATTGGCTATGTCGGCACCACTGGCCGCTCAACAGGCCCGCATCTGCACTACGAAGTGATGCGCCGTGGCCAGCAAGTGAACCCGATGAGCCTGCGCGTTGCGAATGGCCGCAACCTCAGCGGCCGCGCGCTGGAACTCTTCATGATCGAGCGCGAGCGCATCAATACGCTTAGGCAAGTTAGGGCCCGGGAAAACCCCGCGCAGGAAGCCGTCGCGACGCCGACGGCATTCCGCGAAACGGCTTCGCCCTGAGGAAAAATCGAGGGTTGAGTGGATAGGGAATCCGTCGCAGTGTCGCGGCGCGCGCAAGCGTGTCTGGAGCACTGGCGATCGAGATGGCGATCAGAGCGTTGATTGCTGACGACCACGAGCTGTTTCGCAGTGGAATGAAGCAGCTGCTAGTCGATGTGCTGCAAGCCAAAGATGTGCGCGAAGCAGAAAGCATGGATCGCGCCCTCGAAATCTTGACGAATGAGGGCGCCGGCGATCTCGTGCTTGTCGATTGGCGGATGCCCGGTATGTCGGGTGCGGAATCGCTGGCGGCGCTGCGCGACGGCTTTCCTGAGGCCAAAGTCGCTGTGATCTCCGCGTGGGAGGAACGCGCCGATATTCTGGCGGCGCTCGGCGCGGGCGTACACGGCTATATCCCGAAATCGCTCCCCTCGGCGCAGATCGCGGCGGCGCTGAAAGGCATCCTCGATGGCCAGATTTTTGTGCCGCCGGCGATCGGCAAGCGCGAAAGCGCGGGCGGCGAGAGCAGCGGCGGCTTCAAGCTGGATCAAGACAAGCTCACCCTGCGCCAGCGCGACGTGCTGCAAGAGCTGCTGAAAGGGCAGGCGAGCAAGGAAATCGCCCGCACGCTCGATATCGCTGAGGGCACCGTGAAGATTCACCTCGCTGCGATCTATCGCGCGCTCGGTGTCCGCACGCGCGCCGAGGCGATCGCGAAAATGAGCAAGTCCGGCTAAGCGCGCGGCGCGCGAACGATGAACGTGGCGCCTTCGCCGGGCGCCGAACGCACTTCGATTTCATGCTTCAGCAGCGCAGCTAGCTTGCGCACGATCGTTAGACCGATGCCGAGACCGGTGCTTGGCGCGCCATCAAGACGAACGAACTCGCCGAAAATGCGTTCATGATCTTCAGGCGCGATGCCTGGCCCAGCGTCCCGCACGCTAATCTCGATGTCTCCATTCTTCTCGCTTGCGCTGACATGTGCGGCCCCGCCGCCGTGGGTTGCGGCGTTGGTCACAAGCTGCTGCACGATGGCTTCGAGCAGCGCTTGGTCTGATTGAACATAGAGCGCTGTCGGATCGGTGGTGACCTCTGGCGCGTGGGCGACGAGATCCTCGAATAAGCTCTTAAGCGAAACTCTCTCGAGGTCGGCCTCGACCTTGCCGGAATCTAGCCGCGCCAATTGAATGAGGCTTTCGATCATGTTGGCGAGCGATTGCGCGGCGCGATCGGCCTTTTCCAAAACTTCGCGCGCTTCGGCATCGTGCACGCGGCGCTCAAGCGCGCTCAGATACAAGAGCAGCGCGTGCAGCGGCTGGCGCATGTCGTGGCCAATTGCCGTCAGGAAACGTGCAGAGGCGCTCTCATTTTCCATCTGCGCGTTTTTCACCTGCGGGTCTGACGCGCGCAAGCCGCTAATCGGCCATTTCACGCTGTTGTTCGAGCCAAGCGATGATCTCGTGCGGCGGCGCGGGTTTGCGCATGAAGGCGTAACCCGCGCCCTTTGCCGCGTGTTTTGCATCGTTGTTGAGTGAGCCAGAAAGTACGAGCACCCGCGCCCGGGGCGCGCGCGCGCGAAGCTGTTGCGCGGCCGAGACGCCGTTGGTCGCCCGCAAATGGAAATCGGTGATGATCATCGCCGCGCGGGCGGCCAGAGCGCCGGCCGCTTGCGTGACATGGAAGGCGTCAGCGCCGTGAATGACCTCCGCGCCCCAATCGCGCAAAACAAGCTGCATCGCTTCCGCCGAAGCATGATCGTCTTCGAGCAGCAAGATGAGAGGGCGTGTTCCCGTCATTGCCCGCACATAACAACACGGAACGGCGCTTCGCGTTAGGTGAAACGCACGGCATATGCCGTGAGGCATAGGCCATCGCCTAGCGCTTCAAGCATGACTTTTGGGGAATTCACCGCCCGCGCTTGTGCGTGCATATTTTTGCACAGCACAGGGATTGACAGAATGTTCATGGCGAACAGCCGCGCAGAACGATTTGACGACAGCGAAACCGGCAGCGGCGATTACTTTGCCGCGCCAAGCAGAGGCGCGGGCGAACACGACTTCTGCTCGCGTAGCGGCGCGCTCGAGCTCAAGGCAAAGATAGAGGCCTTTTGGGCCGAGCGCGGCCACACGGTGCAAGTCATGTTGCACAATGTCGGCTTTCACCCTGCCATTCGCGCGGCGCGCTATGACGTGCGCAGCGACATGGTCAACGGCATGCCGCGTCCCGCTGGCGCCGCGAAGCGCGCGCCGGCGGCGTCAGAGGCTTTCGTTGAGGATTTTGACAATTCCGACGACGATTTGGTCTTCGAATAAGGTTTACCAGTTGACCCCGGGCGGGTCTCGGTAGCGAAGGGCGCGGCCTCCCCCTCCTGGGCCGCGCCCTTCGTCATGTTTGGGACTTGCATCGGCGCCGTCCACGCGGAATGGATGCGCGCATGTCCGATGATGTCGCCGCGCCTGCCCAGTTCGAGATTCCGGAAGGTTATGTCGCGCTTGATTGGCGCCGCGGTTTTGTGCGCCAGATCGGCCCGCTCTACCGGCGTGCGCAGAACGGCGCCTATACGATGGGCTTTCGCGTCGAGGATCACCACACCAACGGTATGACCAACGCGCATGGCGGCATGCTGATGAGCTTTGCCGATATGGCTTGGGGGCACGTCGTCTCGGTTGAGACTTCGTCTTACTGGGTCACCGTGCGGCTCACGCTCGATTTTCTCTCTAGCGCACACTTGGGGGAGTGGGTGGAAGGCGCCAGCGAGGTGTTGTCCACCGCTGACGATCTCTACCTTGTTCGGGGCCGTATCTGGGCCGGCGATCGCACGCTGATTACCGGCTCTGGAGTCTTCAAACCGATCCAGCGCCGCGAGCCGCGGCCGGGCGAAAAGGCGTTTGAAGCAAAAACCAGCTAACCCGCAACGCGCGCGTGCTGGACGTTGCGGGCGCTCGCCGCGCAAGATGGCGCCATGGATATCTCTCGCCGATCCGTGCTGGCCGCCATCCCGCTGATGGGCTGCGCCGGCGAGGCGCGTGCGCGCGTTAACGTCGTTCACGTCACGCCTGATGGATCGGGCGATGGGTCTTCTTGGGCGTCCGCTGCCGGGCTCCACGCGATCCCTGATGTGCTGAAGCAGCTCGAGCCGGGCGGCGAAATTCTCGTCGCGGCGGACCGCGGCGAATACGAGATTAGGAATCCGGTTGAGATCGATCGCGGGGGGCGCGAGGGCCTCGAAGTGCGCGTGCGGGGCGTGAACAGCGCATCGGGCGAACCGCTGGCGGCGGTGTTGCGCGGCGATCGCAGCGCCGACGATCAGGGCACGGAGGCGTTCCGGCTTTTGCGCGGCGCCAGCCATTTGAAGTTTTCTCACTTCGACTTCCGCGACATCGGCAACGGCGCATTTCGAATAGGCGCGCCGCTTTCAAATCTCACGATCGAGGATTGCTCGTTCGAGAACATCTATCGCTTCTTCGAGAATACGGCGGATGGCGAAGGCCACGCGAGCATAGACGGGTTTGTCCTACGCCGCTGCCGTGGGATACGCGCCGAGCGCGGATTTCTTCGCGTCCGCTACAATTCCCGCAACGGCCTCATCGAGGATTGCGCCGCCCAGGGGCAAGCAAACCAAGGCGGCTTCATTCCCGCCGGTTGCGCTCTCGACGATCGCGCCAATTCAATCACCTATCGCCGCTGCGTCATGGAGAATTTTCAGCAATGGGGCGGGGACGATTACTGGAACGGCGATGGCTTTTCCGATGAGCCCGGCAACGCCCGCATTCGTTATGAATCGTGCGAAGCCCGGGGTTCCACGGATGGCGGTTTCGACTGCAAGAGCCGCGATGTCGTGTTCGTCGATTGCATCGCCGAGGACAACAAGCGCAATTTCCGCATCTGGGGCGATCGCGCCACGATGACGAACTGCACAAGCCGTGCGCCAAATTTCAGGGGCAATGACTCGAACGAGAATGCGTCGTCATCGCACCTCTGGATCGGCAGTGAAGGCGGGTCTGACATCAACATCACTAATCTGACGATCGAAGATCAGGACGCCACACCGATCATCGAGTTTGAGCATGATGTCGGGCGCGTGGAAATTCGCGGTGTTACCATTAACAGCCCGCGCATTAACTGGGGCAATGACGAGGGCCGCATCCGTGCGCGTATGCTGATCGGAGAGCCGGTGTTCCACCAGCGCGGAACAGTCGATTAACGATCGAACCCCACTACGCGATACAATAGCGCATCAGGCGATAATCATTGCGTGCGTGCGTCGGCGAGGCATAAAGCGAAGAGGCGAGGACGCTCGCATATCGCTCCCCAAGTGCTTTCGAAATATGACACAGACTCCCGTGCCCACCTCCGGTGCAGAGGCCCCGCTGATCTTTGTGGTCGGCGCGCGCGGCGTGCCCGATGTCGAGGGCGGCGCGGAGAAGAACGCCGAAATGCTGTTCCCGCTGGTGGCGGCGAGCGGGCACTACAGAGTCACGCTGGTGGGCCTGGCCGACAACATCAAGTCTGACGAGTTTAAAGGCGTGCGGCTGATGAAGGCGCCGCGGTCGAACTTCATGAAGACCGACAAGCTGCTTTACTACGTCGCCGCGATCTTCATGGCGATGCGGTTGCGCCCGCGCATCGTTCACTTTCAGGGGCTCGGATCGGCGATCTTCCTGTGGGCCTACAAACTCATGGGCGCAAAGACGGTCGTCCGCTATGGGTCGGCGGATTATGTGGTCAACAAGTGGGGCTTGCTCGGCAAGCTCGGCTTTCTTGTGGCCGAGTTTCAACTGCGCTTCGCCGACGCGGTGATTGCCGTCACGCCGGCGCTGGCGGATCGTTTGGCCCGGCGTGGCATCAAGGGCAACGTTCACGTCGTCGCCAACGCGGCCGATCCGCTGCCGCCGGTCGCGCCCAGCGCTGATCTGCCGACGGGTGATTACATACTGACAGTCGGCCGCGTCACAGCGCAAAAGAATGTCGCGAACTTGCTGCGCGGGTACGAGATATTCGCGCGCAGAACACCAGGCGCGCCGAAGCTGGTTATCGCAGGCGGGCTCGACGAGGGCGATTATGTGGCAACGCTGCAATCGCTCCTGACGGAGCGCACTATCCTTGCCGGCAAATTTGCTCGAAGCGCCATGGCGCCGCTCTATCGTGGTTCAAAGCTCTATATTAACGCGTCGCTCCACGAGGGCAGCTCCAATGCCGTGCTCGAGGCGATTGGCGCGGGATGCTCGATCGTTTTGAGCAATATTCCCGAGAATCGGGACTTCGCACTGGCGCCAGATGCGTACTTTGACCCGAACGATCCGGAATCCATTGCGGATGCGCTCTCGCGCGCGCTCGCAGACCCCAGTGCTTACGTTGCTGATCCGAGTCGTTTTCTAACGTGGGCCTCTGTCGCAGAGCGGACGCTTGACATCTACAAAGGTATCGCGCCTTTCGAGGGTGCGGAGACAGAGAGGCGTAACGCCCTTGCTTCCGTGTCCTGACGGGGCGGGGAGCGGATGTGTGGAATTGTCGGCATTGTCGAGGGCCGGTCCTTCGGAGTCCCGCGTGAGGACTTCGAAGCGGCTTTAGCGGCGATCCGCTATCGTGGACCTGACGATCAAGGCGTGTGGTCAGAAGAGGCCGTCACGTTTGGCCATTTGCGGCTGTCGATCATCGATCTCTCGCCGGCTGGGCATCAGCCCATGTCCTCGGCTGATGGGCGCTATATAATCACGTATAACGGCGAAATCTATAACCATGCGGCGCTGCGCGCCGAACTCGATGCGGAAGCTCCCCACGCCTGGCGCGGAACGTCCGACACTGAGGTGCTGCTCGAACTCATTTCTAGGCGCGGGCTCGAAACGGCGCTGAACAAGGTCGACGGCATGTTCGCGTTCGCGCTTTGGGACCGCCGCGAGAAGCGTCTGTTCCTTGCGCGTGATAGGTTCGGCGAAAAGCCGCTCTTTTACACGCAGCGTGGCGACGGATTTGCGTTTGCTTCGGAGTTGACGGCGCTTGAGAAGCTTAAGTCGCTGAAGCTCGAAGTGAGCCGCGAGAACGTGGCGCGCTACTTCTCGTGTGGCTACGTGCCGTCGCCCTTCAGCATCTACGAAGATGTCTTCAAGCTTCCGCCAGGCTCGCTTCTGACGTGGAAAGCGGGCGAGGCGCCCAAGGTCGTCGAATACTGGTCGATCGATGATGTTGCGCGCGCGGCAATGAGCGAGCGCCGGCCCATCACGATGGCCGACGCGGCCGATGAACTCGATCGGCTGATTTTGGCTTCGGTGGCGGAGCGCATGTCGGCGGACGTGCCGGTCGGCGTGTTCCTGTCGGGCGGGATTGATTCATCCCTCGTGACTGCGGCGATGCAGACGTGCGCGTCGCGGCCGGTGACGACCCTCACGCTGGGCTTCGAGGATCCACGGTTCAACGAAGCCAATCACGCACGCGCGATTGCCGAGCACCTCGGTACAAACCACGTCGAAGAGGTGGTGACTGCCGACACCGCGCGTTCGGTCGTGGCGCGGCTTGGGCGCATGTACGACGAGCCGTTGGCGGACGCTTCGCAAATCCCGACCTATCTCGTCTGCGAGATGGCGCGAAAGCACGTCACTGTGGCGCTTTCGGGCGATGGCGGCGACGAGGGGTTCGCTGGGTATCGCCGGCATTTCGCCACGCCTCGGCTTTGGCATCGCATGCGCAGGTTGCCGCTTCGCAGCGTCGCGCGCGCCGCGATCGGCGTGGCCCCCGTTGGCGTGTTGAATGCCGGCTTTGGCTTTCTGCGTACGTTCGCTGAGCGCTACGGCGACGGCTCTGACGTTGGGCCGGCGTTGAAGCGGGTAGCGCCCTGGCTCGGCGCAACCTCGCTCATCAACCTTCACGAGCTGACGCTGGAGAAGTGGCCAGGTGACGAGAATCTGGCGCCGGGCGTCGGCCGCATTAACGGCCGGCATGATGGGTTCCAGCCCGAAGGCGAGGTCGACCAACTCTGCCTGCACGATATGCGCAACTATCTGCCTGGCGATATCCTGACGAAGGTCGATCGGGCTTCCATGGCGGTGAGTTTAGAGACGCGCATTCCGCTGCTGGATCCCGAGGTCGTGGCGTTCGGCATGCGTTTGCCGCCGGAGCTGCGCCTGCAAGGCACGAAGGGCAAGGTGATTTTGCGCGAAGTGTTGAAGCGCTATGTGCCGGAGGAGATGTTCGATCGTCCGAAGGCCGGATTCTCGCCGCCGCTTGAAGCTTGGTTGTTGGGGCCGCTGCGCGCGTGGGCGGAGGATCTGCTCTCGCCGGAGCGTCTCAACCGCCATGGCATGCTCGATCAGCGCAGGGTCAGCGCGTTCTGGCGGCGCTACTCAGCTGGCGGCACCGGCGAGGATGCGCGCGCCTGGGCTGTATTGCAGTTTCAAAGCTGGATGGTCGCGCGCGGGCTCTAAGCTCTGCTCCGCTGCTGACCGCTTTGCAGTGAAAGCAGGTAGAGCGTGTAGCCGCAGATGATGCCGTAGAGGATGTTGCCTTCGATCATCCACATCGGCATCGTCGCCATGTTGAGGACAAGGAAGCTCAAATGCGCACCTATCAGCACCCCGGCCCGCGGGTGCCTGACCCGCAACGCCGCGGCGAGCATTGAGAACCAAACCCACAGGATCACGACGACGCCGATGAGCCCATACTCGTAGAGATAATTCACAAGCGTGTTGTGGGCGTAGAGCGGGAAGACATCGTTCCAGGATTCTGGGCCAAAGCCGATCACATGCTCGGTAATATCGCCGTCTAGCCAAGAATAGATATAGCCGCTCCAGATCCGCGGCCGGCCGGAGAGCAGGCGGCTTTCCTCAACCGTGTACTGATCCGCCGGCTTGAAGAAATTGACATCCCCGCTCGTGGCGACTGTGACGTCGCCAAAGCGTTCAGCGAAGAGCAGGCTCGTGAAGCCGAGGAAGATCGCGACAACGACGATGAGCGCGCTGACGACGAAGGGCCGGTCCCGCAATGGAAAGCGCCGGAGCGACGAAAACGCAAAGAACATCAGCAGCAAGGGTGCGATCGCCACCAAAGTGGTGCGGTAGTTGGCCATAACGACGCCGAAGACGCATAGCAGAACGATCCCGGTACGCAGGTGCTTGTGTAGTTTAGTGGTGAAGCAAGCGACCGTTAGGCATGTCGCCAAGATCACCGAGAATGCGGCCTCGTGATTGTAGCCGCCGATATAACTGGTGGCCGTTGCGTCCGTTTCCGTTAACTTGCCGATACCGAAGGCGATCGAAAGCGCTTGAAACACGAGCGGCGGAAAGAAAGCCCAAAGCAGGGCGGACATGAAATCCCGTTCCTGCATGCGCCGCATTGCGCCGAACACACAAAGAATGATGACGATGAGATAGCCGTGCTTGGTGATCACGGTGACCAAGCCGGGGGTGAAGCCGTCATTGGCGATAGCGCTGGTGATCGCCAGCGCAATCAGGACGTAAAACGGCAACAGAAACCGCAGCGCCAGGTGTCGCCAATTGATGCAGAGCAAGCCCACCGCGAACGTGCCCATCGAGCCCAGCGCGTTGGCGGACATGCCCGCGACCAAGGGCCGATAGGTGATGGTGTGGAAGGCTGACATGACATAGCGCAACCATGCCGCGCCGATAACGAACGTGGCCGCGCGACTGCGCGTTCGCCCCATCACGAAGAGTATGATTAACAGTGAAAGCAGCGCGACCGGGTAGAGCAAGTACGCCGGCAATGACGGCGATTGAAGGCCCAGCTCGTTGGAAATCATGTCCGCTTAACCCAGCCGCATGCGCATTCTTTTTGCACGTTTTTTCGCTCTACGCGATTGGCATCCGCGCGAATTGCGAGCGTACTTGACGGCTCTCCCCAGATGTCGCTCCAGTAGCAAAATTCGTGCAGACTTGTGCGCTTGGTCCGCCGCTATTGCATTTTGCTTGCAAGGCGCGCACGACGCGAAAGTGAGCCATTCGGGGGGCGTTCCGTGACGCAGCGAAAGCGCGTCTTGTTCTTGATTAACTCACTCGTTGGCGGCGGCGCCGAGCGGGTGATGTGCACGCTTTTGCGCCATTCCGAGGCCGAGCGGGAAGAGTTCGACATCACCCTCGGCCTGATCGACGTGGAACAGGCCGGCAATAAGGCGCCGGATTGGGTCAATGTGCGACAGCTGGATGGGCGGATGTCGCTGACACGCAGCGTGCTGGAAGTGCGCAAGTTGTTCGCGGAGGTCAGGCCGGATGTGTGTCTCAGTTTCTTGCGGCGCGCGAACTTCGCCAACGTGATTAACGCCGGCAGCCGGTCGATTATCAGCGAGCGCGCCAACGCCAGTGCTCAGTTCGGTAGCAACGCCAGAGGCGCCGTCTCGCGCGCGATGATCCGCGCGCTCTATCCGCGCGCGCACAAAGTCATCTCGGTATCGGACGGCGTCTCGGACGACCTCCGGGTGCATTTTGGACTGCCGCCCGAAAAACTTATCACCATTCCGAATCCTGTCGATGTCGACGTGATCCGCGCGCGCGCGGCCGAGCCGGCGCCGATCGACATCGGAGAGCCTTACATTATGGCGGCGGGCCGCCTGGTGCCGTCCAAGGGCTTCGACGTTCTGATCCGCGCTTATGCCGCAGCAAAGGTGAAGGAAAAGCTGGTCATTGCCGGCGTCGGCGAACTTCGTGATCAGTTGATCGCTCTGGCGCATGAGTGCGGCGTCGGTGATCGGGTGGTGTTGCCGGGCTATTTCGAGAACCCGTATCCGCTGATGCGGGGCGCTGAACTCGTCGTGCTCTCATCCAGCATCGAAGGGTTCCCGAACGCGCTGGTTGAAGCGATGGCTCTGGGACGGCCGACGATCGCCACGAACTCGGCCTCGGGGCCATCGGAAATTTTGGCGGAGGCGCCGCGCGAAAGCATCACGGACCTGACCTTCGCGGCGCATGGCGTGCTGACGCCGGTGGGCTCGGTCGAACGCATGGCGGAAGCGCTTTCGGCGATGGCGGATCCGGAACGCCGCCGTCATTATTCGGAGAGAGGTCCGCTGCGCGTTGAAGCGTACAGCGCAAAGGCGGCCAAGGATCGTTACTGGGCCGTGATCCGTGATGCGTTGCAGAGCGCACCGCAGCGGCGATAAGCACACCGATGCCCGACACCGCTCCAAACGCTGACGCGAAAGCTCAGGCGCAAGCCAAGAGCAAGCGCCGTATCGCGATTTTCGGCGGCTACGGCTCGGGCAATTTCGGCAACGATGCCTCTTTTGAGGCCTTGTATAACTTTCTCCGCGCGGAACTGCCGGATGCCGATATTTCCGCCATTGCAAGCGATCCGAGCGTCGTTAGCGAACGCTACGGCGCGCGCGCCATCGCCATCCTCAAACGGCCGAAGGGCATCTGGCGCAAGATCGATACGCTGTTGCTGCGTCAGCCGAGCACCTGGTCGAACTGGATCGCGTGTCTGCGCGCGCTGAAAAATTACGATATCATCCTCTCCGGCGGCACCGGCGTGTTCGATGATTTCCGCGACACGCCGCTTGGATGGCCCAGCAAGCTGCTGCGCTGGTGCCTGGCCGCGCGCATGTCGGGTGTGAAATGGGTGTTCGTCAGCGTGGGGGCGGGGCCGATCGTCAGCCCGATCAGCCGTGTGATGATGCGCCAAGCGGGCAGCCTGGCGGCGCGGCGGCTCTATCGCGATCAAGATTCATACGACTTCATGCGCAAGCTTGGCGTTGACGGTCCGCAGGACGCCGTCATCCCGGATTTGGCGTTCCTACTGCCGCCCGCCGCTGAGGCGGAGCGGCGCGCGGGCGGGCCGGTGACGGTTGGCGTCGGCATCATGACCTATCGTGGTTGGCATGCGAGCAAGGCGGCCTACGAAGCCTATGTCGATCTGCATGTGCGCTTGATCGGATGGCTGTTCGAGCAGGGCTATGAGGTGCGGCCGGTGATTGGCCAGGCTCCGACGGACTTGACGGCGGCCCGCGATGTCGAGGCGCGGCTCGGACGGCAGATCGTCACGCCGAAGCTGGAAGCGATGACTTCGATCCACGACGCGATGGCTGCGATTGGTGAGACTGATATCGTTGTCGCGTCGCGCTACCATGTCCAAATCGCGGCTTTGAAAATGGGACGGCCGCTCATTTCGCTGGGCTACGGCCCGAAGAACGATGCGCTGATGGCGGACGTGGGCCTTGGCGACTTCTGCCACGATGTCGAGCACGTGGATTTCGATAAGCTCACGCAGCAGATCAACGCCATGGTCGCAGGTCGCGATGGGTATGCGGCGCAGGTTCGTCAGAAAGTCGCCGCGATGAAGGACGAGCTGGGCGCGGCCTTGCGCGCGCTCGACTTGAATTAGCTGACCGACGTCGTCGCGTCAGGCTGCCACGGGCGTGGCGCGTGCGGCTTGCTGACGTTCTTGGCAAACAAATAATACGGCCAAACGGCCACCGCTTCGATGAAGTCCCAAATGCTTGGGGCGTGACCGCGCGACCTCAAGCGCTTGTAGTCCCGCACCGCGATCTCGAACGACCCGGAAACCGCCCAAAACAGGAGGCGGCGATAATAAACACGCAGGAATCGGCGGAGCACGCGCTTGTAATCGGTGTTTGAAAGATGCGCCGGGCCGAAGCGCTCCGTGTTGAGCAGCTTTTCCCAGATCACGGCCTTAACTTTCGGCGCCAGAGTAAACGAGAGAGAGCCCGATCCTTCGTAACGAGTCGTATCGGCCAGATACTTGTGGACGAACGCGGCGCGCTTGCCGCGTGAGAGTACGCGGCAGACGGTCTCGATGTAACATTCCACGGTGTCGTTCGAATAAAACGGCACGCCGGGCTCGATCACGTCGGTCCGGTAGAGAACGTGTGCGGTCGGAATGTGGGCTTCGTCCGACAAGTAGCGCGCCAGCATGTTGCTGGCTTCGTACACCGTGCACTCCGGTGGAAAGTAGTGCGGGCGCAGAACGCCGTTCATCTTCTCGATGCCCGCCACCATGACGATCGTCTCGTCACTCAGCGCCACGTCCATCATGTCGGCGATGGCGTTGGGCGGCATCGTGTCGTCCGCATGCAGCATGCGGAAGTGGGTGGCCTCGGGTGGGATCAGCGTCACCACCTTGTTCGAGTTCTGCTGGAAGGTGATGGTTTCCGGGTTGCGCACGGTGATGATCGGCACGTCCGCGTTGGCGTAACGGGCGATGATCTCCGGGGTCGCGTCGGTGCTGGCGTTATCCACAATGCAGTGGACGAGCGGCCGGTAGGTCTGAGCCTGCACCGCCAGGATCGCCGCCTCGATATGCTTTTCGCCGTTGTAGCAAGGCGTGATGACCGCAACGAGCGGCTTCGGCGGCGAGGGGGAGGAAGTCGGCATTTTAAACGAGACAGACCAGACGCCCGGTTGGCCGGGTGATTACGGTAACTGCCAGAGCAATAGTCGGGCCGTCAAAGCCGCCCGGTCACTTTAATTGAAGAGGCCCATGAACAGGCTGATGATCCAAACGATCCCAGCCCACATGGCCAAGCTAACCGCCAGCGCCGCCCAGATTGAAGCCGCCATCGGCCAGCGCTTTTGCCTCGATGGGAGCGGCGGCGCAGCTGAAGCACGAATGTCCAAGTCGGGCTTCGGCGCGGCTGCCTGCGGTTGGGGGACCAGGTAGGTCAAATCTTCGCCCGCTCGTTCAATTCACAATCGCCAGAATTGGCTTTATTGACTTTAGTCGCCGGAAACTTCCGGAAGGTTGATGGGCCAGATTGTTCTGGTCTCGTCAGTTAAATTTCGGACAAATTTCAGTCGATCCTGGGGGCAACGCAGCTCTGTCTCTGCCGGTTCCTTCGTGTTGCTGGCCCCGGCTTGTGCGCCGCAGCGTCAGCTCTGCCTTAGCCCAATCCACTATAGTACGAATTCGCCCGCTTGGCGAATTGTGCTTGCCCGCTCGCGCACCGCGCGCAAGCGCCACAAGATCCAAACGGCGGGGCTGCGATTGTGACTCTCGCGACGGGCGAAATCCGTTTCAATACGTCACACTTCGCTGTTCTCCGAAGGTGAGGGCAGGAGTGAATTCCGCGACGCAAAAGCGACACGCGCCAACGTTTTTGAGGGGGGAGCGATCAGCGCTCTAGTGCGCGCTGTGTCCCAAGTTAAGACGTGGTAGGGTCCGCCCTGCTGGCGGAGGAATTGCTTTCAACGTTGGGGGTCCGCGGATAACCGCGCGGCCAAGGAACGCACACAATGAACGTAATCGCCATCCGCAAGCCCACGGGTGAGATGAATCTCCCACCCGAGGATGGTGGCGAGCTCGGTACGTTCAGCCTGAAGTGGATTTTCGAGTTCCTGGTCCGCCGCTGGATGCTCATCGCGGCGGTCGCCGCCGTGGCGTTCGCGCTCGCGTTTACGCTGTTCATGATCCAGCCGCCGCAATACAGCGCAACCGCGCTGGTGATGATGAGCGGCGGCGGCGAGCAGGCGCCCGGCCCGCAACAGCCGACTGGCCGCCCCGATACGCCGGCCAGCGCCGCCGTTGTCGACTCCCAGCTCGAAGTGTTGCGCTCGAACATGCTGACCGGCCGCCTCGTCGACGCGCTCGGTCTGATGAACGACCCGGAGTGGAACGCCGCGCTTGATGACCCCGAAGCGCCCGCTGCCGACGATCAAAGCCCGGCCGCCCAAGCGTATCGTTCCGAAGCCCGTGAAGCTGTCGTGAAGGCGGTGGGCGGGGCGATCACGGTGCGCCGCCGTGGCCTGACCTACGCCGCCGAGGTCCAGGCGACCTCACAGAGCCCGGAACGCGCTGCGGCGATGGCCAACCACTTGGTCGAGCTGTTCCAGCGCTATCAAATCGAGGCCCGCATTGAGAGCGCCGCGCGGGCCAACGTTTGGCTGTCGACCCGTCTCGAAGAACTGCGCGCCGACGTCCAAGACAAGGAAAACGCGGTCGAGCAATACCGCTCGTCAACGGGTCTTGTCTCGACCCAAGGGGCGCTGCTGATCGAGCAACAGATCACTGACGCGCAGGCCGCGCTCAACCAAGCGCGCGCCGATCTGGCCGAGCGCCAGGCGCGCTACACCCAGCTCCAGGATCTCATCACGCAAGGTGGTTCGCCTGACACCATCGCCGCCGTGTTGAACTCGGTCGTGATCACGCAGCTGCGCTCGCAAGAGGCGACGGTGGCTCGCCGACAGGCCGATTTCGAAACCCGCTATGGCGAAGCGCACCCGGCGCTGGCCAACGTCCGCGCCGAGCGCGAGGATATCCGCAATCAAATCAACGCCGAAATCCGCCGCATCCAAGTCGGCATGCGCAACGACGTCGATATCGCCAACGCGCGGGTCGCTCAATCTCAGGCCGCGCTCGATGCGCTACGCTTGCAGCTCGCTGGCGGCGGCGCGGAAATGGTTCGGCTCAGGGAACTTGAGCGTGAAGCAGCCGCTGCGCGCACCGTCTATGAATCGTTCCTGCAGCGCGCTCACGAGCTCGCGGACCAAGGCACCATCAACACCGCGCCGGCGGAGTTGATCTCGGCGGCCGCCGTGCCGAACGAGAAGAGCTCGCCGCGTCTTTCGATCTCTCTCGTGCTGTCGCTCGCGCTCGGCCTCGGCCTTGGCCTCGCCGCCGCCTTCCTCGCGGAAGCGCTCGACGATGGCTTCGCCAGCTCGGAAGATGTCGAACGCCGCACCGGCGCGCCGGCCCTGGCCAGTATCCCGCAGGTCCGCCGCAGCGAGCTGCGTCAGTCATCGACGACGACACAGCATCCCGCCGCCTACATGATCGAGCGGCAGATGTCGGCCTTCACCGAGGCGTTCCGGGTGCTGCGCACGACCATTCTATTCGCCGCCGGCCAACCCAAAACACAAGTGGTCGCAATCACTTCGGCGTTGCCGAACGAGGGCAAGACCACGGTTTCGCTGTGCTTGGCGCGGGTTTCGGCGCTTTCCGGACAGCGCGTCCTGCTGATCGATTGCGACCTGCGCCGCCGCTCGGTGAAAGAGGTTCTGGATATCGAGCCGGACGTCGGCCTGCTCCAAGTGCTCTCGGGCGAGACCACCTGGCGCCAGGCCATCTATCTCGACGAAGCCAGCGGCATGTGCGTGCTGCCGGTGAGCGGTTCGGGCTTCACGCCGAAGGAAATTTTCGGCGCCGAGGACATGAGCCGCCTGATCGCCGAGCTCCGCGGCTCGTTCGATCTGATCGTTCTCGATTGCGCACCGGTGCTGGCCGTCGCCGAAACGCGGGTCGCGGCGTCCAAGGCCGATGCGGTGGTGATCGTTTCACGTTGGCAGAAGACGCCGATGCGCGCTGTCCGCGCTGCGCTGCAGCAGCTGCACGACGCCGGCGCCAACATTCGCGGCGTCGCGCTCAACGGCGTCGACCGTCGCGTGCCGGGCTACTATTCGTATCCAACGTACGATTTCAGCAAGCGCTGAGGGGGGTCGTTCGGTTCGCGTTCTCCACAGCGGTGGAGAGAATTGTTCTGCTTTGGCGCATGCTTCGCGCATGGGGCGAGGACGTTGGAATTTCACACTGAGATACCAGTGAGCGCTTGCAATATGCGGTCGCGGTGGCTTTAGTGAAAAAGCTGAGAAGCTCGCTGCAGAAGAGGCGAGCCAAGCGGGGTTGCTATGCAGGAAATGCCGAAAGCTAGCGAAGAAAGCGCTAGCGCCGCAGCACCAGTTCGCGCTCCAAGCGCGCGCCCGCGCCTCACTGCCATCACGCCGCCGGTTCCGCCGATCGTCTCCGAGCCGCCACCACCCGTCGAGGTCGTGCGCAAGGCGAGCGACGTCGGGCTGGCCGCAAAGGTTGCGCCGGTTGGCGGCTGGGCGAAGCGCGCTTTCGATATTTTTGCGTCATCTTCCGCCTTGGTTGTGTTGTCGCCGCTGCTGATCGCCACAGCGATCGCGGTGAAGCTCGACAGTCCGGGCGACGCGATCTTCCAGCAGGAGCGTGGCGGCCTCGGCGGCAAAACGTTCCGCATCTACAAATTCCGCACGATGTCGGTCATGGAAAACCGTGGCGTCGTGCAAGCCGTGCATCACGACGCGCGTATAACGCGCCTTGGCGCTTTCCTGCGCCGTTCGAGTTGGGATGAGCTGCCGCAGCTTCTCAACGTGCTGAAGGGCGACATGTCGATCATCGGCCCGCGCCCGCACGCGCTGGAGCACGACATCTACTTTCAAAGCGTCGACCCGACCTATCCGGAGCGCTTCGCTGCGCGGCCGGGCGTTACGGGCCTGGCGCAGGTGAACGGCTGCCGCGGTCCGACGGAAACGGTCGAGAAGGTTCGCGCGCGCACGAAGTACGATGTCGAGTATGTGCGCAACTGGAGCTGGTGGCGCGAAGTCGAGATCATCGCTGCAACTGTGGCGCTGTTGTTCTGGAAGAAAGATCCCGGCGCGATTTGAGCCGGAATTAGCGAAGCGCGCGAGCGGCGCTTCTTGCATGAATAAACATCAGCACGCGGACGTGTCCGGCCTTGGGCAGGGCGCGCTCGCGGCATAGAATAGAGGCGCCCGCGTGCTGGATGCGCGTGGGTTAATGAGAGAGGCGAGAGTTCCATGAAGGTGCTGTTGACGGGTTCGCGCGGCTATATCGGCACGGTGATGACGCCGATGCTGCAAAAGGCTGGGCACGAAGTTGTTGGCCTCGACGCCGATCTCTACTCGCGCTGCACTTTCGAAGAAGGCGGCCAGATCGTCGATATCCCGACCATCATCCGCGACACGCGCGATGTGCGCCTCGAAGATGTAGAGGGCTTTGATGCGATCATTCATCTCGCGGCGCTCTCGAATGACCCGCTGAGCGATCTCAATCCGAGCCTCACTTACGATGTGAACCATCTCGCGTCGGTCAAGATTGCCGAACTCGCTAAAAAAGCCGGCGTGCCGAAATTCATCTTCGCTTCGTCGTGCTCGAACTACGGCAAGACCGAAGGCGACGAGATGATCGACGAAACCGGCAAGCTCGCGCCGGTCTCTGCCTACGGTGAATCGAAGGTGCTGGTTGAGCGCGACGTGAAGCCGATGGCGGACGAAAATTTCTGCCCGGTGTTCATCCGCCCGGCGACCGCTTACGGCGTGTCGCCGCGCCAACGCTTTGACATCGTGCTGAACAACCTCGTCGCCTGGGGCATGACCAAGGGCGTGATCCTCCTGAAGTCGGACGGCACGCCTATCCGCCCGATCGTCCACATCGAAGACATCTCGCGCGCCTTCATCGCCGCGCTGGAAGCCCCGGCCGACCTGGTTCGCGGCGAAGCCTTCAACGTCGGCCAAACGGCGCACAACTACACCGTCCGCCAGATCGCCGAGATCGTGCGCGACATCGTGCCGAACACGACGATCGAGCTTACCAGCGAAGCCGGCCCCGATCCGCGCTCGTATCGCGTGAGCTTCGAGAAGATCAAGAAGACGCTGCCGGGCTTCCAGCCGCAATGGGATGCGGTTAAGGGCGCCGAGCAACTCTACGCCGCCTACAAGAAGAGCGGCATCACGGTCGAGGAGTTCGAAGGCACGCGTTACAACCGCATCAAGCACATCAAAAAGCTGCTCGCCGACGATCTGCTCACCAATGAGCTGCGTCCGGGTGCGGAAGCGGTCGCCGCCCAATGAAATTTCACAAGACCAGTCTGCAGGACGTCGTTCTCATTGAGATGACGCCCTTTGGCGACAATCGCGGTTGGTTCGGCCGTTCCTTCTGCATGAAGGAATTCGCCGAGAATAATCTCGAGGTCAGCTACCCGCAGCACAACACCGGCTACTCGAAGAAGAAGGGCACCGTTCGCGGCATGCACTTCCAAGTGGATCCGCATTACGAAGTGAAGGTCGTGCGCGCGCTGCAAGGCGCGGTGCACGACATCATCATCGACATGCGCCCGCATTCGAGCACCTACCTGAAGTGGGAAGGCTTCGACCTCTCGTTCGAGAACGGCCGCCAATTGTACGTCCCGCGCGGCTTCGCTCACGGCTATCAGACGCTGATGGACGACACGCAGGTGAGCTATCTCTGCTCGGCGATGTATGTGCCGGATTCGAACGGCGGCTATCGCCATGACGATCCGGCGTTCGGTCTGAAGTGGCCGCTACCGGTCAGCGAAATATCGGACAAGGACAAGGCCTGGCCGGATTTCGTTCCGCCTGAAAAGAGCGGCGTGAAGCCGAACTCGATGCCGGTGCGGTTCTAAGGACGGAACAACGAGTGAAATTCGAAGTCGCGCCTTGAAACAGGGCGCGGCTTCATTACTTTGCGCTTCTCAACAACCAGCAGGAATACGTGCGGCGATGGAAATTCTCTGAGCAAACCGTTCGTTTTGGCTCTGAGAGAAGTGCGTCCGCATGCCCGCTACAATTACGCTTTCCAACTTGAGTTGGGCCACGCCTGATGGGCGCGAGCTCTTCTCCGGTCTCGATCTAACCTTCGGCGCCGAGCGGGCAGGGCTCGTCGGCCGCAACGGCGTGGGCAAATCCACGTTGCTGAAGATCGTCGCCGGCGACCTGGAGCCGCGCAGCGGCGCCGTGGCCGTGAAGGGCCGCGTCGCCGTGTTGCGACAGATGGTGCAGGTCGCGCCGGACGAGACGATCGCCGATCTGTTCGGCGCCGCAGCGCCGCTCGCGCTGCTCGAACGCGCCGCGCGTGGCGAAGCAAGAGCGGAAGAACTCGCCAGCGCGGATTGGACACTGGAGGCGCGCCTCGAAGCGGCGCTGGCGCAATTTGGCCTTGAAGGCGCGGCCGATGCCAAGCTCGCGGCGCTCTCCGGCGGACAGCGCACGCGCGCGGCGCTGGCGGCGCTGGTGTTTGCGGCGCCGGATTTCGTCATCCTCGACGAACCGACCAACAATCTCGACCGCGATGGGCGCGCCGCTGTGATTGATCTGCTCTCAACCTGGCGTGCCGGCGCCATTGTCGTAAGCCACGATCGCGAGCTGCTCGACACGATGGATGCAATCGTCGAAATGACATCGCTCAGCGTGCGCCGCTACGGCGGCAACTGGAGCGCCTATCGCGAGCGCAAGGCATTGGAGCTGGCCGCCGCCGAGCGTGACCTCGCGGACGCCGAGAAGCGTGTCGCGGATGTGGCGCGGACTGCGCAGATGATGACAGAGCGCAAAGCGCGCAAGGATAGCGCGGGGAAACGCAAGGCCGCACGTGGCGACATGCCGAAGATCATTCTTGGCGGCATGAAGCGGCAAGCGCAGGAGACGAGCGCGAGTTTGTCCCGTCTCGCTGAACGGCAGCGGGAAGATGCGCTTTTGGACGCCGCCGCGGCGCGCGAGCGGATCGAGGTGCTGCAGCCGTTCGTGGTTTCGCTGCCGGCCACTGGCTTGGCGGCGCAAAAAGTTGTTGTGAGAGTGGAGAATGTGACGGCCGGTTATGAGCCGGGCCGTCCGGTGATCGACGGACTCTCGTTCTCGATTGTCGGGTCCGAACGCGTGGGCATTGTTGGCCCAAACGGGTGCGGCAAGACCACCGTGCTGGCGGTTCTAACGGGCGCACTGGCGCCGTGGAAGGGCAGCGTTGGTCTGTTCACGGATTTCGCTATGCTCGATCAGCGCGTCAGCATCCTCGATCCCGCGCTGACGATCCGCGAGAACTTCCTTCGTCTCAATCCGGGCGCGGATGAGAACGCCTGTCGCGCCGCCCTCGCGCGCTTCATGTTTCGCGCCGGCGCCGCGCTACAAGTTACGGGAACGTTGAGCGGCGGACAGATGTTGCGTGCTGGCCTCGCCTGCGTTCTCGGCGGCGTCGCGCCGCCGCCGCTCCTCATTCTAGACGAGCCGACCAACCACCTCGATATCGACTCGATCGAGGTCGTTGAGGCAGGCTTGCGCGCCTACGATGGCGCCTTGCTCGTCGTCAGCCATGACGAGAGCTTTCTCGCCAATATCGGGATCACGCGGCGGCTCAATTTGGCGTGATGGCGCCTTTGCTCGCGTACTCGTGAGCGCGTGCGATCTCGCAATCACGATAGCCTTGCTGCGTGAGACGTGCGGCGGCATTTCTGTGCGCGGTGGCGCTGGCGGCGACGCCGGCGGCGGCGAACAATCACACCACCTGGTACACGATCGTCGCCGATAGCGGCGCGAAGCTTGGGCATGTTTCGCTCGAGGTGGAAGCCCGCGCTGATGGTCGTGACTTAATCGAGAGTCAGCAGATTTATCTCAGGGAGCGCGGCGGCCCCGCCAACCGCACTCGCGCGCGGACAATCGTACGCGAAGATGCGTCAGGCCGGGTGTTTTCGATCGAATCCACGGCGCGTACAGGGCGCTTCTGGAGCCGCACCACAGCGAGCATTGGCGCCGATCGTGTTGATGTGGTGCGTGAAACGGCCACTGGCAGCGGACGTGAAACGATCTCTTTGCCGGCGGATGTGCGGTTCGATGATGGCGACGCGCTCTTGCAGAGCTGGTCGCCCCAAGAAACGCCGCGCCTTGAGTTCATGAACTTTGATAGCGATGCGCTCGCCGTGGAACGGATCGTTGTTGAGGCGACAGGCGCGCCTGATGCGGAGGGGCGGCTGACCGCGATGCGTTGGCGCTATGAAGGGCAGGACTTGCGCGGCGTGTCGCGCATCGTTCTGCAGAACGGGCGCTTGCTGGAAGTGGCGCAGCCGATGTTCGGCGAAACCTTCCGCGTGCGCCTCACCGATCGTGAAACCGCCGAGCGCCGTCATCCACCGTACCAAGTGATCCCAAACATGGCGCAGCGCGCGCCGTTTCGTATTTCCCAGGACGCGCGGCGCGGCCATATTCGCTATCGCTATGCGTTTCGTGACGGTGTGACGTTCCCCCTGCCGCAGACCGGCGAACAGCGCGCCCGCGTCGAGAACGGCTTCATCACGCTCGACATCTGCAACACCTGCGGGCCTGGCCTGCCGACAGATCCGGAAACGCTCGCGGCGGCGCTACGGTCGACAACCTGGCTACAAAGCGATCATCCACGCTTACAGGCAATGGCGGCAGCCATTCGGGGCTACAACGTCTCCGACGCGCGCAAGATGGAGCTCTTGCTGGAGCGCGGAATCCCTTATCTCGAAGATGCCGATTTCAACGGTCACTATTCGGCGCTCGACACAATCGAGCGGCGCAGAGGCGATTGCACGGAAGCGGCTGTGCTTTTGGCGGCGCTCGGACGCGCGGCGGGCATTCCGACACGCGTCGCCAGCGGCGTCTCGTATTCGCGCGAAAGCTATCACGGCGTCAGCAACGCCTTCATTCCGCATAGTTGGGTCGTGGCGTATGTCGATGGCCGCTGGCAGAGCTTCGATCTGTCTCTGCGTGAGTTCGATAGCACACACATCGCACTGACGATCGGCGACGGCGATCCGCGCTCGATCGCTGCTGCCGGCCAGCTGGCGAGTTTGCTCCATCTCGACACCATGGCCGAGGTTCGCGTCCGCGCCGGCGGCTGAAGAATAGCGGCGGCGACCGTGAGATCGCCGCCGCTATCAAGTAGACGGCCGATCTATTCGGCTTCTGCCGCGGCGTCCGCCGTCGAGTCCGTCGCTGATGCATCCGCGTTCGCGGTTTCCGCTTCGTCCTCGTAGACAACCGGCATTTCCGCGACGGACGTCGCGTTCGCATCGGCGATCTGTTCGAGGCGGTCGGTGCTGACGGCGCCGACGATCGTGAGATCGGTCCGCGTCGAAGGATCTTGCGCGAACGCAAAAGTTGGCAAGGCCAACGCCGCAACGCCCAAGGCTAC
>CALBST010000096.1 GCA_937967425.1 uncultured Caulobacteraceae bacterium
CTGGGGCCAAACCGCGCGCCAGCTCGAAGCTTTGGCGAAGACGATTTAGGTCAAGTCCTGGCTCTGCGTAACGCGCTCTCGCGAAGGCGAGGGCGCGTTTGCTACTCAGAGGCGTCCTGTTGCGAAGTCGCAGCGCCTCACGGGCATTCGGCCTTGCCCTGTTCTTGGGGCGCGGGGTAATCCGAGCCCGAGGATTTCGATGAAACTGAATGCCCGCTTCATACAATTGCCCGTGCTCTACGACGTCGAGCGCCTGCGCCAGGAGATCGGGACGTTGGGCGACGACGCGTGGCGGCCGCACCCGGAGGGATTTCAGGGCAACGATTTCATTCCGCTGATCGCCGCCCATGGAGAGCCCGCGGATGAAAGCTTCGAGGGCCCGATGCGGCCGACCGTGCATTTGAAGCAGTGCCCGTATCTGATCGACGTTCTGGCCAGTCTTGGCGCCGCCTGGGGCCGGACTCGCTTGATGCGGCTGGGGCCGCACGCCGACGTGAACTCGCACGTCGATGTCAATTATTACTGGCGCGACCGGATGCGCGTGCACGTGCCCATCGTCACCCAGCCCAGCGTGCGCTTTCACTGCGGCGATCAAGAGATCAACATGGCCGCTGGCGAGTGCTGGATCTTCGATACATGGAGCTTGCACCGGGTCGAGAATAACGATGAGCGATTCCGCATCCATTTGGTGGCGGACACGGTCGGCGGCGAACGCTTCTGGGATCTTGCCGCGCGTGGCCGCGCCATTGGCTTTCCTGCGCCGCCGAATTGGAGCGCCGAGAGGATCGCGCCCAGCAATACGGCGATCGACGAACTGGACCTTGAGAGCGTCAACTCGCCCTCGGTGATGAGTCCGTGGGAGGTTAGCGATCACATCACCTTCTTGTTGAACGAAGCCGAGCCCAATCAGCCCGCGCTCGGTCCCGTCCGGCAAGCGGTCGTGCGGTTCTTGCACATTTGGCGCTCGCTTTGGTCGATCTACGGCGAATCCCGCGAAGGCTGGCCGCGCTATCGCAAAGCGCTCAACCAATTCACCGACGACCTCAAAGCCGCTCAAGCGCACACCATTCGCTTGCGTAATCGCGCAACGTTCATGAGCCCGCTGTCGTATCTGGTTTTGTCGAGCGCGCTCGCCGATACGCCGCGGAACTTCAACATCGGCGAAGTACGCGAAGACCCCGGCGCTGCGCCAAGCGAGGGGCGGGGCCCTACGCTGGCGGTCTTACCGAGCGAACCTGATCCGAAGTTCGACAGGCCAATCTTCATCGTCAACCCGCCACGCTCAGGCTCGTCGGTTTTGTTCGAGACGCTGTCGCAGGCGCCGGGGCTCTACACCGTCGGCGGCGAAAGTCACAACATCATAGAGGGGATCCCCGCTTATAATCTTGCGGCGCAGAAATTTGCCTCGAACCGGCTCGGCGTCGAGCATGCGCTGCCGGCGCCGGTTAACGTCTTGCGTATGCGGTTTCTCGAATCTCTGCGTGATCGCGACGGGCGCCCGCCCGGCGATGGCAGAATTCGCATGCTCGAGAAAACGCCGAAAAACTCCTTGCGCATTCCGCTTTTGCGCGCCGCGTTCCCGGAAGCGCGCTTCATTTATCTTTACCGCGATCCGCGCGAAGTCTTGGCGTCGATGATGGAGGCATGGGAATCCGGCCGGTTCAGGACTTATCCGACACTGCCGGGCTGGACGGGAAAACGGGCGTGGTCGCTGCTGCTGACCCCCGGCTGGAAGGATTTGGGGCAATTGCCGTTGAATGAAGTCGTCGCCGCGCAATGGGCGACCACGACCGAGATTCTGTTGGCGGACCTCGAAGCGATCCCGACGGAACGCTGGGCCGTCGCCCGCTATGATGCGCTCATCGCAAACCCGGACGAAGAAATTCGCCGGCTGTGCGCTGCGATGGATTTGGAGTGGGACCGCAAGCTCGGTGTTGGTCTGCCGCTGGCGCGCCATACGGTTTCCAAACCAGAAGAGGGAAAGTGGCGCGTTCGGGAAGCTGAGATCATGGCGGTGATGCCGAAGCTGGAACCGTTGGCGTCTCGCGCTGCCGCCGTAGCTCAGCGATGAAACGTTAAACTTATGAGTGCCGCCGCCAACGCGCTTGTATCGCAAGCGCTCAAAGTCATGAACGCTGACCCGGCGCAAGCGGAAACGCTGCTCCGCGCGGCGTTGCAGACCGACCCTCGCAACGACGATGCGCAATTGGTGTTGAGCGAAGCTCTGCGCCGCCAATCGAAACTCGCCGACGCGCGGAAGTTCGCTCAGGCGCAAGTGCAAGCTCGCCCGCAATGGTTCGGCGCACAACGCCAGCTCGGCGTGGTGCTGGGAGAGTTGAGCGAACCCTTGGCTGCGTCCATCGCGCTGCAGCGGGCGGCCGAACTCAATCCCGGGCATCCGACCATCTGGCGTGAACTGGCTGACCAGCTCGCACTCGCGGGCGATGTCGCCGGCGCGCAGGCGGCCTATGCCCGGCACGCCTTGGCGCCGCCCGAGCCACGTCTTGCGCCGGCCATTGAAGCGTTGAAAGTGAATGATGCTCAAAAGGCCGAGGCGTTGCTTGAGAGCCATTTGCGGCAATGGCCGACCGATGTCTCGGCTTTGCGCTTGCTGTCGGAAGCGCAAGCCAGAGCTGGCCGTTCGCATGACGCTGAAGCGACGCTCCGGCGCGTGCTCGCGTTGGCGCCGAATTTCGGATACGCGCGTCATAGCCTCGGGCAGCTGCTGATGGGGCTCGGGCGCCTGGAGGAGGCCAATGCCGAAGCTGATTATCTGCTTCGGGTTGAGCCTAACAACGAAGGTTCGCGCCGCTTGAAAGCCGCCATTCTGAGTGCGCTCGGCGACTACGATCAGGTGCTTCCGCTCTACGAAAAATTGCTGCGTGACACGCCCAAGCATGCCGGCACCTGGATGAGTTACGGGCATGCGCTGAAAACGGTGGGGCGCCAGGAAGAGGGTATCGCGGCCTATCGCCGGAGTATTGCGATCGAGCCGGGGCTTGGCGTCTCGTATTTCAGCTTGGCCAATCTGAAGACGTTCCGGTTCAGCGACGCCGAGATGGCGCAAATGGAAGCGCAGTTGCGCCGCGAAGACATTTCGGTGAACGATCGCGTCAATCTGCTCTATGCGCTCGGCAAGGCTCATGAAGACGCGAAGCGCCCAGACGAGGCGTTTGCCCGCTATAGCGAAGGCGCTGCGCTCTATCGCTCCAGCATCGATTATGACGCCTCGCGTCTCACCGCATTGGTTGACGCCAGCGAGAAATTGCTGACGCCGGAGTTTTTCGCCGAGCGCCCTGGCGGCTGTGAGGCGCCGGACGCAATTTTTATTGTCGGTCTGCCGCGCGCAGGCTCCACTTTGGTGGAACAGATCCTGGCGTCACACTCGATGGTCGAAGGCACGATGGAGCTAGGCGATCTCAACGCCATTGCTTACGCGCTCAACGATTCGCCGACCGAAGACGCCCCCTATCTCGACGCGTTTGCCAAGCTTGACGCCGAAGGGCGCAAAGCACGCGGCGAGACTTACCTCCGCACCACCCGCATTCAGCGCAAGCTCGGCAAGCCGCTCTTTATCAACAAGATGCCGAACGACTTTCGCCATGTCGGATTGATTCATGCGATTTTGCCGAACGCAAAAATCATCGATGCGCGCCGTCATCCGATGGCGTGTGGCTGGTCTTGCTTCAAACAGCATTTCGCCATGGGGCAGCATTACACCTACGATCTCACTGAACTGGGCCGCTATTACCGCGACTATGTTCGCTTGATGGCGCATTATGATCGCGTGCTGCCGGGGCGGGTGCATCGTGTGATCCACGAGGATTTGGTGCGCGATCCGGAGCCGCATATCCGCGCGCTGCTGGACTATTGCGGGCTGCCGTTCGAGGAGGCGTGCCTCAGCCCGCATGAAACCGATCGCGCAGTGCGAACGGCGAGCTCCGAACAGGTGCGTCAGCCAATCAGCGCGAAGGGATTGGAGTCGTGGAAGGCGTACGAATCGTGGCTGGGCCCATTGCGCGAGGCTTTGGGGGACGTGGTTGACGCCTATCCTGACGCGCCGAAGTGGCCGCGCTAGCTTGTGTTCCAGCTGCGCCGCGCGGTTTCGGTGAAATCGGAAAGATCGACGTGGCGCT
>CALBST010000097.1 GCA_937967425.1 uncultured Caulobacteraceae bacterium
GAGACGACGATGTTGCCGCGCTGGCGGTCCATCTTCAGGATCGCGAACGGCTGCACGATGTTCATCAGCGGGCCGACGTCGCGAACCGGACGGATGTCCACTTGCGAACCCGGAAGGAACGCGTTGGCGCCGCCGAGGTCGACAGTGAAGCCGCCCTTCACGCGGCCGACGAGCGCACCGTTGACGGCTTCTTGCGCAGCGAACGACTTCTCGAGCCGCGTCCAGGCTTCTTCGCGGCGCGCCTTCTCGCGGCTGATGACAGCGTCACCGAGCGCGTTTTCGATACGGTCGAGATAAACTTCGACGATGTCGCCCGGCTTCGGTTGGCCGGCGCCGTCGTCGACGAGGAATTCACGGAGCGGGATTCGGCCTTCGGTCTTGAGGCCAATATCGACAACGACGAAATCGTGTTCGATCGCAACCACGGTGGCCGGCATCACGCGGCCTTCAATCATACCCTTGGAGCCCAGGCTCTGATCGAGCATCGCGGCGAAATCGTCGCGCGTGGGGTTCAAGGATGGGTTTTGCGTTTCAGACGCCATTACGTATTCAACTCCAACATTGATAAGGGCCAACCGGTTGGATCCGGCGGTCTCGGCCCCCCAATGGGGCCGTCCTTAGATTTGGCTTAGGTAACGCCAAGCGGCCCGGGGCCAGCTGACCCTCGGGAACGCGGGCTCTCTATAGATAGTGAGGTCCTCACCCACAAGCGAGGATCGACCCTAAAATCAGCTCTTTCGGGCCATGGCCGCATCGACGACGCCGATGACGATCCTGGCGGTTTCCGCGATGGACAGGCCGGTCGTATCCACGGCGACCGCGTCCGGGGCCTGGTAGAGTGGGGAATCCTTCCGGCTCATATCCCGCTGATCGCGCTCGGCGATCTGGGCCTGTAATTCCTCAAAGCCGATCTGCTCGCCCCTGGCGCGAAGCTCGGCGAGCCGCCGGCGCGTCCGCTCCTCCAGCGAAGCGGTGACGAAAAGCTTCACGTCAGCGTTGGGGCAAATCACCGTGCCGATGTCTCGGCCATCAAGCACTGCGCCTTTCGGATCGTTGGCGAACACTTGTTGCGCCCGGCGAAGCACCGCGCGCACCTCGGGGATCACCGCGACCTTCGATGCGGCAAGCCCGGCGGCGCTTGAGCGGATGCGGTTCTCATCGATGGCGCCAAGGTCCAACGCCTCCGCCGCGGCGACCGCGGCGTTCACATCCGAGGGATCGCCACCGGCGTCGAGCACAGCCAAGCCAACGGCGCGATAGAGCGAGCCGGTGTCGAGCCGCTTCAATCCGTAATGCTCAGCTAAGGCCTTCGCGACAGTGCCTTTTCCAGAGGCTGTCGGCCCATCGACCGCGATTATCATGGGCGCTGTCTAGCAGAGGCCCGCGCCAAGGCCAGCCGCTGCTCACGCGGTGAAGCTGCTGTTCTTAACCCGCAGCGATGGTCCGCGCGCGCCTCGGGCCCGAACCTTCCGCCGCGTGCATCTTGACATCGCGTCAACTTCGGCGCGGGATTCAATCCCATGAGCACAGAGCATTTCGACGTCGTGGTCGTGGGCGCGGGCATCTCCGGCATCGGCGCGGGCTACTTCCTGCAGCGCGATTGTCCGAACAAGAGCTACGTCATCCTGGAGAACCGCGCCGACATGGGCGGCACCTGGGATCTCTTTCGCTATCCGGGCATCCGCTCGGATAGCGACATGTTCACCCTCGGCTATTCGTTCAAACCGTGGACGGAAGAGAAGGCCATCGCCGATGGACCCTCGATCTGGAAATACGTCCATGAGACCGCCGCTGAATACGGCATCGACAAGCACATCCGCTTCAAGCACCGCGTCGTGCGCGCGAGCTGGTCGTCAGACGACGCGCTCTGGACGGTCGAAGCGGAGCACGAAGGCCAGACCAAGCGCTACACCTGCAACTTCTTCCACGTCTGCGCGGGCTACTACAATTACGAGGAAGGCTATCTGCCGAAGTGGGAGGGGACTGACTCCTTCAAAGGTCAGATCATCCACCCGCAGCATTGGCCCGAAGATCTCGACTACACCGGCAAGCGCGTTGTTGTGATTGGCTCCGGCGCGACCGCCGTCACGCTTGTGCCGTCGATGACCGACAAAGCCGCGCACGTCACGATGCTCCAGCGCACGCCAACCTACATGGTTTCATTGCCAGCCGAGGATAAGCTCGCGAACTGGGGCCGCAAAAATCTGCCGCGCCACTTCGCATATGACCTCACGCGCCTGAGGAAGATTATTTTCCAGCAGATTTTCTTCCGCCTCGCGCGCAACCGGCCGGCGAAAACGCGTGAGCGTTTGCTTGGCCTAGTCCGCGAGCAGCTTGGCCCCGATTTCGATATCGAAACGCACTTTACGCCGCCCTACAATCCTTGGGAGCAGCGGCTCTGCCTCGTGCCGGACAACGACATGTTCATCGCGATCAAGGAAGGCAAAGCCTCGATCGAAACCGACCACATCGAGCGCTTCACGGAAAAAGGGATCAAGCTCAAATCGGGCAAGGAGCTTGAGGCGGACATTATCGTCACCGCGACGGGCCTCAATCTTCGTATGCTTGGCGGGGCCGAGATCTTTGTCGACGGCAAGAAGATAGAGCCCGGCCAGTGCTACACGTATAAGGGAGCTATGTTCTCGGACGTGCCGAATATGGCTTTCGTGTTTGGCTACACCAACGCTTCGTGGACGCTTCGCGCGGATCTCATCAACGAATACGCCTGCCGTCTGATCAATTACATGGATATGTATGGCCTCGGCTCCGCCACGCCGCGCCTAGGCGAGGGGCCGCACGAAGAGAAGCCGTTCGCCGATTTCTCATCCGGCTACTTCCAGCGCGCCAATCATCTGCTGCCGAAGCAAACGAGCAAGGCGCCCTGGAAGCAAAACCAATCGTACGGCCACGACATCATGGATCTACGCTACGGCCGCATCGAAGACGGCGTGCTTGAGTTCAAGAAGAAGCCGGTCGCGGCGCAGAAGCCCGCGGCGCCACGTGAGGCCGTCGCGGCGGAGTAGCGCTGCGCTACAGCATCGGCTACGACCACGCGCCACTCCCCGAGGTTACGCGTGAAAGCCATTTCCATTTTCGTTCTGCTGGCTCTTGTCGCCGGCCTTGCCGTCGGCGCGCTCATTCGCAGCAGCGCGCCGCAGCTCACAGAGGCCGCCGATATTGCCAGCGCCTTCGGCGGCCTCTGGCTCAACACTCTGCGCATGACCGTGGTGCCGCTGGTTGTATCGTTGCTCATCACCGCGATCGCCTCGGTCGCGGATACGGCAAAGACCGGCGGCCTCGTCGCCCGCGCCATTGGCTTGTTCACGCTGCTGTTGTTCTTCGCCGCTACCTACAGCGTGCTCGTGACCAATGGTTGGCTGGCGATTTGGCCGCTTGATCGCGCAGCGGCGGACGCCTTTATCGCCGGTGTTGGCGATGAAGCCGTCACCATCACCGAACCACCCAGTTTCGTCGCCTGGCTTCAAAGCCTCGCGCCCTACAATCCGGTGAAAGCCGCCGCCGAGGACGGCATGCTGGCGCTGGTCGTGTTTTCGATTTTCTTCGGCTTCGCCGCCGCGACGTTGAAGCCGGAGGCGCGAGCCCAGATCGTCAACTTCTTCCGCGCGGTTTCGGAAGCGATGATCGTGATTGTGCATTGGGTGCTCTTGGCGGGCCCGTTCGGCGTGTTCGCCTTGGCGCTGGGCGTAGGGCTCCACGCCGGTTTCTCCGCCGCCGGCACGCTCGCTCAGTATGTCGTCATCGTCACCGGTGTGACCGCGGGCTCGACCTTCATCGCTTGGCTCATCGCCGTCACCTGGGGCGGCCAGCCGATCGCGCGCTTTACCTCCGCCGCGACGCCCGTCTGGGCTATCGCCGCCTCGACGCAATCTTCGCTGGCCTCGCTGCCTGCCATGCTCGAAGCAGCGTTGCGCGGTTTACAGATTCCGCCCCGCATTGCCGACGTTACGTTGCCTCTCGCGGTGGCGGTGTTCCGCTTCACCAGTCCGGTGGCCAATCTCGCGGTTTGCTTCTTCGTGGCGCACCTCTACGGGCTCGAGCCCAGCTTCGTGCAGATTCTAGGTGCGGTGATCGTGGCTTATGCCGTCAGCATCGCCGCCGTGGGCTTGCCGGGGCAGATATCGTTCATCGCCTCGATCGCGCCGATCTGCTTGGCGCTCGGCGTGCCGACCGAGGTTCTTGGCATTCTCATCGCTGTCGAAGTAATCCCCGACATCTTCCGCACGCTCGGCAACGTCACCGGCGATCTGGCCGCCACCTCCATCCTCGCGCGAAATCAACCACGCGAAGACGAAGCATCGCCGGCTCCTTAGCTTAAGCGGCGTCGCGCGCGGGCGCGTCGTTGGCGGGGACCGTAAGCTCCAACGGTGCGCGCGCCGGCACGCGAAGCGTGAACGCCGAGCCCTGACCAACCGCGCTCTTCAGCGTCACGTCGCCGCCCAGCAAACGCGCCAAGCGCCGCGTGATCGCCAGCCCAAGGCCAGTGCCGCCGTAGGCGCGTGTGGTGGTCGCGTCGGCTTGGACAAAAGGCTGGAACAGGCGTGTCTGGGCATCTGGCGAGATTCCGATGCCAGTGTCGATGACATGGAACGTCACCCATTCCTGATCGCGCTGCGCCACCAATTTGATCTGGCCGTCCTTCGTGAACTTCGCCGCGTTCGACATCAAGTTCAGCAAGCATTGGCTGAGCTTGAATCCATCCGTCTCCAGCATGCCAAGGCAAGGTTCGGCCTCAACCGTGATTGTCGTGCCGTTCGCCGCCGCCGCCGGCTTCACCGTCGCCACCGTTTCGGCGATCACCGCGTCGAGATCGACATTGTCCGTCGAAACGATCGCCGCGCCAGCCTCGATCTTCGAGAGATCGAGCACGTCGTTGATCATCGCCAGCAGGCGATGCGCCGCGCCGTGAATGCGGGTCAGATCGTCGCGATCTTGCTGGTCGCCTCGCTCGTCGGCGTTCTCCATCAGCAATTCGCCATAGCCGATGATCGCGTTCAGCGGCGTCCGCAGCTCATGACTCATTGTCGCGAGGAATTGCGATTTGGCGACATTAGCTTGCTCAGCCGTTGCGCGCGCCGATTCAAGCTCCTGGAAGGCCCGTTTGAGTTCGACGTCGCGGCGTTCGATTTCGTCCAGGATATGCGCGAGGCGCTGTGTCGGACCTTGGCGCTTGCCGCCATCATTTGCCGGCGTATCCGCGCCGCGGCGGGCAAGAACTTCCTCCGCGCGGCCCACGGCGCGCAGCATTTGCCGGCGGCTGCGATAGATCAAGAACGCGATCACCAACAAGCCGACGACGCACCCGCCGGCCAACACCATGGCCAGGGTCATCATTTTCAGCGTTTGCGCTTGCAGCTCGCTTTGGATCGCTTGCGCCTCGGCGCGCGCTTCTGCCTGCGCTACTTCGCTCTCCATGGTCGCGCGCAACTCGCGCACGCCGGCGTTGAAGCGCGTCATTTGCAGGCGGTCCGCTGCTTCATGCGCCCGCAACATGGCGGCAAATGCCTCGGCGTAACGGCCTTCCGCGTTGAGAACTTCGGGCTCGATCAAGTCCAGGCGCTCGGTCAGGCCGGGGTCGCCGCGCTCTGCCGCCATGCGCCGAAGCTCTTGCATTGCCGCGCGCGCTTCCGCCGCCTGCCCAAGCCGCGCGAGGGCGTGAACGCGGTACACCAACAGGCGCGCCAGGTACTCCACCGGCGCGCCTTCGAACTGACGGGCCTCGTTAGCGCAGTGAAGCGCCGCACCGTAGTCGCCAGCGAGAAAGTGTACGCGCGCGCACAGCATGCCGGTAAAGAACTGTTGAGTCGGATCGTCGCCCGCGACGTTGCGGTGGATGCGGGCGAGGCGGATGGATTCGTCCGTGGCGCCAGCCTGAGCAAACATGCCAGCGATATTGTTGATGATGACGGAGCCATCTATCGGCCGGCCCGCCTGATGGTCCAGTTCGACGGTGCGCTCAAGGTGAAACAGGGCGGTCTCATAATCGCCGACACGCACCGAATTGTAGGCCATCGCATCATGCAGGCCTGAGCGCAGCGCCCGTGTTTCCGGCGTGTCCGGAAGATGTAAGAGGCCCGCGCGAGCCGCCTCCAATGAGTTCCCGAACATGCCGAGATCAGTCAGGGCATAGGCGCGCAACCGCTCGCCCGCGGCGCGGACATACGGGTCGGTGACATTCGCCAACAGCGCCGCCAGGTTGGAGCGCGCGGCGACGTAGTCGCCGTCAAGGGCCGGGGCGTAGGCGCGCAGGACACCGGCCATCGCCGTGAAGCGCGCATTGCCCTGCAGACGCGCCTCCTGTTCCAAGGTGGCCAGCGAGGCGGCCGCCGCCTCCGCATCAGAAGCCACATAATCATCGGCGGCCATATCGTAGAGCACCATCAGGCGCGCTTCGCCTCCGAGCGATTGCGCCGTCAGCGCACGCTGACGCTTCACATCGTCGGTGATGATGAGATTGCCGGCCTCGATGCGACGGGCAAGGGCTTCGCCGCGCACAATCCAATTCGTGTCTTGCGCCGCTTGCTGCTGAGCCTCAGCATTTCCCACAACGCAGACCGCGCACACGCTCGCAATGAGCGCGCGCAGGTTAAGTGCACGCATAGCCCCACACCTTTATTTTGGGGCACCATGCACAATTGCTGTTAACGGAGCGCGTTAAGAGCTTGGTGAAACGCTGGTTAATTGCGCTCAGAGCAATGTAATGTCGGCGCCAAGCCTCTGCATGAACGCCGCGAAGCCGGGGAACGACGTCGCGATCATGTCGGCGTCATCAACCGTAACCGGCTCTTTCGAAGCTAGACCCAGCACCAGGAACGACATGGCGATGCGGTGATCGCCGAGCGTGCGGATTTCGGCGCCGCCGCGCACGCTTTTTGGCCCGCGCCCGTTGACCACCAACCCGTCCGGCAACTCCTCCGCTTCAACGCCACATGCGCGCAGGCCTTCCACCATTAGCGTGATGCGGTCGCTTTCCTTCACCCGTAGCTCCGCCGCGCCGGTTATGCGTGTCTCCCCGTCAGCGAAAGCCGCCACCGCCGCCAGAATCGGAAACTCATCGATCATCGCCGGCGCGCGTCGCGCCGGCGGCGTCGCGCCGTGCAGTTTGGAGGCTTTGACAACGAAGTTGGCGATCGGCTCGCCGATCGGGTCACGCGTCTCTTCGTAAGCGATGTTGGCGCCCATCTCGAGCAGCGTCTCGAAGAAGCCAAGCCGCAACGGGTTCACCAGCATGTCTTCGACGCGCACTTCCGACTTCGGCACGATAAGCGCCGCCGCCACCGGGAACGCTGCGGAAGAGGGGTCGCCCGGCACATAAATCGGCACGCCCTTGAGCTTGCTTGGCCGCACCCGCGGATGCAGCGCACCGTCGACTTCAACGGCGTCGATGTCAGCCCCGAACACGCGCAGCATACGCTCGGTGTGATCGCGTGAGCGCTCCGGCTCGATCAGCACCGTCTCTCCCTCGGCGTTCAATCCCGCCAACAGCACCGCCGACTTCACCTGCGCTGAAGAAACCGGCGAGCGATAAGTAATGCCTTTCAGCGCTCCGCCGTGCACGATCAGCGGCAGGCAATTTTGCTTCGCATCGAAGCGCGCGCCCATCTGCGAGAGCGGGGCAATGATCCGGTTCATCGGCCGCTTGCGGAGCGATTGGTCGCCATCGAAGCGCGCACTCAATTTATAGGAGGCGGCCGCCCCGATGAGCAGCCGCGCGCCGGTGCCGGAATTACCACAATCGATAGTCTCGCTCGGCTGGCTGAACCCGCCGGCGCCGGTGACCACCCAGGCGCCGTCGTCGCGCCGTTCGACGCGCGCGCCGAGCTGGCGCACCGCCTCAGCCGTATGGCGAACGTCGTCGCCCTCCAGCAGGCACGCGATTCGGGTTTCGCCTTCCGCAAGGGCGCCCATGATGAGCGCCCGGTGGGAGATGGACTTATCCCCCGGAGGGCGGGCAGTGCCTGTGAGCGGTCCGGTAAATCGCGCCTTCAGACGCATGGCGGCAACTCTTGTCCGGAAGCTAAAAAACCTGGGCGGGACAAAGCTTTTGACAGGCGCGTCCGATGGTGGCAAGCGAGCGCCCCGCATGGGGTGGCCACCCCGCGCGAGCCGATGGAGAGCCGTTTGGGCAAGACTGATTTGGGCGCCAAGCAGAGCTGCCCGAACTGCGGGGCCAAGTTCTACGATCTGAACCGCCGTCCAGCGGTCTGCCCGAAGTGCACCACCGCCTTTGATCCCTCCGAAGAGGGTGTCCGCGCCAGGCGCGGCCGCTCGCGCGTCAGCGCCAACGATTCCTACGATGACGATGACGATCTCGACACGAAGAAGAAGGCCAAGGCTGGCGGCGACGATGATGACGAGGATGATGAGGACGAGGAGTCCGAAGAAACCTCTGAAATCGATGTCGAAGCTGACGCCGAGCCCCTCGTGAGCGACGACGATGACGATTCCGACACCACCTCCAAGGGCGGCGACGACGATCTGCCGGAGGGCTTCTCGGAGGAAGAGGCCGATCTCGGTGATGACGCGGCGGATGACGATTCCGTGCCGATGCTCGAAGACGAGGAGGAGTTCCCCGAGGATGAGATCGGGGATCTTCCGGGCGGCGACGACGAGGACGAGAGCCGCTAAAACAGCGGCTCAGTGCTTGAACTAAGAAAGGCCGGAGCCTAGGTTCCGCCCTTCCCAAAACCGGGGCGCCCAGATTGTTCAGGGCGCCACGCGAGATGGGCCCATAGCTCAGCTGGGAGAGCGCCTGCATGGCATGCAGGAGGTCAGCGGTTCGATCCCGCTTGGGTCCACCATTCTTCGCTGGTTTTGCGAGCTGATCCGTGCCTTCCAGCCGTCCCTTGCTCCGTCCGCTCGCCGCGCTGCTTGGATTCATATGCGTTGCGCTTGGCGTCATCGGTGCGCTGTTGCCGTTGATGCCATCGACGGTCTTCTTCATCGCCGCCGCTGCTTGCTTTGCCTATGCCAGCCCGCGTCTTGAGGCGTGGCTGTTGTCGTTCAAGTGGATCGGTGATCCCGTCCGCGCTTGGCGTGAGCGGGGCGCGATTGCGCTCCCGGCCAAGATCTTGGCCTCGCTCGGCATGAGCATCGGATTGGCGCTGTTCGCGCTGAGCGGCGCGAGCCCGATCACATTGACGATCGCCGCGAGTGTGCTGGCGCTCTGCGCGCTCTTCATCTGGACGCGTCCGGTCTGACCTACGGCGCCATCGCGAGGAAGTCGGCCAAAGCCGCTTGCGCCGCGGGTCCCTTGGTCACTCTCGATTTGACGCCGCCGCCCCAACTGTGCTGCCTGCGCACTTGCCGTGTGAGCAGGGGAAGTCATGCCGCAACTGAGCCGCCGTCATTTTGCGCAAGTCTCTCTCGGCGCGCTTCTGGTCGGATGCGCGCCGCGCGCCGCGCCCGATCTGATCATTCATGGCGGCCCGATTTACACCGGCGTCTCAGACGTGGCCGTCGAGGCCATTCGCATTCGCAACGGTGTGTTCGCCGTCGTCGGCTCGCTGGCGGACGCGCGGGCAAACGCCAGCGGCGCGCGAGAGATCAATCTGGCTGGCGCGGCGGCGTTTCCAGGTTTCACTGACGCGCACGTTCACCTCACCGGCGTGGGCGCCGCCGCTCTGACGCTCGATCTTGTCGGCGTCACCTCAATCGCTGACTTGCAGGAACGCCTGCGCGCCTATGCTGCTCAGCACGCCGAAGGCCCGATCTACGGCCGCGGCTGGATTGAGACGCACTGGCCTGAGCGCCGTTTTCCGAACCGCGCCGATCTCGATGCGATTGTGCCTGATCGTCCTGTGTTCCTCGAACGCGTCGATGGTCACGCGGCGGTCGTAAACTCCGCGGCGCTGCAACTCGCGCGCATCGACGCGAACACCGCAAATCCCTCCGGAGGCAGTATCGAACGCGACGCCGCCGGCGCCGCCACAGGTATGCTGATCGATAACGCGATGGGGCTGGTTCAGAGCGAGTTCCCGCCGCCGACGCCCGCCATGGTGCGCGAAGCTTTGTTGCAAGGCGCGCGCATCTATGCCGCGCGTGGCTGGACCGGCGTCCACAATATGAGCACGTCGCGCGCGGAGGCGGAGCTTTTTCAATCGTTCGCCGCCAGCGGTGAACTCCCGCTCAGCGCTGATATCTATCTGACCCCGGAGGACGGTGAAGCTGTGCTCCAGAGCGGCCCCTATGGGGAGGGCGCTGTCAAAGTCCGTGGCATCAAGATGTATATGGACGGGGCGCTCGGATCGCGCGGCGCGGCGTTGCTCGCGCCCTATAGCGACGCGCGCAGCTCAAGCGGCCTGCTGGTCACGCCCGTGGAACAGATCGCCGACACGATCCGCCGTGCGCGCGAACAGAACGTGCAGATCACCACCCACGCCATCGGCGATCGCGGCAACCGGCTTGTGCTCGACGCTTACCGAGATGCATTCGCCGATGATCCCGAAGCGCTCCGCAGGGCGCGCTTCCGCATCGAGCACGCGCAAGTTATCGCCAGCGAAGATATTCCGCGCTTTGCCGCTCAGGGCGTCATCGCCTCGATGCAGCCCTCGCACGCGATCAGCGATCTCCACTTCGCGCCGGCGCGACTCGGACCCCAGCGCCTTGCCGGCGCATATGCCTGGCGCGCTCTCTTGGATTCAGGCGCAACCATCGCCGGCGGCACTGATGCGCCGGTTGAGAAGGGCGATCCGCTGATTGAATTCTACGCCGCCACCTATCGCCACGACCTGAGCGGCTTCGCCGGTCCCGACTGGCATCAGGAACAAGCCGTCACCCGCGCCGAAGCGCTACGCATGTTCACCGCCGCACCCGCGTTCGCAACGTTCAGCGAGAACGAGCGTGGCGGTATCGAAGTTGGAAAGCGCGCCGATGTCAGTGCGTTCTCCGTCGATCTGATGACCGCCGAGCCGGGGGCGATCCCTACGGCGCTGCCCGTCCTTACCGTCTCCGGCGGCGTCGTCACCCACGACGCACTATAGCTCAAACGCCGCGCGCATCGCTTGCTCGAGCCCGGGCGGAGAGAGTGGACCCGCGCGCAGTGCAGCTTCATGGAATGCCGTCAGCGTGAAGCGATCGCCGGTCCTGCGCCGCGTTTGTTCGCGAAGGTCCATCAGGTGCATCGCCGCCAAGCCTTGCGCCGCAAACGCGCCTGGCTGTGCGGCGAAGCGCGTTACGTCATCCTCGATCGTCACGAATGAAATGCTCTCGCCCTGCAGTTCGTACATCTGCCGGATTGTGTGCTCGCGATTCCAGCGCATCACATGCATGCCCGTATCGCCGACGACGCGCGCCATCCGGAACATCATCCATTGCAGATAGCCAATGCGCCCCGGCACATCGCCTTCGAACGCGCCGATCTCATCGGCTAACATCTCGGCATAAGTGGCCCAGCCTTCGCTATAGCCGCTGCTGTAGCGCAGTTGCAGGTCGGGCACGCCGCGATTGAAGCGGCTCTGCAAGATGTGGCCTGGCGAATGTTCGTGATGCACGACGCTCGCGAGGGACCAAGTCGGACGCCTTGTTTCCAGGTCGGCAAGGTAGTTCGCGCCGACCCGCTGGCCGCGCGTACCGTTATTGCTCCGGGCCGGATCGAGCGCCTGTACGCCGCCCGCCGCCGTCACGTCCAAAACCGGCGGCAGCAGGGCGCGCACCTTTTGCAGTTGTGCGTTCATCGCGGCGACGGCGGCCTCGCGATCGCTGATCCGGTAGCGCTCCTCCGCCGCGAAGGCCCGCAACCGTTCGGCCACCGATCCTTGCGTGTAACCCTGCGTGCGCAACAGCCGGCCGGCTTCGCTGCGATATTCGAGGCAGCGGGCCCGCGCCCGCTCATGGGCCTCGCGCGCGTCCACCGGCGCGCCGAGCTGAAGCTGCAGCACCTGCGCATAAAACGCTTCGCCATCCGGCAGGCGCCACACGCCGGGTTCGCTGCCTGCGGTCGCGCGTTGTGCTTCCAGCGCTTCTGCTTGCCGCGATAGCGCTGCGGCGAGCGTATCGCCATCGGCGACGTTCGCCTCGGCCACGCGGCGCGCCGCCGCGCGCAACTCCGGCAACGTGGCGTCGATAACGAAATCCGGCGCCACGACGCCGCGATCGGCGCTTGCCGCGATGGCGTTGGTGTCCTGGTTGACCGAACGCGCCGACCAGCGCGGGCGATCCTCTTCGCGCAACTCCGCGGCGCGCCGCCAATTGCCGTTGCGATGCGTCACAGGGTAGGGAGCGCCGCTTTTGCCCCATGCCCGCCGCGTCAACGCCGCGTCCGCTTCAGCGCCCGGCAGCAGCGTTTCATACAGAACCCGCTCACGCGGGCTCAGCCGCGATGCATTGAAGCGCCGCAGCAGAAATGGCCGCGTCACCCGCGAGCGTTCTGCGAGACGCACGACCAGCCGCCGCAAATCGGCTGCTGCGTCTTCGTCAGCGTGCGCTGGCGTAACGGCGCCGGCTAGAATAGCAGCGCCAGCGCGGAGGACGTTGCGACGATCGATCATGGTAAACGAGAACCTCGGGATCTTTCGATCCCGAGGTTACGTTAGTTCGAGCCGCTACGCAGTGCGTCGCGTGCAATCGGAGAATTAGGCTGCCGCCACGCCGCTGGTGACGGTCGCCGTGGCGCCGGCTTCCTGCGGGTCGCGCAGCACATAGCCGCGGCCCCAGACCGTCTCGATGTAGTGTTCGCCGCCCGTGGCGGCCGCCAGCTTCTTGCGCAGCTTGCAGATGAACACGTCGATGATCTTCAGCTCGGGCTCGTCCATGCCGCCATAGAGGTGGTTCAGGAACATTTCCTTGGTGAGCGTGGTGCCTTTACGGAGCGAGAGCAGCTCCAGCATTTGGTATTCTTTGCCCGTCAGGTGAACGCGCTGGCCGGTGACTTCGACGGTCTTGGCGTCGAGGTTGACGGTGATGTCGCCCGTTTTGATGACGGAATGAGCGTGGCCCTTCGAGCGGCGGACGATCGCGTTGATCCGCGCGATCAGTTCGTCCTTGTTGAAGGGCTTGGTCATGTAGTCGTCGGCGCCGTAGCCGAGGCCGCGGACCTTGGTGTCGATGTCGGCGGTGCCCGAGAGGATCAGAATGGGGGTGTTCACCCGCGCCACCCGGAGCTGCTTCAGCACGTCGTAGCCGTGCATGTCGGGCAGCGACAGATCGAGTACGATGATGTCGTAATCGTAGAGCTTGCCAAGGTCGATGCCTTCCTCGCCCAGGTCGGTCGAGTAGATATTGAAGCCCTCGGACTT
>CALBST010000098.1 GCA_937967425.1 uncultured Caulobacteraceae bacterium
GCGCAAGCTAGCCGAAGCCAACCGCACCGGCCCCCAGCCGCTGGACGACATGGAAGCGCTGTGGCTAGAGGCTAAGCGGGCTGAAAAAGAGTGACGCGACAAGTGCTGGTACAAGGCTCGCTGATGGGGGGCGAAGATGAGAGGGGTAGCTGTACTTGTGGCATTCGTCGCGTTGGCGGGATGCGGTCAGAGCACCGAAACTGGTAGCGCGCTCCCTAGTGCCGAGGCCTGCGAAGCGTTGATTAGGGCCGCCGATGTCCGAGCGGTGAACCAGTTGCGTAGCGACGATGAGAACACGCAGCCGCTAAGGCTCAGTGATCAGAAAGCGGACTTGTACATGGACCGCGCAGGCCGGCTCGCTGTGGTTGGTTCGCTCTCCACGGATTACTTTGCCACTTCCAGAATGCGGTATGTACTGACGACAGAAAACATCATGATTGCCGCGTATGATCGCTTTCCAGATGCGCGGTTAAACGATGAGCGACGGAATGTCATTCTAGGCAACAACCGCCTAATCTGCACGGTGTACGATTAGCGAGATCAACGGATATCGAGATTCGTCGCCGCCACCGCAAATCTATCCCACATCTCCACCCCAAAATCCCGCGCGCACTCAACGCCCCTCACAAAATCTATCCAACACCTCCAAACCCGAGCGATAATGCCCTCGTCCCCCGCACGGGAGGTTCACTGGCTAGCCGAGCCGCACGAACGCGAGGGACGGGATCGAAGCGTGAGACAGCCGGCGTGAGTGCGTTTGAGGTAGTGCGCACACGAGAAGCGTCGGGGTCCGGGACCGAAGGCAAGGCCCGCACGCCGCCCGGGAGTTGGGGTTCACCTGCGTGAAGAGCGCAAACCCAACGCCAGGCGAGCACAGATCTCAACGGGGCGCGCGAAGCGCGCGGCGACGTTCAGAGATGAACGCCGCACCCCATACACAAACCAAGCGCGGATCGCGCGCCCCGTCCTCCCACTTTGGAGGAGATTAGTGAGTAGAGAGCGAAATGGAGCGGGTCGCGCCGCTTACGACGGCTGCGCGCGTTCCCCTTCTCCCTTGCGGAGAAGGGGCTAGGGGATGAGGGGCGTGCAGTTGCTCAGGCGCCTAGGCGTCGGACGCCCCTCACCCGGCCGCTGCGCGGCCACCCTCTCCGCGAGGGAGAGGGTGCGCTTGCGCTCAAGCGGTAAGCGTCCGCGTCAACGCTTCAACGCCCCAAACGGCACGACCTTGTTCTCAACATCATGCCCGATGTCGCAGCGGCCGAGATACGCGATGCCGGCTTTGGCGCACCAATAGCGCATCATTTCTTCTGCGGTGGCGCCGAAGGACTTGTCGTTCTCCGGCACGTCGCTCACGCGGCCGAGCTTTATCCCCTTCACGCTTCGCACATTGGCCGAGGAGGTGATTTGGAAGAGGGCGCGGTCTAGCCGGTAGAGGTACTCGCCGACATCTTCGAGCATCAGCACATGGCCGCTGAGATCAGGCTCAAGCGACGTGCCGAGCATCGACTGAAACACAGTGATGTTGAACGCCGCGCACTTGGCGTCGAACATTACGCCGAGTTCGACGCTCTCTGGTGCGCGATCGAGGAGCCAGTTGAGCGCCCTCTTCACCGCCCCCTCTCCGCCGGCGCGCGTCATGTCGACGGGAATAGGGCCGTGCGCCACGTTCTCGTAGCCGCGAGCGTAGAGCCCGCCGAGGATGGCGCCGTTGTCGCTGTAGCCGAGATAGGTTTTGACACGCGAGGCGCCATTGAGCTGCGCCAGCGCCGCTTCAGCGATCCTGCACGCGCCATAGCCGCCGCGCGCGAACCAAATCGCGTCCAGGGTGGGATCGTTGGCGTACTCCACGAACGCCTTGAGCCGTGTTTCATCGTCGCCAGCGAAATGACCGGCGCTTTCGAAGCATTGCGGGTGAAAAACAATCTCCGGCGCGCGATCGAGAAAACTGTCTGCCGCGAACGCCTTAAGCCGCGCGGCCAGCTCCGGCTCGATGCGCGTGCCGGGCGCGACAACGCCAATGCGGAGCGAGGCGGCCATGCTGTGTTCACGTCCTTCCGAAAATCAGCGTTTCTCGTCATAACCGGGGCCAATGAGTCAGGCCAAATCCTATTTCTTCAGCGGCGTCGGCGGCTCAGGGATGCTGCCGTTGGCGCTCATCCTGCGAGGCAAGGGCGTGGCGGTCGCGGGCAGCGATCGCTCGCTCGATCAAGGACGCCTGGGGGCGAAATTCGAGTATCTGAAAGCCCAGGGCATCGCCCTCTTTCCGCAAGATGGCTCCGGCATCACCAGCGCCGATCAGATCCTGGTGCGCTCGGCGGCTGTTGAGGACACCGTGGCCGACGTCGTCGCCGCCAAGCGCGTCGGCGCGCAAGATATGAAGCGTCCGCAGCTGTTGGCCGAGCTCTTCAACGCGGCGCCGGTGCGCATCGGTGTCGCCGGCACCAGCGGCAAGAGCACGACCACCGGTATGATCGCCTGGATGCTGCACCGCGCCGGCCATGATCCCACCGTCATGAACGGCGCCGTGATGAAGAACTTCGTCACGCCCGACGCGCTGTTCGCCAGCGCGCTCGTCGGTAAGGGCGACGCGTTTGTATCTGAAGTGGATGAAAGCGACGGCTCGATCGCGCGCTATGAGCCGACGATAGCCGTCGTCAACAACATCGCCCTCGACCACAAGAGCATGGACGAGCTGCGGGCGCTCTTCACGGAGTTCGTCAACAAGGCCGAGATCGCGGTGCTGAATCTCGACAACGAGGAAACCGCCGCGCTGGTGCTGGCGACCAAGGTGCGCACCCGCACCTACTCGCTTCGCTCCGGCCTGGCCGATCTGCATTGCAGTGCTATTCGCCTGGCGCCGGATGGCGTGTCGTTCGATGTGCTGGAGAAGGACACGCGCGAGAGCGCCACGGTCGATATCGCGGTGCCGGGCGAACACAACGTATCGAATGCGCTGGCGGCGCTCTCCGCAGCGCGTGCGTATGGAATGCCGCTCGGGGTCGCTGCTGCCGCACTCAAAGGCTTCTCAGGTACGAAGCGCCGTCTCGAAGTCGTCGGCAAAGCCAACAATATCACCGTGATCGATGATTTCGGCCACAACCCCGATAAGATCACCGCGACGCTCAATACGCTGCACGCCTTCCCTGGCCGCTTGCTGATCATGTTCCAGCCGCACGGTTTCGGCCCGCTGAAACTCATGCGCGATCAGTTCATCGATTGCTTCGCCCGAAACATGAGCGACGACGACGTCCTGATCATGCCAGACCCCGTCTATTTCGGCGGCACTGTCGATCGCAGCGTCACAAGCGAGCACATCGTCGCCGGCGTTCGTGCGCGGGGTCTGCAAGCAATGGCGTTCGCAGAGCGCGGCGCGTGTGGCGACAAGCTGATTGAACTCGCCGAGCCCGGCGATCGCATCGTGGTCATGGGCGCGCGGGACGATACGCTGAGCGTATTTGCCGCCGAGCTCGTCGAACGACTAGGTTAGGCCGCGAGCAGCGAACGCGCAGCCGAAAGCGCGATTGCGATACCAACCGCGACGGCAAGAATTTCGAGATTGCGACTTGTGCCGGAGTTGTAGGGTTTCGTTCGAGGAAATAGCGTGCGTTGAAACGCTTCGTTGTGCCGCACGAAGCTCTTCCGCCACAGCACAAGAGCGAGGCCAAACACAATCCCGGCGATACTAGAGCACGGTTCGATCACCACCCCCTACTCCGCCGCCGGGCGCAATTCTTCGGGTAGGGGCTCTAGCGGCGCAAA
>CALBST010000099.1 GCA_937967425.1 uncultured Caulobacteraceae bacterium
CTACCGCAAACTCCGCGAATACGGCCTCGAGGAGAAGGCGGCGGCGGAGGGCTAAGGAAACGGTTGTGACCGGATGTGACTCGCCGTTCGAGCCACATCTGGACCGCCGGCGCCCTCGCCGGCACACTTCGTCGAATGCAACCCACCGGCTGGCGATCACGAGGCTATCTACCTCACTGCGACGAACGCAGTCTCGTCCAGCACATCGTCTTCGGCCTGTCCGACGCCATGCCAGCGGAAGCGCCGCCGAGCCTCACGCGCCCAGATATCCGCGCGGACTGGGCCGATGACCAGCTCGATCGAGGCATCGGTTGTAAGCTTCTTGCGAAACCGGCCAACGCTGAAATCGTCCAAGCATCTTTGCTCCACGACGATGGCGTGAAGTACGCACTCGCGGCGTGGTGCATCATGCCCACGCACGTTCACGTGCTGATCGAGTTGCGCTTCGACGCCACGCTGGCCGGCATAGTGCAAACATGGAAGTCCAGCACCGCGCACGCCATCAACAAAAGCGAAGATCGTAAAGGGCGGCTCTGGCGACGAGAATACTTCGATCGCTTCATGCGATCGGAGGATCAATTCTCAGACACCATCGCGTACATAGAAAACAATCCCGTGGCGGCTGGTCTTTGCGAACGTCCCGCGGATTGGGACTTCTCTTCAGCGCGCCTGCGCTAACCACAAGTCTGGACCGCCGGCGCCCTCGCCGTCATCCGGGGTTTCACACACTCAGGCTGGCAGCGATTTCAACCAAGCCGGCGGGGGCGCCGGCGGTCCAGATGTGGGGCCGCCATCGGCGCCTAATCCTCATCCCTAGCCCGAGGCGGCGGCCTATTCTTCCAGCCCAGCGGCTTCTTCGTCGTCAGGCCCTTGCGTTTCTTGCCGCGCGCTTTCGCGGCGATCTCCTTCAGCTTCACGGTTTGCAGCGTGGAGAGGGCGTCGTCCTTGCGGCCCTTGCTCAAATCGGCAAAGGCGCTGCCGTATTTTTCGAGGCGCTTATCGACCTCGCTCAAAAACTCATTTTCCCACTGCGAATATTCGACCGCGCCTTCGCCCGGTTTCACTTCGCCGGTCTCGGGATCGATCGTCTCCGGCGCGCTGCCCTTGGCGGCGAGCTTGCGGATGATCCGCTGCGCCTTGCGCGTCTGTTTGCGATCGATCTCGCGGGGCATGCTCGGGATTGGGGACTAGGGATTGGGGATTGGAGCCAACCTAATCCCTAATCCCCAAAACCCAATCCCCAATCCCTAGTCAGATCTCGCCCAGCGCGTGCAGATAGAGCTCTTTGATCTGCTCTTGCTCTTCG
>CALBST010000100.1 GCA_937967425.1 uncultured Caulobacteraceae bacterium
AAGAAGAAATGAGCGACACGCCGCAACAACGCGTCACCGCCGCCATCGAGCGCATTCCCTATGCGCGCTTCCTCGGCATTCGCGCCGAACTGAAGGGCGATGAGCTGACGCTGGTTATGCCGTTCAGCCAACACCTCGTGGGCAATCCGCTCCTGCCGGCGCTGCACGGCGGCGTTGTCGGCGCCTTGTTGGAGGTGACGGCGCTCACCCAGCTCGCGATCGCCTCAAAAAGCGAACGCTTCCCGAAAACAGTCGACATCGGCATCGACTATCTCCGCTCCGGCAAGCCCGTCGATACGTTCGCCCGCGCCAAAGTCGTAAGAATCGGCCGCCGCATCGCCAACGTGCAGGCAGAAGCGTGGCAAGGCGAGAAGACACAGCCAATCGCCACGCTGCACGGTCATTTCATGACGCCGGAGACTGACTCTGACCAGGACAACCGATGAGTGACAATCCAACCGACGAGGAGGTCAAGAAGTTCAAGCGTGAGCTTCTAATCACTCGTGTCGTCGCAATAGCGATGATCGTTGGTTGCATTGTAGGCATGATCGCTGTCGCGTTTTCGTTGCTAGGCTAATTCAGCACCCCAAACAGAAACAGCAGAATGATGATCGGCAGCGGGATGCCGATGACCCAGAGAATGCAGCCTTTGCCAAGTTCTTCCACGATGCATTCTCCTCAAACTTTGGGCGCGTGTTGGTAAGCGGTCGCGTCGTCGAGACGCGGACGCGTTTCCCACTTCGGATGATGTGAGCCGAGCCAACCGCCGGCCACGGCGCCGGCAAGACCGAGCGAAAGCGCGCCAACCGTCCACCATGAGAGCGCAGCAAGCGCGTCAGCGGTATCTTCAGCTGCCGCCAGATCAGCAGCGTTCGCGCCCTGCCCGTCGGTCGCATCGCTCAATTCGCCGATCGTCTCGGCAACACCGGACGGAATGGCGTCGCCACTGGACAACGCGCCAGCAGCAAACGTCGCCAGCGACACAGCGAATGCAACAGCCAGCGCCCACACGAGAAAGCCCGTGAGCAAACCACCAAAATGATCCGGATAGCGCGAGCCCCGCGCGGCGATGTAGGCGCCAACCTGGA
>CALBST010000101.1 GCA_937967425.1 uncultured Caulobacteraceae bacterium
CTCGGCCCCATCGACGCCGTCGTCACGCATTCCTTCGGCGGCCCCGTCACCGGCTTTGCGCTGCTCAACGGTTTCGCGCCGCGCCGCGTCGTGCTGATCGCGCCGCCGCGCGGGCGCAACAAACGCTGGTTCGATTTCGCCGAAGAGAAGGGCATCTCGCCGGACGTCGTCCACCGCGCCCGCGAAATCTACGCTGCCGAAGCCGGCCTGCAGGCTGCGTTCGATCTTGCCGAGATCGCCAGCCCGATCGAGACTTTGGTGTTGCATTCCATGGATGATGACGCCGTCGAATGGGAGAACGGCGAAGCGATTGCGCAACGTTGGCCCAACGCCGAACTCGTTTTGTGTGATGGCCTAGGCCACCGCATGATCGCGCAGGACCGTGGTGTGATCGACCGAGTGGTGACTTTTGTCGCCTAAGTTTGGACCGCCGGCGCCCTCGCCGGCACGATGCGAATGAAGACTTTAAGCAACAGCGCGTGTTTGACGGTCCGATGCCGGCGAGGGCGCCGGCGGTCCAGACTCAACGCCGCACAGGTTAGGGCAAATCAACATGGCTGAGACTGAAAGCGTCGATCCTAAGGCCGCTGCGCAGGAATTGCTCAGCATGAACGGCCTCGAAGCGATGCGCGCACTCATTGCCGGAAAATTTCCGCCGCCGTCGATCTCGACCACGCTCGGCTTTCGACTTGCCGAAGTCGAAGAAGGCCGTGCCGTCTTTTTGGGCGATCCGTCGGACCGGATCATGAACCCTTTGGGCATTGTGCACGGCGGATGGGCGCTGACGCTGATCGATAGCTGTTGCGGATGCGCGGCGCACACAACTTTGGCAGCGGGCCTCGGCTACACCACCGTCGAAACCAAAGTGAATTTCGTGCGCGCGATCACGCCGGACACGGGCGAAGTGCGCGCCGAGGGCCTTGTGGTCGCGCGCGGACGCACCATCATAACTACGGAAGGCAAGCTCACCGACTCGCGCGGCAAGCTGTTGGCCCACGGCACGTCGACGCTTATGGTGCTCCGGCAGGAAGGGAAGACCCAACAATGAGCCAAGAAGATATCGTCATCGTCGGCATGGCCCGCACGCCCATGGGCGGTTTGCTCGGCGAACTTGCGAACCTGAGCGCCCCTGAGCTCGGCGCCGTCGCCGTGAAAGCCGCGATGAAGGAAGCGAACGCCAAGAGCGCCGACACGATCTTCATGGGCAACGTGCTCTCCGCCGGTCTCGGCCAAGCCCCCGCGCGCCAAGCCGCGTTGAAGGCCGGGCTCGATAACGGCACCCAAGCGGTGACGCTGAACAAGATGTGCGGCTCCGGCCTGCAAGCCGTCGCCATGGCGCGCCAAGCGCTCATCTCCCGCGAGAGCGACATCGTCATCGCCGGCGGCATGGAAAGCATGACGCGCGCGCCGTTCCTCATGCAAAAGCATCGCAGCGGTCAAAAGTACGGCCACGACAAACTCTTCGACCACATGGCCCTCGATGGCCTTGAAGATGCTTACGAAGGCAAGGCCATGGGCGTCTACGCCGATCAAGCGGCGAAGGATTACCAGTTCACCCGCGAGTCGCAGGACGCCTACGCGCTCGAAACCCTGCGCCGCGCGCAAAGCGCCACCGCTGAAGGGCGCTTCAAGCGCGAGATCGCGCCGATCGAATTGAAGACCGGCAATCTCGATACCGACGAACTGCCGCGCAAGGCCAAGCCGGAGAAGATCCCGTCGCTGAAGCCCGCCTTCACGCCGGATGGCACTGTCACCGCCGCCAACGCCTCCGCGATTTCCGATGGCGCCGCGGCGCTCGTGCTGATGCGCCGCAGCGATGCGGAAAAGCAGGGCAAGAAAATTCTCGCTACTATCGTCGCGCAAGCGAGCCACGCGCAGGAGCCGCAGAAATTCACCTCCGCGCCGGTGCCCGCGATCCAGAAAGCGCTCGCCCGCGCCGGCTGGAAAACCAGCGACGTCGATCTCTGGGAGATCAACGAAGCTTTCGCCGTCGTGCCGATGATTGCGATGAAAGAGCTCGGCATCAGCCACGACATCATCAACGTCAATGGCGGCGCCTGCGCCCTCGGCCACCCCATCGGCGCCAGCGGCGCCCGCGTTCTCGTGACTTTGCTCGCAGCTCTCGAGGCCCAAGACGCCAAACGCGGCGTGGCCTCACTGTGTATCGGCGGCGGCGAGGGCATCGCGCTCGCCGTGGAGCGGAATTGATCGCGGCGCTCTCTATCTCTCGTCCTCCCCCGCGAGGGGGAGGCGCCACCGTGAGCTTGTCGAACCGTGACGGAGGGGAGGGCGCCAATGTTTGCAAGCCCCGGCGCCGCCCCCTCAGTCATCCCGCTTCGCGCGATGACAGCTCCCCCTATCGTGTGAGCACGAGCGTTGCGGCATGAGCAACGAAAAAATCCTCGCGCACTTCGCCGAGCAGGCGATGTATTGCGACATGTTCGGTTCGCCGTTCACGGCGCAACTGATCCGAGCGATGAGCGCGGATTACGAGCAGGGCGGTCCCATCGCGTCGCTGCTTGCAAATTGGAACACCAACCCTCGCGCTGACGCACTCGCGCTCCGGCTCGCGGGCTATTTCCATCATGCCGTTCTCGTGAACCGCGACCCTGAGCTTAGCGCGCACTATCCCTCAAGCGTCGCCAACTGGTCGATCGAGTCCGTGTGGCCGCTTGCACGCGCGTTGCTTGAACGCGAACCCGCAGCCGCCGCCCAATTCATCCGCTCCGCGCCGCAAACCAACGAAACCCGCCGCTCGATCGCGCTGCTCGCTGCGTTCCTGTACTTCGCGCAAGACTGGAAAGGCGAGATCGATATGTTGGAGATTGGCGCCAGCGCCGGCCTCAACCTGAATTGGGATCTCTACACCTATCAGACTCAATCATGGGCTTGGGGCGCGCCGGGCCCGGTGCAGATCACAACAGATTGGAATGGCCCGCCGCCGCCCATTCAGAACGACATCAACGTCCGCTCCCGCGCCGCCTGCGATCTGAACCCGCTCGACATCAGCGACGAGCGTCAGCGCCTTCAACTCAAGTCCTACATCTGGCCCGATCAGCCCGATCGCCTCGCGCGCTTTGACGGCGCCGTAGCGCTTGCGCGCGAAACCGGCGTCCAGGTCGAACGCGCCGATGCCGCGCATTGGCTCGCGCAAAAGCTATCGCAGCGCGCCGATGACGCCGCCACGATCGTCTATCACTCTGTCTTTCTGCAATACCCGCCGCGCGAAGCGCGCGAAGCCATCGTCGACGCCATCGCCGCTGCCGGGGGACGCGCCACCGAACGCGCGCCGCTAGCCTGGATACGGCTCGAACCGGAAGCGGTGACGGACAACGTGCCAGACAGCCCGCGCATGGTCATTGACATCACGACCTGGCCCGGCGAGCGCCGCCGCATCATCGGCTACACTGACGGTCACGTGCGCGCGGTTTTCGCGGTCGAGCGGTGATAGCAAGCGGCGCGGCGCATTAGCGGCGCGCCGAAAAGCTGAACAGGCCGTCCCACGCCGCGTCGAGTTTCGCCAGCGCCTCGGTAGGCGCCACTGCGCTGTAGGTTTCGCCCTCATGCGTCACGAGCCCGAGCCGCTCAAGTTTGCCCAGGGCATCGTGGATTTCGAAGTCGATCTCTAAGCCGAACTTTTCGCGCAGGAACGTCTCGCAGAAATTGTCCAACTCCGCCTTCGCCAGTGGCCGGCCCTCGTGGCGCAGTATCGAGTAAGCGAGAAACGCCTCCTTCGCGTCTTGTTCTTCGCCCGCGCCGATCAGCAGATCGAGCACGCCGCTATTGTTGGCAAGGTTACGGAAATAGACTGTGTCCGCGAGCTGCTTCTGATAGCGCAGGGTCTGCGCCTCATATTTGAGGCGCTGCCGCATGACGAAAGCGACAACCGCAACCAGGCCCGAGACCGCCGCCAAAGCCCGCTTCAGCTCGCTCTCTTCGATCACGCCCTGGGCGCCGAAATACGCCGCGAGCACGGCGAACACCACCGTCAGCGCCGGCCACAGATTGAGCAGCACGGGCACGCCCGCGATCACAGCCGGGCCCGCCAGCATGGCTTGATCGCGCGGGCGCATCGAAGGCTTCGCGCCCGGATGCAGCGTCACCAGCTCGGCGGCGGCGACGCTGCGGAAGTGCTTCACCAGGGCGGCCCCTTCGCGTACGCCCCGCCGCATACGCTTCAGCGCCTGGCGATCGGCGCGCGCCGCCGCTTCATCCTCGGCCTTGAAGCCAACGAGCACGACGACATCGCTCATCGCCTGCACGTCGATCTTCTCGCGCTTCAAGCCAAACCAGCGCCTGAGCTCGACTGTTTCGTTTCGTGCGCCGCGCGCAAAGAAGCGCACCCGTCGAATGCCGGCGGCGGACGGCTTGATGCTCAGCCCGGTCAACCGCTTCGTGGTCTCGCGTGTCTGCACCGTGTCGGGATCGATCTCGGCAAAGTTGGCCCGCGTGAGCGCAGCGGCCAGATCGCGCTCGAACGCCTCGAATGCGCGCACGCTCACGTCGCGCCGCGAGGGCGGGGCGTCGGGATCGAGCGGATCATAAAGCGCTTTGAGGGCTTCGAGCTCCGCATGCGCTTCGTAATGCAGCAAAGCGCCGAGCAGCTTCATGACATCGGCCATGGCCGGGGCATCGCCCGGCGGCGCTGCCGCCGCGAGAGCTTCGGCCAGTTCGGCCTTGCGCACAGCGATGTAACCATCCCGCCGCGGCGGCGTCGTCCCCTCAGACATGCGCCCAGTGCTAGCGCAGGGCGAGGCCGGACGCTATGCGGAACGGCGGTTGCGGCGGCGGCGATTGCCGGTGAAACTGTCGCTTGCAGGGGGGACGACATGCGTCAAGGCGGGCTGATCGCGGCAATCTTCAGTGCGGTGCTGCTAACGGCGGCCGCGCCGGCCACGGCGCAGCAACAGCGCGATCCGTTCAACGGTCAGTTCGGCGTGCTCGAAATCGCGCCGCAGCCGCGCGAAGCGGCGCACCTCGCCAAGCTCATGGGCGATTCGCTCAACGCCCTTCAACCGCAGCGCCCCGGCGTTCAGGACGTATATCTGCTCAGCGTCTCGTTCTGGGGTGATCCCGTGTTCGAGCGCGAGGCGACGCAAGCCGAGGAGATTTTGCGCAACCACCTGAGCGCGGAGGGGCGCTCGATCATCCTCTCCGCCGGCGGGCAGGGTCAGCGCACCTATCCGGCCGCGAGCCCTGATAATTTCGCCGCCGCGCTCGGCCATATCGGCGCGACCATGGATCCGAACGAAGATCTGTTCGTGCTGTTCATCACCACGCACGGCCAATCCGATGGCGTCGCCGCGATCCGCGAACACAACCGCATGTTCGCCGGCCTCCGCCCCGCGCATCTCAGTCTGATGCTGCAGCAAGCCAACATCCAGAATCGGGTGGTCATTGTCTCGGCGTGCTTCGCCGGTGCGTTCATCAGCCCGCTGATGAGCGACGGCACCATCGTTATGGCCGCCGCAGCGCCGGATCGCTCATCCTTCGGTTGCCAGCCGCAGAATAATTGGACGTTTTTCGGTGATGCGTACTTCAACCGCAGCGTCCGCGAGCACGGCGACATGATCGGCTCGTTCGATCGCGCCAAGCGGCTGATTTCGCAATGGGAGCGCGAGCAGAATCTCTCGCCGCCGTCGAACCCGCAAATCTATGTCGGTAGCCGCGCCGCCACGATGCTTCGCGCGGCCGAGCGCGCGCGCTAGGATTTAAGATCGCCGGAGATGAGTTCGAGCGGCGCTGCTGTCGTCCGCTTCGCCGCGCGCATGACGATGCGCGACTGCACATCGCTGACGAGGCCAAGGCCCAGCATCTTGTCGCGCAGGAAATCGTCGTAAGCGTGCATGTCCTTGGTGATGACGCGCAGCATGTAATCGACGGCGCCTGTCACCGTCGCGCAGTCGACGACCTCGGGCCAGTTCGCCACCGCCGCTTCGAACTTCTCCAAATTCTCGCGCGACGGCAGCTGCAGCTTCACCGAAGCAAAGACTTCAAACGTCAACCCGAGCTTTTCGTGGTCGAGCAGCGTGACCTGCTTCCTGATCACGCCCGCCTTCTTCAGCCGTTCGATCCGGCGCCAGGCCGGCGAGGAGGAGAGGCCGACTTTCTCGGCGATGTCGGCGATCGACAGGCTGGCGTCTTCCTGGAGCAGTTCCAGGATGCGGGCGTCGATGGCGTCCAGCGGTTCGGACAAACTTGCCTCCCAGAGCCCCCTGCGGCGGCAGGTTATCCCATGATTGCGCCGGGCTTTCCCAGGGAGCAAGGCCGCATCAGCCCGTTGGCGAAAGGAATTTTCCCAAAATGCGCTTTGGAGCCGGAAATGCCGGCCACCGGCTTGCCGCGCGCGCCCGCCGCGCGTATGTGTCCCGCCCTTCGGTGGCGTAGCTCATCTGGTTAGAGCGTGGGATTCATAACCCCAAGGTAGGTGGTTCAAGTCCACCCGCCACCACCATGTTCTTCAACCGCTTACGCGCGGCGGAGCTTCGGTCGGTCAGCGTTCCTCGGTCGGGTCCCTGCGGGCGGACTCTTGGCCTACCCTCGACCAACGTCGTCGTCAGGAACGATCGAGCAAGAGCGCACTTGCTTCGTTCAGGCGGGCTCGAGTTCCCGGTCTTTTACGTGGGCGCGAACGAGTGCGCCGTAGCGCTGCACCAAGTCGAAGGTCAGTGATCCAGGCTGAAAGCGGTGTTCGCCGATTTCGCCAACGGGAGTCACTTCGGCGGCGGTGCCGACGATGAAACACTCGGAGAAGGCGGGCAGCGCATCCGGTTCGATCCGAGTTTCCTCGACGCGAATGCCTGCCTCGCGCGCCAGGCGGATCACGGTTTGACGCGTGATGCCGTCGAGGAAGCAGTCCGGCCGCGGCGTGAAGAGAACGCCGTCCCGCGCGAAGAAGATATTGGCGCCTGTCGTTTCGGCGATCGCGCCGGAACTATCGAGCATGAGCGCATCATCGTAGCCGGCGCGCTCAGCAGCGTTCTTGGAGACGGTGCAGATCATGTAGAGCCCGGCGGCTTTGGCTGCGGTAGGCGCCGCGTCGGCCGGCGGGCGCCGGTACTTGGCCCAGCAGAGGCGCACGCCGCGTTGGAAGCGCTCGGCGTCGAAATAGCGGGGCCACTCCCACGCGGCGATAGCGACGTGGGTTTGTGTCGCGAGCGCTGAAACGCTCAATTGCTCGGCGCCGCGCCAGGCGATCGGGCGCACGTAGCAATCGGTCAGGCCGTTCTTTGCGCAGGTTTCAGCGGACGCGCGATTGATTTCGTCCTCGGTGAACGGAATCTCGAAGTCGAGGATCTCGGCGGAGCGGAACAGGCGGCGTGTGTGCGCCTCCAACTCAAAGATGCGCCCGCCATACATGCGCTCGCCTTCGAATACCGCGGAGCCATAGTGCATCGCATGGGTGAGAATGTGCAGATTGGCGTCTCGCCACGGCACGAACGCGCCGTCGAGCCAAATCCAGCCGTCACGGTTGTCGAAGGGAACGATGGTCACGGGTGGCATTCCTTGTCGTGTTCTAGCCCCAGTGCATCTGCACGTGGTGGGCGTGTGAAACGGATTTGAGCACTTCGTCAGCGATCAGCTCTGCCATCGCCGAGCAGCTCAAGGCGCCGCCGAGATCGGTGGTGCGCGCGCCGTCATCGATGATGCGCTCGACCGCGGCTTCGACCGCGTTTGCCTCGTCGAGGAGACCGAGGCCGTAGCGGAGCAGAAGCGCGACGGAGAGAATGCCGCCGATCGGGTTGCAGATGTTGCGCCCGGCGATGTCCGGGGCCGAGCCGTGTACGGGCTCGAAGAGCCCTGGCCCCCTGGCGCCCAGCGACGCCGAAGGCGCGAGCCCGATCGAGCCGCCCAGGACGGATGCTTCATCGGAGAGAATGTCGCCAAACATGTTTTCGGTGAGGATCACATCGTACGTGCGCGGCTGACGGATGAGTTGCATCGCGGTCGAGTCGACCAATGCGTGCTCCAGCCGGACATCAGGGTACTCGCTGGCGTGAACCCGCGTGACGACCTCGCGCCAGAGACGGCTCGTCTCGAGCACATTGGCTTTGTCGACGGAAGTGACCTTCCCTCGGCGCGTGCGTGCGGCGGCGAAAGCGGAGCGGGCGATGCGCTCTACCTCTTCAACGGTATAGATGCATTGATCGCTGGCGCCGTCATGTGTGCGGCGCTTCTCGCCAAAATAGAGCCCGCCGGTGAGTTCGCGGAAGACGACGAGATCGACATCGGAGACGACGCCGCGCCGAAGCGGCGAACACTCGATGAGCGCATCATAGATGCGGACTGGCCGGATGTTGGCGAAGAGCCCCAAGGCCTTGCGCAGCGCGAGCAAACCCTGCTCGGGGCGGCGCGGGGCGTTGTCCCACTTCGGCCCGCCGACCGCGCCTAGAAACACAGCGTGCGCCTGTTGACAGGCGACGACGGTCGATTGCGTCAGAGGCTCGCCCGTGGCGTCGATGGCGGCGCCGCCGATGAGCTGCGTGTCGAAGACGAAGCGATGATGAAAACGATCTGCGACCGCTTGCAGCACTTCGGCGGCGGCGCGGGTGACCTCCGGGCCGACGCCATCGCCGGGCAGGAGTGCGATTGTATAGGTTTTCATGTGGCTCTCGCTTCGAAGTCTTGAATTGCGGGGAGCCGCTCAAGCAGCCAACCCATGGTGTCGACCCCCTCCAACAGGCAACGCCGAGCGAAGGGTTCGACGGTGAACGGAACGGGCGGCGCGTTGCCGGCCGTGAGTTCGCACTTTTCGAGATCGATGCTGACGCGCCCGCCGGGGTCGGCGAGCAGGCGCTGATGCGTGGTCTCGTCGACGACGACGGGCAGCAGGCCGTTCTTCAGCGCGTTGGAGGAGAAGATGTCGGCGATGCTGGTCGAGACGACGGCGCGGATGCCGTAGTCCAACAGCGCCCATGGCGCGTGCTCACGCGATGAGCCGCAGGCAAAATTGTCGCCGGCGACCAGGATGCGATGCTCGGATGTATCCAGCGTGTTGAGCGTGGCGTCAGGCAGGGCGTTGCCGTTCGCGTCATAGCGCCAGTCGTAGAACACTGAGGCGCCAAGCCCGGCGCGCGTCGTCGTCGTCAGGAAGCGCGCGGGGATGATCTGATCGGTGTCGATGTTGGCTTGGGGCAGCACGATGGTGCGTGACGTGAGGTGCGTGAAGCGCTCAGGCATCGACCGTCTCCCGAGCGAAAACACGCGGATCGGTGAGATGCCCGGTGACGGCGCTCGCTGCGGCGGTTGCCGGGCTCGCGAGGATCGTGCGCGCGCCTTTGCCTTGGCGGCCTTCGAAATTGCGGTTCGACGTCGACACGGCGAGTTGGCCCGGGCCAACGATGTCGCCGTTCATGGCGATGCACATAGAGCAGCCCGGCAGACGCCATTCGGCGCCGGCTTCGATGAAGACGCGATCGAGCCCTTCTGCCTCCGCCTGGCGCTTGACCGCCTCCGAACCGGGCACGACCAGCATGCGTACGCCGTCCTTTACTTGGCGCCCGCGGAGGACGCGGGCGGCGTCGCGCAGGTCAGAGAGACGGCCATTTGTGCAAGAGCCGACAAAGACGACGGCAACAGCATGCTGCGTCGTCGGCGCGCCTGCCGTGAAGCCCATATAGGCGAGGGATTGCTTCTCCGTTTCGTTACGCGGCGCCGGCGTGGAGGCGCCGATCGGGATGGAAGCGTCGGGCGTTGTCCCGAATGTCGCCATTGGCACAATCTCAGAGGCGTCAATCACGATGGTTGTGTCGTACGCGGCGCCTTCGTCGCTCTTGAACGAGAGCCAGCGCGCCGCAGCGGCGTCGAAATCCACCGGTGCATGGCGGCGGCCCCGGAGGAAGGCCACGGTCTTCTCATCCGCGGCGACCATCCCGGCGCGTGCGCCGGCCTCGATCGACATGTTGCAGAGAGTCATGCGCCCTTCCATGTCGAGCGCGCGAATGGCCTCACCGGTATATTCAACGACATGTCCGGAGCCGCCGCCGAACCCGATGCGGTTGATGATGGCGAGGGTCAGATCCTTGGCTGACACGCCGGGCTGAAGCCGGCCGTTGGCGATGATGCGCATCTGCTTCGGCTTGCGCTGCAGCAGACACTGGGTCGCCAGGACGTGCGCGACTTCGGATGAACCAATACCGAAAGCGAGCGCGCCGAAGGCGCCGTGTGTTGCCGTGTGGCTGTCGCCGCAAACCACTACCATGCCCGGATGCGTCAGCCCCAGTTCCGGCGCCATGACGTGGACGACGCCGCGATCGGGGCTGTCCCAATCCGCGAGCTGAATGCCATGCGACGCGCAGTTGGCGCGGAGTTTCTCGACCTGCGCCGCCGCCGCCGGTGTCGCGTAGGGCCGTTGGCCAGCAGAATTCGGCGGTAGGGTGGGTGTCGAATGGTCGAGCGTAGCAAATGTGCGATCGGGGCGACGCGTCTTGATTCCACGCTCTTCCAGCTCCGCGAAGGCTTGCGGGCTGGTGACTTCGTGCACGAGATGCAGATCGACATAGAGGATTGCCGGTGCGTCCGGCGTTTCGGCCTGCACGCAATGCGTATCCCAAAGTTTGTCGAACAGCGTGCGCGGCGCCTCAGGAGGCGAGGACATGGCGGCCTCCCTCTGCGGCGCTCACCGCGTTGATGATGCTCAACAACTCGTTGTCATCGATTTCGCCGATCTCGTCGGCGCGGCGTTTGAAGTTCGCGAATACGTGCCCGAGTTCATTGGCGCTCAGGCGGTAGCCTAAGGCCTCGGCGCGCTGCGCGATGGCGTGGCGGCCGGAATGCTTGCCGAGCACCAGGTTTGTTCCGCGAAAGCCGACGTCTTCCGGACGCATGATTTCGTACGTGCGTGCATCCGCGATCATGCCGTGCTGGTGAATGCCGGCTTCGTGCGCGAAGGCATTGAGGCCGACGATCGCTTTGTTGCGGACGACCGGCGAGCTCGTCAGCCGGCTGAGCAGGCGGCTCGTCCCGACAAGTTGTGTGGTGTCGATGCCGGTGTGAACGCCATAGAGGTCGGCGCGGGTTCGCAGCGCCATGACGACCTCTTCGAGTGCGCAATTGCCCGCGCGCTCGCCGATGCCGTTGATGGCAACCTCTACTTGGCGCGCGCCGTTGCCGACGGCCGCGAGCGTGTTCGCGACCGCCATGCCGAGGTCGTTATGGCAATGCGCAGAGATCACCACGTCCGGATAGCGCGGTGAGACGCGCCGCTTGATCTCTGCAAACACCGCGCCGATCTCGGCGGGCGTCGAGTAACCCACCGTGTCGGGGATGTTCAGCGTCGTGGCGCCGGCGCCAGCTACGGCTTCCATCACGTCGCCCAGGAAGTCGGACTCAGTGCGGATCGCGTCTTCGGCGGAGAATTCAACGTCGTCAAAAAGCGTGCGGGCGAACGCGACGGACCGCACTGCGGTTTCGAGTACGTCCTTCGTGCTCATGTTCAACTTGGCGGCGCGGTGGATGGGGCTGGTGCTGAGGAAGATGTGCAGGCGCCGCTTGGACGTGCTCTGCAGCGCGCCATAGGCGGTGCGGATGTCATCTTCGTTGGCGCGTGACAGGGAGCAGAAGATAGGCCCTTCCACCTCGCCGGCGACACGGCGCACAGCGTCCGCGTCTCCGGGAGACGCGGCGGCGAAACCCGCCTCGATGACGTCGACGCCAAGATCGCGCAATGCTGTCGCCATTTGGACCTTGGTTTCGGCGTTCATGGAGAAGCCGGGCGCTTGTTCGCCATCGCGTAATGTCGTGTCGAACACGATCACGCGGTTTGGATCACGCTCTACGCTGGGCATGATACGGCCTCCTCTACGTGAGGCGAGGAAGCCGGCGAGATGCGACGCACGCCGATCAAACGATCGATCTGGCGGCCCAGCACGTCAGTGCGCCGCGTGGCGTCACGCGCGCTGACGTTCAAGCGGACTTCGCGATGGCCGCCGGCGTCGGAGACGTTCATGCGGTCGATGTCAAAGCCGCGGCGTTCGATGAGACCGATAAGCCGTTGAAGCGCGCCTTCACTGCGGTCGATGTGAATGAGGAACGTATCGGTCATGACGGTTCTCCGTGCATCATGTCTGCGTTGCTTCTGCCTGGCGGCACGAGCGGCCAGACGTTTTCCTTGGGATCGATGAGGACGTGCGCGAGGCAGGGGCCGGGCGCGGCGAGCAGACGCTCAATGCCCGCGGACACTTCCTCGCGCTTGCTAATTCGGAACGCCTCGATCCCGAACGCCTGCGCCACAGCGGCGAAGTCCGGATTGTCCGAGAGATCGATTTCGCTGAAGTTCTTGTCGAAGAAGAGCTCCTGCCACTGGCGCACGAGGCCGAGCGAGGAATTGTCCAGAAGCAAGATTTTCAGCGCGATGCCGTAGCGCTTTAGCGTCGCCAGCTCTTGAATGTTCATCACAAACGAGCCGTCGCCGCTGATGGTCACGACGTGGGCGTCCGGGTTTGCGATCTTCGCGGCCATGCCGGCGGGCAGGCCGTAGCCCATCGCGCCCAGGCCGCCGGAGGTCAGATGCGCGAAGGGTGAGGCGAAGCGGCAATGCTGCGCCGCCCACATCTGATGCTGACCGACATCGCAAGCGGCCACGAAGCGATCACCGGCTTGTTCGGAGAGTTCCTTCAGCAGCGCCGGTGCGTAGACGCCTTCGCCCGGCGCATCGTAGCGCGCGGCGTAATCGCGGCTGTCGCGTAGGCAGCGCTCGAACCAGGGTTCGATCGCCGGCGTCCGCGGGGCCAACGCGCTCAGTGCGGACTTCACATCGGCCGTGATGGCGACGTGTGCGTTGCGCAATTTGTTGATCTCCGCGGCGTCGATGTCGATGTGGATGACGCGCGCGTGCGGGGCGAACTCGATCAGCTTGCCGGTGGCGCGGTCATCAAAACGGGCGCCCAGCACGATCAGCAGATCGCACGCCTGCACCGCTTCGTTGGCGGCGCGAGAGCCGTGCATGCCCAACATGCCGAGGTGACCCGGCCAGCCTGGCGGCAACGCGCCCAAACCCTGAAGCGTGGACACAGCCGGAATCCCCGTGGCGCGCGCGAAGGCGCGGACTTCGCTGACTGCGTCGGCAACGCGCACGCCGCCGCCGATATAGAGCAGCGGGCGCTCCGCCATGCCGATCATCGCTTCGGCCCGGCGCAATTGCGCGGGGTCGATGCGGTGCGGCATCGGATGCGGCGGGACGTAGTCGCGCGGCGCATGCGCGACCCCGACCTGCACATCCTTGGGCAGATCGATCAGCACGGGGCCGGGACGGCCGCTGGTGGCGATGTGGAACGCCTCGGCGATCAGCGCCGGAATGTCATTTGGATCGCGCGCGATCCACGAGTGTTTCACGATGGGCAGCGTGACGCCCAGTATGTCGATCTCTTGGAACGCATCCGTGCCCATCAGCGGCGAGGCGACGTTGCCGGTGATGCACACCATCGGCACAGAATCGATCATGGCGTTGGCGATGCCGGTGACGAGATTGGTGGCGCCGGGGCCGGAGGTCGCCATACACACGCCGGGTTTGCCGGTGACGCGCGCGTAAGCGTCGGCGGCAAAGGCGGCGCCCTGCTCGTGGCGCACCAGGATATGTTTGAAGCGCGCCGCCGTGATCGCGTCGTACACCGGCATGATAGCGCCGCCTGGATAGCCGAACACGAACTCAACGCCTTCACGCTCAAGCGCTTCGACCAGAAGTCGTGCGCCTGTCTTCGGGGCGGGAGTCGAGATCGCGTTTGGCAAGGGGGAGGCGGCGCTGTGCATGGGTCAGGCGTTCGTTGGTGACTTCAGCCACGCCATGCGTTCGCGCAGCGCCGCGCCGGTCTTTTCGATCGGATGATTGCGGTCTGCTTTGAGCATGGCGGTGTAACGCGGCTTTCCGGCTTGGTTCTCCAGGATCCAATCGCGCGCGAAATTGCCGGACTGAATGTCCTTAAGAACCTCGCGCATGCGCGCACGCGTTTCCTCGGTGATGATTCGTGGGCCAGAGGCCACCGCTCCGTACTTCGCGGTCTCGGAGATGAAGTCGTGCATCTTCGAAACGCCGCCCTCATAGAAGAGGTCGACGATCAGCTTCAGCTCATGCATGCACTCGAAGTACGCGACCTCCGGCTGGTAGCCGGCGTCGACCAAGGTTTGATAGCCGGCCATCACCAATTCCTTGGCGCCGCCGCACAACACTGCCTGTTCGCCGAACAGATCGGTTTCGGTTTCTTCCGCGAATGTCGTTTCGATCAGGCCGCCGATCGCGCCGCCGATGCCCTTGGCGTAGGCCATCGCGTTGTCGCGTGCCTCGCCGCTGGCGTCTTGGTGCACGGCGAACAGCGCAGGCACGCCGCGCCCGCGCACGAACTCGCGCCGCACGAGGTCGCCTGGGCCCTTCGGCGCCACCAGCACTACGTCCAGATCGGCGCGCGGTTTCACGCGGCCGTAGTGGATTGAGAAGCCGTGCGCGAAGAGGAGCGTGGCGCCTTTCTTGGCCTTCGGGGCGATGATCTCGTTGTAGATGCTCTCTTGCGCCATGTCGGGCGTCAGGAACGCGATGAGGCCCGCGTCGCGGATGGCGTCGTCTGGCTCGGCCGTATCGATCCGATCGGCGCGCGCGTTGGTCCAGCCTTTCCCGCCTGTGCGGACGGCCGCGACTACTTCGAAGCCGCTATCGCGCAGGTTTTGCGCGTGAGCACGGCCCTGGCTGCCATAGCCGAGCACCGCGATGCGTTCGTCCTTCAACGTGTCGTCGCGCACGTCGTCAATTCCATAGACTTTCATCACGAGGCCTCGCGGAGATAGTGGGCGCGGGTCTGCGCCGGTGGCGGATTGGGAATGGTGACCGCGCCTTGCGCAGCGGAGCTGACGAGGGCGGCGTACTTGGCGAAGACGCCCGTGGGCGCTTCTTTGGCCGGCGGTGAAGCGCGGCGAGCGTGCAGATCGGCGGTGGTGTCGATGGATCGCGCAGCGACATCGATGCGAACGATGTCGCCATCGCGCAGCAGCGCGATCGGGCCGCCGCTCGCGGCTTCGGGCGACACGTGGCCGGCGACGAAGCCGTAGGAGGCGCCGGAGAAGCGGCCGTCCGTGATCAGCGCGACATTCTGCATGCCGCGCCCCTTCAGAGCGGCGGTCACTTGCAGCATCTCGCGCATGCCGGGGCCGCCCTTCGGGCCCTCGTAGCGGATGACGATGACGTCACCCTCGTTGATGGCGCTGCGTTGCACGGCGTCGAACGCCGCCTCTTCGCCGTCAAACACGCGGGCGGGGCCTTCAAAGTGCGCGGTGTTATGGCCGGCGAGTTTGATCACGGCGCCGTCGGGCGCGATGTTGCCGTAGATCACGGCGTATGAGCCGCGAGCCAGCACGGGAGCGGCGAACTCCCGGATAACTTGCTGACCCGCGGACTCCACCGCTTCACGCGCCTCGTCGAACAGCGATCGGCCCGACACGGTGGGGGTGTCTTTGGTCAGGCCAGCTGTCATCAGGCGGGACATAACGAGACGCGTTCCGCCGGATTCGAACAGATGATGTGCGAGGAAGCGTCCGCCTGGCTTCAGGTCGCAGATAATGGGCGCCGCTTCGCAAGCGGCGTTGCAGTCTTCGGCGCCGAACGGAATGCCTGCCTCGGCGGCGATGGCCGTCAGATGCAGCACGGCGTTGGTCGAGCCGCCACTGGCGGAAACCGCGAGCGCTGCATTGCGCAGTGAATCTGCAGTGATGAAGCGGCGTGCGTTGTGTCCACGGAGCGTGAGCTCCACCGCGATACGTCCGCAGCGTTCCGCTTCGGCGGGTTTGTCGGGATGGGTGGCTGGCACGTCGTTCGCGCCCATGGGCGAGAGACCCATTGCGGAGAGCGCCATCGCCATGGTGTTGGCGGTGAACTGGCCGCCACAGGCGCCGGCGCCGGGGCAGGCGGCCTTCTCGACTTGGCGCAGACCTTCGTCATCAAGCCCGCCGGCGCCGTGCGCGCCGATGGCTTCGAAGACCTCCTGAATGGAAATCTCCTGACCGCGAAGACGGCCCGGCATGATGGTGCCGCCGTAGAACACACAACCCGGCAGATCCATGCGCGCGAGCGCCATGGCGGCGGCAGGTATCGTCTTGTCGCAACCAACGATGCAAACGACGCCGTCGAGCTGATGGCCGTGAACCGCCAATTCAATGGAATCTGCAATGATTTCGCGGGAAATCAGCGACGCCTTCATGCCCGGCGTGCCCATGGCGATGCCGTCTGTCACCACGATCGTATTGAAATCGATTGGGACACCGCCGGCTTCGCGCACGCCGCGGCGCACGTGCTCGGCCAGCTCGTCCAGGTGCATGTTGCACGGCGTGACCGACGACCACGTGTTCACCACCGCAATCAACGGCCGTGTGAAGTCTGCGTCGTCCATGCCGGCCGCACGCAAATACGAACGGGCCGCAGCCCGGTTGGGGCCGGCGGTGACGCTCGCACTGCGCAACGGTTTTGACTTGTCTTGCGTCATAGGAGTCCAAAATTGTTGGACCCGCGCACAGCAAAAACCCCGCTTCCTTTCGGGAGCGGGGTTCGGTGAACGGGTCCTGTTTCGAGTGATCAGGGTCCGCGCAGCAACTCCGCTCCGAGCTTAAGAATAAGCGGGAGTACGAGCGAAAGGCTTACGAGGGCGACGAGTACGCGCACGCGAACATCCGCGGCGTTTGCCACGGTTTGCACGTTCGAAATGCGAGCGGACTGATGCACGTACGATGTCTCCCGAGAGCAGTTGGACAAAGAATTCTTCGCAGCGCAACAAAAATCTGCGAGCGCGATGCGGAAAATGTCGTTGATGTAGCGCGATTTTGAAGGCGCCCGTTTGTTGAGCACACGCGCGTTCGCCGCATGTGCGAAGATTCTTGATGACAATTGGCGCGCCCTTCGATATGTACGTCGTTGCGCCGATTTGATGCTCAGCTTGCGGGCGCGTTAAAAATACAGCTAAAGCGAAGGTTAAGTGTAGCTAAAGGCTGCGCTGCTCCTTTCCGCCCGCAAGCGCCCTCACATCGACGCAAAGTGTTCAACGCGCTGGAGCGTGTGATGAGTGTTTGCGACGTGGCGCATGCGGCTGAAATAGGCGCCCTTTCTGGCCTGGAGCTTCAGCACGATCTCTATCTAACGGTGAGCGATTGGGCCGCTTGGAACGACGTTTCCGAGCGCTTGGCCGGCGCCGGCGCCGAACTTCACAGCTTGCAGGTGTCCCGGCAGGGCGCGGGATTCAGCGTGCGATGTCGCATCAAAAAGGTGTCTTCGCCTGACGCTCGAGCGCTAACGGAAAGCTTTTTGCACGCGGGCTTGGCTCAATCCGCGAGTGTCGAGCACCTCATGCTTACGCGTGCACGGGAGGCCGCGTCGTGACTGCCGTCGCGCGCCTGCGCGACGATGCGCTGATCAATGAGGACATTCGCATCGTTATCCCGCCGAGCTTCAAGCTTGCTTCGGGTGAGCGCCTTGAAGACGCATTCATCCTGGCGCGACTCCATGGCCGCCGTGACGCGCCTGTCGTCGCGGCGCTGGGGGGCATCTCAGCTGGCCGGCGGGTCGGCGGTGACGACGGTTGGTGGGGGGAGTTCGCCGGCCCGGGCGCTGCAATCGATACGGACAGGTACGCCGTGCTCGGCTTTGAGTTTGCGCCAGTCGCAAATCAGCGCGTGCGGATTTCGCCGCAGGACCAAGCCCGCCTGATCGAGCTAGCGCTTGATGAGCTTGGCATCGGGCGTTTGCACGCGTTCATCGGCGCCTCCTATGGCGGCATGGTGGGCCTCGCACTTGCAGCACGCGCGCCGGAGCGTGTGGCGCGGCTTTGCGTGATCTCCGCCGCCGATCAGCCGGCGGCTTTGGGGTCGGCATGGCGCGGCGTGCAGCGCCGCATCGTTGAATTCGGCCTGGCGCATGGGGACGGCGAAGGCGGACTCTCGCTAGCGCGCCAGCTTGCGATGACGACGTATCGAAGCGCTCAAGAATTCGAAGAGCGGTTTGCCGCTGGCGTGGGCGTGGAGGGCCGAGGCGGCGCTGACGAATATCTGATCGCACGCGGTGAATCGTATCCGCTGACCATGCCGCCACTGCGCTGGCTCTCGCTGAGCGAAGCAATTGACCGCCACGCTGTCGATCCGGCTCGGATCACGACGCCGACAACGGTGATCGGCGCCTGCAGCGATCAGCTTGTGCCGATCGCGGCCATCCGCGCGCTGGCGGCGCGACTGCCGCGTCTCGTGGCGTTGCACGAGATCCCGTCAATCTATGGTCACGACGCATTTCTGAAGGAGGCAGACGCGATCGCGCCGCTCCTGACCCAAGTTCTGGAGAGCAAGTGAAATGACAAAGCACGATGAAACCATCGCCTGTGGCGTGGGCATTGATTGTGACCCGGCGCAGGGCGCGGTGGCGCCGCCGCTCTACCTCTCGGCCAATTACAGCTTTGCCGGTTACGGAGAAAAGCGTGCGTTCGACTATACGCGCTCGGGCAACCCTACGCGCGCGCTGTTGAGCGATGCGCTGACCCAGTTGGAGGCAGGCGCGGGCGGCGTCGTGACCAGCACCGGCATGTCGGCGGTCGATCTCGTGTTGGCGCCATTGCGGGCCGGCGCACGCGTAGTCGCGCCGCACGATTGCTATGGCGGCACATGGCGGCTCTTCGATGCGCGAGCGCGCAAGGGCGTGATCCAGGTCGAGTTTGTCGATCAGAACGATACCAAGGCGCTGGATGCGGCGCTTGCCCGCGGGCCGTCGCTGCTATGGGTGGAGACACCCAGCAATCCTTTGATGCGCATCGTCGATGTCGAGGCGCTGGCGGCGCGGGCGCATGCCGCCGGCGCTCGCGTTGCGGTCGACAACACCTTCCTGTCACCGGCGCTGCAGAAGCCGATCACATTGGGCGCTGATGTCGTGGTGCATTCGACGACGAAGTATATCAACGGTCACTCGGACGTTGTCGGCGGCGCAGTAATCGCGGCGCGCCGCGAGGATGCCGAAGAGTACGCGTGGTGGGCGAACTGTACGGGCGTGACCGGCGCGCCCTTCGATGCCTGGCTCACACTTCGCGGCTTGCGCACGCTGAACGTGCGCATCGCGCAGCAGGAAAAGACAGCACACGTTCTGGCCGAACGACTGGCCGCGCATCCGGCCGTCGCGCGCGTCTATTATCCTGGGCTCGCGAGCCATCCAGGGCACGAGATTGCGCGCCGGCAACAAAAGGGCTTCGGCGCAATGCTGAGCTTTGAACTCCGCGAGGGCGATCCGCGCGCCTTCATCAGCGGTCTCAACACCTTCACCTTGGCGGAGTCACTGGGGGGCATTGAGAGCCTGATCGCACACCCGGCGAGCATGACACACGCTTCCATGAGCCCCGAAGCGCGGGCGAAGGCCGGGCTGACGGACGCGCTCTTCCGCGTGTCGGTGGGCTTGGAGCATCAGGATGATCTTCTTGCCGATCTCGAAACAGCGCTTACCCGCGCCCAACTTCGCGCGGCTTAGCGGCGTGTCCTGGCATGGGTCGCTAAGCGTACCTATTCTCTAAGCGGGACCCTACCGGAGCGAGTTTGGACGTGGACGCGAGTGAAGTCATGCCGCCGTTTGTGAGCGTGCGCGTCTTTGAGGCGGCCGCGCGCTTGGGCAGCTTTACGCGCGCCGCGGAAGAACTCGGCATTACGACGGGCGCCGTCAGTCAGCACATTCGTGCGCTTGAGGAATTTGCGGGCCAACCTCTGTTTCGCCGCCTCGGTCGTGGCGTGGAGCTGACCGAACCCGGCCGCGTGGCGTTTGCACACGCCGCGGCCGCGCTCTCAGAGATGTTGCAAGCGGGGCGGGCCATGCGCTTGGCGCTTCGCGGACGGCGCGTCTCGATCTCCACACCGCCGTCCTTTGCCTCGAAGTGGCTTATCCCAAGACTGACGGAGCTTGAGCGGGAGCATCCCGATATCGAAGTGCGCCTGTCCGCAGATATGACGCTGACGGATTTTGCGACGAGTGACATCGATCTTGCCGTTCGATACGGCCCCGGCGGTTACGAAGGCCTGCAATGCGAGCGGCTCATGTCGGAGACGGTGTCCGTCGTCTGCAGTCCGCGTTTTCTGGAAACCTATGGCGCCGCGTCGACGCCTGCAGATCTTCTTAAAGCGCCGCTTATCCACGACGACGGGCCGGAGCGCGATCCGTCGTGCCCGAGCTGGAGCATGTGGTTCGCCGCGCGCGGCCTGAAGCGGCCTGAGGTCGAACGTGGTTTGCGCTTCAATCAGTCGAGCCTCGCCATTGAGGCCGCGTTAGAGGGCAAAGGTCTTGCCTTGGCCAAGCGGCAATTGGCGCTGCGTGATCTCAGCGAAGGGCGGCTGGTGGCGCCGTTGACGGAAGAGGCGTCGCCCGTCGGGTTCGCGTACTGGCTCGTGTGGCCGCGCGGCCGCCGATTTGAGGGCGCACAGCTGGCATTTCTCAACTGGCTGCGCGGACAAGTGATCGCCGGTGATGCCCGTGCGGATCAAACAGCCTAATTCCTAAAGCCACAGTTTAGCTCCGCCGCCTTCCTCGTGGTGATGCGCGCGCACATCTTGGTCGTTCGTTTGGGGCCGATGTCCGGTGCTGCACGAGGGGCTAGACGCCATGTACCGCTACGATGCGGTTGATCGCCTCATAGTCGAAGAGCGCGTCGCGCAGTATCGCGATCAGACCGAGCGGTACCTGGCCGGCCTGATCGACGAGGACGCGTTCAAGCCGCTGCGCCTGCAGAATGGTCTCTACATCCAGCGCTACGCGCCGATGCTGCGGATCGCTATTCCCTACGGCGTGCTCTCGACAAAGCAGTTGCGCACGCTTGCCGACATCGCGCGTCGCTACGATCGCGCATACGCCCATTTCACCACGCGCCAGAACATCCAGTACAACTGGGTGAAGGTCGAGGAAGTGCCGGACATTTTGGCGGAGCTCGCCGATGTCAGCATGCACGCCATCCAGACCAGCGGCAGCTGCGTGCGCAATGTGACGACGGATGCGTTCGCGGGCGTCGCAGCTGACGAAATCGTCGACCCGCGCCCGTACTGCGAGATCATGCGGCAATGGTCGACGCTGCACCCGGAGTTCGCGCATCTGCCGCGCAAATTCAAAGTAGCATTCAACGGCGCAAACGAGGATCGCGCCGCAACCGGCGTACACGACCTCGCATTCGATCTCTACAAAGACGACGCGGGCGAGGTGCGCCTGATCGTAAAGGCCGGCGGCGGCCAAGGCAGAACGCCGCGCGTGGCGTCGATCATCAAGCGCGATCTGCACTGGAGCGAGTTGCTCACCTACAGCGAGGCCGTGCTGCGGACGTACAATCGCCTCGGCCGCCGTGACCACATCTTCAAAGCCCGGATCAAAATTCAAGTGGAGGCGCTGGGGGCTGAAGAGTTCGCGCGGCTGGTCGATGAAGAATGGGCGCACCTCCGCAATGGACCGAACACGCTGACGCCGGAGGCGCTGCAGCGCGTCCGCAAGCATTTCGATGATCCGGTTCTGACCGCGCCGCCTCAGAGTGGGGTCGCGCCGATTGATCCAAACTATCGCGCGTGGCGCAAGCGCAACGTCACCGCGCATCGTACGCCGGGTTACGCGGCGGTGACGATCAGCCTCAAGCGCAAGGGCATTGCCCCCGGCGACGCGACCTCAGACGAAATGGATATCATCGCCGATCTCGCTGATTGCTACTCACTTGGTGAGATTCGCGTTTCGCATCAGCAGAACTTGATCCTGCCGTTCGTTCAAGAGGCGGCGCTGCCGGATCTCTACCGCGAGTTGGACGCGCGCGGCTTGGCGCGCGCCAATATCAAACTGGCTTCGGATATCATTTGCTGCCCAGGCGGCGATTTCTGCTCGCTCGCTAACGCCAAATCGATCCCGCTCTCTGCCGCAATTGCGGAGCGTCTCGCTCCGATCGAAGTCGAGCTCGGTCCGCTCTCAATCAACGTGTCGGGCTGCATCAATGCGTGCGCGCACCACCATGTCGGCCACATCGGCGTGCTCGGCGTCGAGAAGGGCGGCGAGGATTGGTACCAGATTTTGCTGGGCGGCCGCTCGGACGCTGGCGCGCGCCTCGGCGTGCTGCTGGGCAAATCCGTCCGCGAGCACGAAGTCCCCGCCATCATCGACGCCTTGGCGCGCCACTATCTGGCGATTCGAAAGGACGACGAGACCTTCATCGCCGCTGTCGATCGCGTTGGCGTCGACGCGTTTCGACGGGCGCTCGAAAATTTGGAGGCGATGCCCGCATGAGTTTGGTTGTCGAACTCGAGCCGGGTGGTGCGCGGGTGCTGGGCGCGCCCGCGTATGCGGCGGCGACGCCCGCGAAGCCAGCGAACGCTGGACACGGCGATGTGCGCAAGAAGATTGCGCCAGTGATCAGGCCGCCCGCTGGGCCTTCCGCCGAACATTGGGAAGGCGGCGCCTACCTCTCGATGCAGCAATGGATCGAAGGAGCCGAAGAAGGCGGCGCCATCCTGCTGCAACCGGGCGACGATGTGCGCGCCTTGGATGGGCGCGTCGGCAGCGCCGCGCTCATCTCGGTGGACTTCCACCGTATTGGCGACGGACGCGGCTACTCGCACGCCGTGTTGTTGCGGCAACGCTTGCGCTATCGCGGGCGCTTGCGCGCTCTCGGCGCGGTGACGGCCGACCAAGTGTTCGCGATGGCGCAAGTTGGCTTCGACTCATTTGCGCTGCGCGCTGACCAGCGTGCGGAGCCCGCTCTGGCGGCGCTGAAGACTTTCAGCCAGCCGTATCAGGGTGCGCCCATCGCCGGTCGGGACGTTGACCGGGAGCGCGCGGCGTTTAGTGCGCGCGTGCGCCTGCTCGAGCGTGAACTCACCCGCATTTCGACGAGCCATGCCCGCCCGGCGCTGGCCTCGAGCCTATCCGCCGAGGACATGGTGATTACCGATGCGATCGCGCGCCTCGGTCTCGGCATCGACGTGTTCACGATCGATACGGGCCGTCTGCATCCGGAAACGCTTGCGCTGATCGATGAAGCCGAAGCCCGATACGGGCTGAAGCTGGCGGTCTATCGCCCTGAGGAGCGCGCCGTCGCAGCCTACATCGCCGGTCACGGCGCTGACGGATTCTATCATGGGCTCGCGGAGCGCAAGCTCTGCTGCAACATCCGCAAGGTCGCGCCGCTCAATCAAGCGCTCGATGGCCGTGATGCATGGATCACAGGCCAACGTCGCGAACAGGCAGCCACGCGCCTGGCGCTGCATGAGCGCGAGCACGACGAGGTACGTGATCTCGCCAAATACAATCCGCTTGCGGACTGGAGTTGGGCCGACGTAACCGCCTACGCCGCGCAATTCGAAATCCCCATGAATGCGCTCTACGCGCGCGGCTACGTCTCCATCGGCTGCGAGCCGTGCACGAAAGCGGTGCGCGCGGGCGAGGATCCGCGCAACGGCCGTTGGTGGTGGGAAAGCAAGGACAGCAAGGAATGCGGATTGCACACGAACTCGATGGCGGTCTCGCAATGAGCGGCCAGCTCGCACATGCGCCGGCCGCAGCGGTCGCGGACGCGCGCCTCGATCGTCTGGAGGCGGAAGCGATTTATATTCTGCGCGAGGTTTCGCACTATGCGCGTCCGGCGCTTATGTTTTCCGGCGGCAAGGACTCAGCCGTGCTGCTGCACTTGGCGTTGCGCGCGTTCGCACCTGTCAAGCCGAATTTCGTCCTCTTGCACGTCGATACCGGGCATAACTTCCCCGAGGTTCTGGCGTTCCGGGATCAACGCACCAGCGAGAGCGGCCTGAAGCTCGTGGTTCGCAGCGTGGAAGACTCAATCCGACGCGGCAGCGTACGTCTGGCGAGCGAGACCGCGAGCCGCAATGGAGCGCAAGCGATCACACTACTCGAAGCGCAGCGTGAGTTCGCATTCGATGCGTTGATAGGCGGCGCGAGGCGCGACGAGGAGAAGGCGCGCGCCAAGGAGCGCGTGTTCTCGCACCGCGACGCGTTCGGCGCTTGGCGCCCACGCGCACAACGCCCGGAGCTGTGGGGACTCTACAACCGCCACGTCGCGGCAAGCGAGAATATGCGGGTATTCCCGTTGTCGAATTGGACGGAAGCGGATGTATGGGCCTACATCGCTCGCGAGCGCATTGCGCTGCCGTCACTTTATTACGCGCATGAGCGAGACGTCATCCGCCGTGACGGACTACTCGTGCCGGTCACCGAGCTGACGTCGCCGCGCGAAAGCGAACGTATTGAGCGCCTCAAGGTGCGCTTCCGCACGGTGGGCGACATCACTTGCACCTGCCCCGTAGAAAGCCGCGCCGCCGATGCGGAAGCGGTGCTCGCCGAAACGCTGCGGGCGGCTGTCTCCGAACGTGGCGCAACCCGCCTGGACGATCGCGCGAGCAGCGCCGCCATGGAACGGCGTAAGCTCGAAGGGTACTTCTGAATGGACGGCGCCGATTTCTCCCGAGCACTCAACCCATGGAGCGGCGAGCAAGTCCGCTTCATGACGGCCGGCAGCGTCGATGACGGCAAGTCGACACTGATTGGACGCTTGTTGCTCGATTCCCAGATTCTGAAGCGCGATCAAACCTTAGCGATCGGCGCTGGCGATGAACCGGACCTGGCGTCGCTGACCGATGGTTTGGAGGCGGAGCGCGCGCAAGGCATCACAATCGATGTGGCCTATCGCTACTTCGCCACGCCGCGAACGAGCTTCATCATCGCCGATGCGCCGGGCCACGAACAATACACGCGTAATATGGTGACTGCGGCGAGCGTGTCGGATGTGGCCGTTGTCGTGATCGATGCGACTCAAGTCGTGGACGGCGTACTGAAGGCGCAGACACGGCGCCACGCCGCAATCGCCAGTTTGATGGGGCTCGATATCATTGTCGCCGTCAACAAGATGGATCTTACCGGTTGGAGCGAGGCGCGCTTCAATGAAGTACGCGCTGCGTTCGAGGTGCTCGCGATTGAATTGAAGGCGCGCGTCGCTGGGTTTCTACCGGTCTCAGCGAAGGTGGGCGACAACGTGGTCTCGCGTGGCGCGGTGGATTGGTATGCTGGCCCGACGTTGGTCGAGTTGCTGGAGCGTACGCCGGCGAGGGCCTCCCTGGCGGCGAAGGCGCTGCGTTTGCCGGTGCAAGTCGTTCTGCGTGACGGCAACAGCCGTCACTATGCGGGGCGCATTGAGGCGGGCGTCGTGCGGCCGGGCGACACCGTGCGTGTAGGTGCGTCGGCGCAGGCCGCAACGGTTTCAAGCGTGCGTATCGGCGGCGTCGCGGCGCCCTCGGCGCAAGCCGGTGCGTCCGTTTCCGTCACACTGAGCGAGCAACGCGATTTGGGGCCCGGTGATGTGATCGCTGCGGCCGATGTTCGCTACACGAACCGCATTAGGGCTGATCTGTGCTGGCTCGATCAGACGCCGTGGTCGCCGGCGCGGCGCTATCGCTTGCGTCAAGGCGCACTGGAGACACAAGCGAAGATCACGAACGTGAGTTTTGTTCGCAACATCGAAACGTTCGGACAAGAGCTGGCGCGGGAACTCCAGCTGAACGACATCGCCTATGTGGACGTAACGGCGCGTGATCCGTTGCTGGCGGATCTCTACGCTGAACACCCGGGCACCGGCGCGTTCGTGCTATTTGACCTCGACACTAACCAAACCGCCGCCGCCGGCATGATCCGCGAGATCGCGCCGTGAGCGGGGCCGTCTACCTCGTGGGCGCTGGGCCAGGCGCGGCTGATCTGCTTACTGTGCGCGGCGCGCGCCTCCTCGCTGAAGCAGATGTTGTGCTGCACGACGCGCTGGTCGGCGATGATGTGCTGGCGCTTGCGACGAACGCCAAGCTCTACAATGTCGGCAAACGCGCCAACAGACCCTCGATGGATCAACGTTTCATTTGCCGGCTGTTGGTGCGCGCAGCTGCGCGCCACCGCATTGTAGTGCGGCTGAAAGGCGGCGATCCGCATCTGTTTGCGCGATCTGACGAAGAGCTGAAAGCTTGCCGCGACGCCGGCATCCCCGTGGTGACTGTCCCGGGCGTCAGCGCAGCGTTTGCGGCGGCCTCGGTGCTTGGCGCCTCGCTGACCTCGCGCGGCGTGTCCCGTTCCGTTGCGTTCGTAACTCCCAGCGCCGCACCGGGGCGCGACGATAACGAGCACTGGGCGCGTGCCGCCGCGGCCGCCGAGACAGCTGTCATCTACATGGGCGCCATGCATGCGGAGCGGGTGCGTGATGCCTTGTTGGCGCGCGGTGTGCCCGTGTCGCGGCCAGTTGCGCTCGTCGAAAGCGCGTCTGCGGCGGGCCAGAATGTGGTGCGCGGCAGACTGAGCGCTCTGACCGATCTCGTCGATCAGCTCGGCCAAGGACCGGCGATCATGATCATCGGCGACATCGCAGCCGAAACGCTTGCGGCGATTGATCAGACCAGCGCCGCATGATCCCGCTCTACCTCGATCCCAACCAAGCGCGCATAGCGCTGATCGGGCGTGGCGCGCTCGCTGTGCGCCGCCTCGAGTGGTTACGCGCGGGCGGCGCGGTTCCTGATGTGTGGTCCGATGCGCCATCGTCCGATCTGCTTGTCGCGGCGCAGGGGCTTCAGCGCTGCCTGCCGCCGCCGGCGGACATCGAGGCGTATCACGCAATCTGGATCGCGGATCTCGACAGAGACGAAGCCGACCGGCTTGCATGCTTGGCGCGTGCCGCGGGTGTTTTGGTCAATGTCGAGGACGTGCCGGCGCTTTGCGATTTCCATACGCCGGCCGTCGTGCGGCGCGGAAGGTTGACGCTCGCGGCGGCGACAGGCGGGGCAAGTCCGGCGGTTGCTCGCATGGTGCGCGAGCGACTCGAAACGACTTTTCCGGGCGCATGGGGCGATGTGCTGGATGAGATCGCGCAATCACGCACGGAGCTGCGCGAACGTGGTGCAGGCATCGACGATCTGATCGCTGACGCGCGGGCGCGGCTTATCTCCCGGCATCTTGTTTAGGGGGCGTCATGGAAGGCTTCTTTTGGCAGTCCGTCGCCGTTGGGTTCTTAGCGCAGTTGGTCGATGGCGCGTTGGGCATGGCGTATGGCGTTATCTCCACGTCGTTCTTGTTGGCGCTCGGCGTGCCGCCTGCGGCTGCCAGCGCAGCGGTGCACACGGCGGAAATTTTCTCAACCGGCGTATCCGGGGCAACGCACGCGTGGCGGCGAAACGTCGATTGGAAATTGGTCTGGCGCCTGGCGCCGGCGGGGGTCATCGGCGGCATAGCCGGGGCGTTGCTCGTCTCGTACCTTCCGATCCCAATCATCAAGCCGATCGTCTCCGTGTATCTCTTGGCGATGGGCGTGTTCGTCGTCGTGCTTGCATTCAAGCGCACGCCGCTTGAACCAAAGGCGCCGAAAGGCGTTGCACCTGTCGGATTGATCGGCGGCTTTCTCGACGCCGCCGGCGGGGGCGGTTGGGGCCCGGTGACAACGACGACGCTGCTGGGGCGCGGTCTGGCGCCGCGTCAAGCGGTGGGCAGCGTAAATATCTCCGAGTTCTTCGTGACGGGGGCGATCTCGGCGTCGTTCTTCATGACGCTCGGCGGCGTGCGCTGGATGGACATTGCAGGCCTGATCATTGGCGGCGTCGTCGCTGCGCCGATTGCGGCTTTCGCAGTGAGCGTTGCCAAGCCACGTGCGCTGATGGGCGTGATCGGCTGCTGCATCTCAACGTTGGCGATCTATCAGATCGTGCTGGCGGCTGATCCGCACTTAACCTTCCTCTCCTCCATCCGTCGCGTGATCGGATAGGTATGACTGATCAAGAAACCCTGAGCTCACCGCCGAGCATTCATAGCATCGCCGTGAGGAACGTTCGCCACTACACGGATCGCTTGTTCGCATTTCGCTGCGATCGGCCGCCGTCATTTCGCTTTCGCTCGGGCGAGTTCGTGATGATTGGCCTGGCGTCGGGCGGCAGGCCTCTCTTGCGCGCTTATTCTATCGCCAGTCCCGCCTGGGATGAGGCGCTCGACTTCTACTCGATCAAGGTCCCTGATGGGCCTCTGACGAGCCAGTTGCAGCATATCCAACCCGGTGACGACATTGTGTTGGGCCGCAAAGCAACGGGCACGCTAGTGCTGGATGCGCTGAAGCCGGGCAAGCGGCTCTTTTTGTTGTCGACTGGAACAGGCATCGCTCCCTTCGCGAGCCTCATTCGCGATCCCGACGTTTACGCGCGCTTCGATGAGGTGATCCTCACGCACACATGCCGCACGGCGCCCGAGCTTCGCTACGGTGAAGAGGTCGTGGCGGGTGCGCGAAATAATGCCCTCGTCGGCGAAGAAGCTGCGCGCCAACTCCGGCATGTGACCAGCCTCACGCGCGAGTCACATGCCTTGGAAGGTCGTATCACCACATTGATTGAGACCGGCGCGCTGTTCGATGCGTTGAAAGCGCGGCCGTTCGATCCGGCGAGCGACCGGATCATGATATGCGGCTCGACATCAATGCTGTCGGACACGAAGGCGCTTGTGTTGGCGCTCGGATTTACGGAAGGCTCAAATCATGACCCTGGCGAGTTCGTCATCGAACGTGCGTTCGTTGAACGCTGAGGCGCCGCGCTATCGCGACGTTCTCTCCCTCATCGGCAACACACCGCTGATCAAGCTGAAGCGCGCGTCGGAGGAGA
>CALBST010000102.1 GCA_937967425.1 uncultured Caulobacteraceae bacterium
CCGGGCGCGCTAGCGTCTTAGTCGGAGAGCAAAGTGCGTGGCGCCGATTAGCCGATTTTGCTCCGCTTACAGATGACCGGGCCCCATCTTGGCGTCCGGGTGTATGATTAGTTCATCGCCGCCTCCATTGCTAGATTGTCGGCGCGCTTGGCCGGCCACGCGGGCATCACGATGGCTTCCGGCGCCGGTGGCCGCCATCCCAGCGATCCATGCGGGCGCACAGCATTGAAGTGCCTACGCCACGCTTCGATCAGCACCTGCGCTTCGCGGAGCGTGTAGAATATTTCGCCGTTGAGCAACTCGTCGCGCAGTTTCCCATTGAACGATTCAACGTAGCCGTTTTCCCACGGTGATCCTGGCTCGATGAACGCGGTCTTCGAGCCGACGCCGGCGATCCATTCGCGCACCGCGGTCGCTGCGAACTCAGCGCCATTGTCGCTGCGCACATGTTCAGGCGCGCCGCGCGTCAGCATCAGATCAGCCAGCACGTCGATTACGTCGCTCGACCGCAAACGCCGCGCCACCCGGATCGCCAGCGCTTCGCGCGTAAATTCATCGACCACGCACAGCATCCGCATCTTTCTGCCGTCATGGGTGCGATGCTCGACAAAATCATAAGCCCAGACGTGGTTGCGACGCTCGGCGCGCAGTCGCGCGCACGAGCCGTCGTTCAGCCAAAGCCGACCGCGTTTCGGTTGTTTCATCGGCACTTTCAGCCCTCCCGCCGCCAAATGCGCGCCACCCGCTTGACGTTCACCAGCCATCCCGCAGCGCGCAACAGCGCGGTGATGCGGCGATAGCCGTATCGGCCATAGGTCTTGGCTAGCTCTATGATGTCGGCGGTGAGCGCTGCATCATCGGCGCGGCCTTTGGGCGGACGGCGCTGCGTTGAACGATGATGTCCGAGCGTCGCGCAGGCGCGACGCTCAGACACCGAAAGTTTCTCTTTCACATGATCAACGCAGGCCCGGCGACGGGCGGGGCTTAGAAGTTTCCCGACGCGGCTTCCTTGAGGATCAGCTTGTCGAGCGTCAGATCACTCACGGCTTTTCGAAGCCGCAAATTCTCCGCCTCCAATTCCTTGATCCGTTTCACCTGGTCGGTCTTCAGACCGCCAAATTCTTTGCGCCAGCGAAAATACGTCGCTTCGGTGACGCCGATCGCTTTGGCGCCTTCGGCGATCGACGAACCCTGTGACGTAAGCACTTCCACCTGACGCAGCTTCGCGACGATCTCCTCCGGCGTGTAACGCTTCCGGGGCATGATTTCCCTCCAAATTTCTGGTCCATCCTAGCTTCCAAGACGGACGCGTTTGAAGGGGCAGGGTCAATGTCTCTCTCGGCGATCCCGAGCGATTGACGGAAGCGCTCCGCGGCCATGACGCTGTGATCAATGCCGCCGGCTATATCGGCGACGGCGCCCCGTTCGTAGATCTGGTGAAAGGAGTGATCCGCGCTGCAGAGGCTGGTCTTGGTCCTGGCGGTCGCTTCTGGCTCTTCGGCGGCGCTGGCCTTCTCGATGTGCCAGGCACAAACATCTGCACACTCGATCTGCCAAGTGTGCCGAAACTCTACGAAGCGCATCGAACAAATTTCGAGGCGGTGCGCGTGGCGCAGCTCGATTGGTCCATGATCTGCCCCGGTCCGATGATGGCCGCGCCTGACGGAAAGCCCACCGAGGACCTCGTTATTTCGTGTGACGTCTGGCCGACACGTCGGCCCACCCACACCAAGGTGCTTCCGCGCATCGCGCTATCGCTTGCCTTCAAACAGGCAATCCCGCGCATGACAATCTATTACGAGGATGCCGCGAAGGTGATCCTGGATAACCTTGAGCCGCACGGCCCCTTCACCCGTCGGCGCGTTGGCATCGCGCTCCCGGCCCACAGTCAGCGTTTCAAAGCCGGCGGACTAACGCTGTCCCCAAACCCGCCGGCCATCCTGCCCCTTCATCGTCCGCTTTCGAGTTGAGTCGAGATCATGAATGTCCGCTTCTGCCAGTGAGTTCAACTGATCGACGCAACACGTACCTTGGATCGAGGGCGTGGAGCGA
>CALBST010000103.1 GCA_937967425.1 uncultured Caulobacteraceae bacterium
ATGAGTTCGGCGAGCACAAGCGCCCAGCCGAAGCCAAGCGCAGCGTGGCCCGATGGATAGGAGAAGCTGGCGCGCAGGCGTTCGTCGTCCGGGATGCACGGCGTGATCGAGCTATCGCTCACGAACGGGCGCAGGCGCCGGTGGACGAACTTCACCGGATCGCCAGCGTAGCCGGCGGCGCGGCCGGCGCGATCGAGTAGGCGCGCGGTGGCGGGGAAGTTCGCGGCGGTGAAGTTTTCGCCGAGCACGGAGTCGAAGGCAGCGAACGGATCGATCGCATTATCGGCGAGCGCTTGGGCGCGACGTTCGGCGCTCCATGGCCCGCGCACGATCTCGCGTTCGGCCAGTTCCAGCGCGCCGTTCGGGACGGGCGGCGGCGGGATGAAAACGGTGGCGTCCACCTGGACGGCGGGATTGCGCTCCGGCGTGGTTGGATGAACGATCGGTGGCGGCGTTGGCGCGGTTTCGGTGACGCCGGTGGTGGCGCAGGCGGCGAGCGTGAGGGCCGCGGCCAGTGCGAGTTTCAGCTTGATCATGTTCCCACCCAGTCCCCAGTCACACGATGGCGCTAAGTCCTGGAGCCATAGGCCGAAAAGGTCGGAATGGGAACGGCGCGCCGGGTCTGGGGATAACTCGCTCGTAGAGGGAGTCTCTATAGTTCGATAGACCAAAATCGATTGGGCCAATGGAGGGCCAGGCGCTAAGCGAGGCGCAACAGGAGGACTCACATGGCCGACGGAACTGACTCAAAATGCCCCGTGCCGCACGGACGTGCGCGCACCAACCGTGACTGGTGGCCGAACCAGGTCAACGTCAACGTGCTGCACCAGAATGCGCCGGCGTCAGACCCGATGGGCCCGGCGTTCAATTATGCGAAGGAATTCGAAAGCCTCGATCTTGATGCGGTGATTGCCGATCTCCGCGCGCTGATGACGGACTCGCAGTCGTGGTGGCCGGCAGATTACGGGCACTATGGTCCGTTCTTCATCCGCATGGCCTGGCACGCGGCCGGCACCTATCGCGTTGGCGACGGCCGTGGCGGCGGCGGTCGTGGTCAGCAGCGTTTCGCGCCGCTCAACTCGTGGCCGGATAACGGCAACCTCGACAAGGCGCGCCGCTTGCTTTGGCCGATCAAGCAGAAGTACGGCGCAAAGCTGTCGTGGGCCGACCTCCTCATTCTCACGGGCAACGTCGCCATCGAGTCGATGGGCGGTCCGGTGTTCGGTTTCGGCGGCGGTCGCGCCGATACTTGGGAGCCGGAGAACCATGTGAACTGGGGCGCTGAAGAAGCGTGGCTCGCGGACAGCAAAGGTCCGAACAGCCGCTATTCCGGCAATCGCGAACTGCACGGCGATCTGGGCGCCGTCCAAATGGGCTTGATCTACGTCAACCCGCAGGGCCCGGACGGCAATCCGGACCCCGTAGCGTCCGCGCGTGATATTCGCGAGACCTTCGCCCGCATGGCGATGAATGACGAAGAGACCGTCGCCCTTGTCGCCGGTGGTCACACCTTCGGCAAAGCGCACGGCGCCGGTCCTGAAAGCCATGTCGGCAAAGAGCCGGAGGCTGCTGAAATCGAGCTGCAGGGCCTCGGCTGGATCTCGACGTTCGAGAGCGGCATGGCGGGTCACACGATTACGTCCGGCATCGAAGGCGCCTGGAAGCCGAACCCGACCAAGTGGGACATGGGCTATCTCGACACGCTGTTCGGCTACGAGTGGGAGCTGACCAAGTCTCCGGCGGGCGCGCACCAGTGGAAGCCGAAGGGTGATGCTGGCCGCGTGGTTGAAGACGCGTTCGATCCGAACAAGAAACACCAGCCGATGATGACGACGGCCGACTTGGCGCTGCGTTTCGATCCTGAGTACGAGAAGATCGCGCGCCGCTTCCAAAAGAATCCGGCCGAATTTGCCGACGCATTCGCGCGCGCGTGGTTCAAACTCACGCACCGCGATATGGGCCCGAAGATCCTCTACAAGGGCAAGTACGTCCCGAAGGAAACGCTGATCTGGCAAGACCCGATCTCGGGTAAGCCAAGCACCATCAGCGCGGCCGATGTCGATGCGCTGAAGACGAAAATTCTCGCCTCGGGCTTGTCGACGCGTGAACTCATCGAGACGGCGTGGGCTTCGGCTTCGACGTATCGTGGTTCGGATCGCCGCGGCGGCGCCAATGGCGCGCGCATTCGTCTCGCGCCGATGAAGGACTGGGAGGTCAACAAGCCTGCCCAGCTTGCGAAGGTGCTTGCGAAGCTCGAGTCGATTCAGAAGGAGTTCGGTGCGGACAAGGTTTCGCTGGCAGACCTCATCGTGCTCGGCGGCGCTGCGGCGATCGAGAAGGCGGCCAAGGACGGCGGCGTTGACGTGAAGGTGCCCTTCACGCCGGGCCGCGCCGACGCGACCCAAGAAGAAACCGAAGTGCACTCGTTTGAGTACCTGAACCCGAAAGCCGACGGCTTCCGCAACTATGTGCGGGCGCCGATCATGCCGATCGAGGATCACTTGGTCGATCGCGCTCAGCTGCTCGAGCTCTCCGCGCCGGAAATGACAGTGCTGATCGGCGGCCTGCGCGTGCTGCAAGTCGGCGACGACAAGCTGGGCGTGCTCACGACCAGGCCAGGCGTTCTCTCGAACGACTTCTTCGTCAACCTGCTCGACATGGGCACGCAGTGGAAGGGCGTTGGCGGCTCGCAGGAGACGTTCGAAGGCCGCGACCGCAAGACCAATGCCGTGAAGTGGACCGGCACCCGCGCCGACCTCATCTTCGGCTCGCACTCGCAGCTGCGGGCGCTGGCGGAAGTGTATGGCGCGAACGACGCCAAGGAAAAGTTCGTGAAGGACTTTGTGAAGGCTTGGGCGAAGGTGATGGAGCTCGATCGGTTCGATCTGCGCACCGCACCGTCGACCGGGGCGCACTGAGTTTCCCGCTCGTCATGAGCATGGGCGGCGTCGAAAGGCGCCGCCCTTTTTTTGTCTGGCCCTCAGGCCCGTCGAAAAGGGGGCTTGCAAGCTTTGCGGCTTAAGCTATCTCAGACGGGCCAGACCGGGCCCCTCTGGCGGTTCGATGTTTTTCATCGGCCGCGATGTCGGACTGGAGGATTGCGAGTGAGCGGCGCTTCGGCGTCTGCCCCAAAAGGTCCAGGCCCGGAACGCGCTTAGCCCGCAATTCGCTTGTCTAACCTCGTCCGAGATCGGCGCGGCCGATTTCGGCTGTGCAATCGGGTTTGAAATGGATTTCATCTTCAACCAGTTCGCCGGTCAGCCACTTTGGCTCTGGCTGTGCTTCTTCGCTGTCATCGGTTTCCTGCTCTGGCTCGACCTCGGCGTGATCAACAATCACGACGAAGTCATCTCCGCCAAGAAGAGCGCGCTCATGTGGGCGGGCTTTGCGACCTTGGCGATGATGTTCGGCGCCTACGTATTCTATGTCTATGAGCCGGATCCGAGCTTCTATAACTCGCCGGAGAATCTCAATCAGCAGGCGGTGGTCCAGTACTTTACCGGCTATCTGCTGGAGACGGCGCTCGCGTTCGACAACATCTTCGTCATCTCGCTCATCTTCACCTATTTCGCGGTGCCGCGAGAGTATCAGCACCGGGTTCTGTTTTGGGGGATCATCGGCGCGATCGTGTTCCGCGCGATCTTTATCTCCGCGGGCGCGGCCCTCGTGAACTCGTGGACGTGGGTGCTCTATTTCTTCGCGGCGTTTCTGATTTGGACAGGCTGGCGCATGATCACGGGCGCAGAGCATGATCTAAAGCTGGAAGACAATAGCCTGCTCAAATTCGTGCGCCGGCGCATGAACGTGACCGATCGCATCGACAACCACAATTTCTTCGTCAAACAGATCAACCCGAAGACCGGCAAGCTCGCGACTTACGCCACGCCGCTTTTTCTGGCGCTTATCATGGTCGAGACGGCCGACATCGTGTTCGCGGTCGATTCTGTGCCGGCGATCTTCGCCGTCACGCGCGACCCATTCATCGTCTACACCTCGAACATCTTCGCAATCCTCGGCCTGCGTTCGATGTATTTCATGCTCGCGGCCGCGGTGGAGCGCTTCGCCTATCTGAAGTACGGCTTGTCGCTGGTGCTCGTCCTGATCGGCGTCAAGATCATCTGGAACTTCGGCTTGTCCAAGGAACTGGGGTGGGCGCCTTATCTGGAGCCGCACTGGTCACTCATCGCCACGCTGACCCTGATCGGCGGCGCGATTCTATACTCGCTGTTCCGAACGCGCAAAGGTGTCGCCGGATGACGGGGATGGGGCGGCGCTTCATAAGCGCCGCCTTACCCCCTATGCGGCAAGGAGCGCGACTTCGCGGAGCTTGGCGCGGGTGCGCCGATCGTAATCATCTGCGAGCGCGCGGAGCGCGGCGGCGCCGTCGCCGCTGAAGGCGGGGCCATGCATGAGAGCCAGCGTGCGCGGCTTGAGCTCCGCAAGCTTACGCAACGTTGCGCCCATGCCGGGGTTGAGCGCGGAATAGCCGGCAATGTCTTCGCCGGCGATGGCTGCGCCAACAATGTCGCCCTCTGTGGCCGCCGGGCTCTCGCCGTACTGGGTAAAGAGATCTCCGCAGAGCAGCGTGCCGCTGGTTTCCTCATACATGAGCCCAGCATCCCATCCGTGTGGCACGTGGGGGGTATCAAGATAGCGCACGCGGCGGCCGCCTAGATCGATCACTTCACCGTGCGCCAGCACACGCGGCGCGCGCTCGGCCTGGTCATTCAGCGAGACGCCAACGCCGGTCATGCCATGTGCGATTTGGGCGTTCGGCGCGATCGCCATCCATTCGTTCATTGAGCCGCACTCGTCCGCTTCGTAGTGGCCGAAGCTGATCCAGCGCAGCTTCTCCAGCGGCATGATCTTGGCGACCGCGCCGCGCACGAGCGGAAAGAGTGCGCGCATCCCGGTGTGGAAGAGCAGCGGCTCTTCGCCGGTAATCAGGAATTGGTTGAAAACCAAGCCGCTCGGTTCGACCTGCGGGATGAAGGTCGAAAGCCGATACACGTCCGGCGCGATCTCGTTGATCTTTGTTTCCAAGGCGTTTTCCCCTTCTGACTGGGTGGGGCATTTGACAATACACATATGTGTAGTCAAATAGGACGGACGAGTCAATATGGATGCACGATAATGTGCAGTGAAAAGTGATGGCCCGCAATTACACGCTCAAGAAGCGCGCGCAAAGTCAGGCGCAGACGCGCCAGCGAATCGTTGAAGCTGCGGTCGATCTGCACAGTACGGTCGGCCCGGCCAATACCACCGTGAGCATGATCGCCGAGAAGGCGGGCGTGCAGCGGCACACGTTCTATGCGCATTTCACGGATGAGTGGAGCGTCCTTCTGGCCTGCTCGGGCCACGTCATGGAGAAGGATCCGCTGCCTGATGCCCAGCCGTGGGCGGCGCTGGAGACGGCGGAGGAACGGCTGCGCGCGGGGCTGCGCGCGATCTACGACTGGTATGAACGCAATGCCGAACTCATGGCGTGCGTGCTTCGCGACGCTGAACATCACGAGCTTACGCGCAAGATCACCGAGTTTCGGTTCGCCGCGCCGATGGCGCGCTATGTTGAAGTTCTGAGTGCTGGCCTGAAGAGTAAGCAGCGCGCCATGTTGCACTTGGCGCTCAGCTATCACACGTGGCGCACGCTGACGCGCGAGGCCGGTCTGAAGCAGGCGGAGGCTGTCAAGGCGATGACGGCGGCAGTCATCGCCTGAAGTCGTTCGGTCGCTGGCGGAAGAACAGGCGCGTTGCCTGGCTGATGAAGGCGTCGGGAGCGTTCCCTTCTCCGCAAGGGAGAAGGGGAGATTGGAGTTAGCGCGATGGCGAGGCTGATTTTCGGAATGAACATGTCGCTGGACGGCTATGTCGACTACGACAGGTTCGCGCCTGATCCGGTGCTGTTTCGTTATTTTATCGAGCAAACGCGTAGGACGGCGGGCAGCATCTATGGACCGCGCCTTTACGAGCTCATGCGCTACTGGGATGGCGACGCGTGGGATCAGGCCGATCCGGCGATGGATCATGCAGGTTCGCAAGCGGCGTTGCGTGACTTCGCGGAAGCGTGGCGGGCGATGCCGAAATGGGTTGTGTCAAAGTCGCAGAAGGAAGTTGGCCCGAACGCGACTTTGATCAGAGGTGATTTCGAAACGGCGATCCGCAAGCTGAAAGCTGAAGTTGACGGCGAGATCGAAGTAGGCGGGCCGAAACTCGCAGCGAGTTTGGCGCGGCTCGGCCTGATCGATGAGTATCACGTCTTCCTGCATCCCGTCGTGCTCGGCCACGGCGAGCCGTTCTTCGCTGGTGTGACGCCGAAGCTGCGGTTGGTGGGAAGTGAGCGGATTGGAGAGCAGGCGGTTAAGCTGGCGTATGTGCCGGGCTGACCCTCTCCCCCGAGAGGGGGAGAGGGCAGGGTGAGGGGCGGCGCAGGTGTCAAAGTCCGCGCATTACCACGTCAAACTTGCCGCAAGCGCAGCTATGCCAAGTAGTCGTTCCCTTTTGTTCGAATTCAATGGGTTTGCCGCACTCATCACACGTTACTTTTGAAACGCCGTCTTCTGCCCAAGCGTCCAAGGCCTTTATGAAGCGCTCTCGCGCAGCGTTCTTTTCCGCATCGGTCATCGTCTTCATGCGGTCGTTCGGCATGGCTGGCGCTCCACCCTCACCCCAACCCTCTCCCTCCAAAGGAGGGAGAGGGAGCGACGGAGCTTACTTAAACAGCTTCGCCCAATTCCGCGCCTCACGCTTCCGCCAGGCGCCGCGGTGATACGCGTCGCTGACGATGAGCGGGGCGACGCTGGTGGCTTCGGCGAACACCATTTGCT
>CALBST010000104.1 GCA_937967425.1 uncultured Caulobacteraceae bacterium
GGGCGGCCGAACTCGATCGTGTTCAGCACGAAGATCGCCACGATGAAGACGCCGATGGCAATGAGCGCGGCCATGTATTTCCCCGGATTCGAAATCTGGCCCCGGCTCTAGCTGATCCGCCCCCGCCCCGCCAAGGGGCGATCCGTCACACAGGCTGGACGACCGACAGCAAATTCAGGTCCGGGTCGTGAAACCAGGCGACCTTGGTGCCGTCGGGCGCGCTCCAGATGCCGCGGGCGTCCTGCACGAAGAAACCGAAGCGGGCGAACACGACACCCTTGGCGGTGAGGCCATCGACGGCCTTCTCGATATCATCCACCTGGAACGCGAGCACCGCGTAGGCCGCCGGCGTCACCCCCGGCACGCGCGAGACGCGCACGCGCGCGTTCTTGCCCTCGAACACCAGCGCGAAGCCGTCATCGCTGATGAACTTGAGGCCAAGCGTGTCCTGGTAGAACGCCTTGGATATCTCCGGCTTCATCGTGCCGACGAGAGCCGTGACCGTCGCTGACCCGAGCATTACGCGCCTCCGCCTGGCACCATACGCCAAAAACAAAACCGCCGGCCAGAGGCCGGCGGTTCGTGTCTCTAGGCGCCTTGCGGCTGCGCCCCGCCCCAGCCTGTTGCGGCTGGTTGTTCGTCTTCATCCGTGACCGGCAACGCTGGTGTTGGCGGCAACGGCGTGGACGGCGTGTCTTCAGGGCGATCGAGCTTTTCGCCGCGCAGGACCTTGGCGATCTCGTCGCCGTTCAGGGTTTCGTACTCGAGCAGCGCTTCGGCCAAGAGCTTATGTTGCTCGGCCTTCTCGGTGAGAATGCGTTTGGCTTCGTTGTAGCCCATGTCGACGAGGCGCTTCACTTCCGCATCGATCTTCTGCGCGGTGGCTTCAGCGACGTTCTGCGTGCGCCCGACTTGCATGCCGAGGAACACTTCATCGTTGTTGTCGCCGTAGGCGACCAAGCCAAGTTCGTCCGAATAGCCCCAGCGCGTCACCATCATCCGCGCCAGACGCGTGGCGGCGGAGATGTCGCTGGCGGCGCCCGACGTGACCTTGTCCTTGCCGAAATGGAGTTCTTCGGCGACGCGGCCGCCCATCATGACCGCGAGGCGCGAGGTCATCTGGGTATAATTCATCGAGTACTTGTCGCTCTCGGGCAGCTGCATGACCATGCCCAGCGCGCGGCCGCGCGGGATGATCGTAGCTTTGTGCACCGGATCAGATTCCGGCACTTCGAGCGCGACGATGGCGTGGCCGGCTTCGTGCCAAGCGGTGAGCTGCTTTTCGCTTTCGCTCATGACAAGGCTGCGGCGCTCCGCGCCCATCATGACCTTATCCTTCGCGTCCTCGAACTCCTTGTTCGTGACGACGCGCTTGCCGCGGCGGGCCGCGAGCAGCGCTGCTTCGTTGACGAGGTTGGCGAGATCGGCGCCGGAGAAGCCGGGGGTGCCGCGCGCAATGGTCTTCAGATCGACGCCCTGCGCCACCGGCACGTTGCGGGTGTGGACGCGCAGGATCTTTTCGCGGCCGCCCAGGTCTGGGTTCGGCACCACGATCTGACGGTCGAAGCGGCCCGGACGCAGCAGCGCGGGATCGAGCACGTCAGGGCGGTTGGTCGCGGCGATCAGGATGATGCCTTCATTGGCTTCGAAGCCGTCCATCTCGACGAGCAATTGGTTGAGCGTCTGTTCGCGCTCGTCGTTGCCGCCGCCGAGGCCAGCGCCGCGGTGGCGGCCGACAGCGTCGATTTCGTCGATGAAGATGATGCACGGCGCGTTCTTCTTGGCTTGCTCGAACATGTCGCGCACGCGGCTGGCGCCGACGCCGACGAACATTTCGACGA
>CALBST010000105.1 GCA_937967425.1 uncultured Caulobacteraceae bacterium
ATTGGCGTATAGCGAGGCATAGGCCGGCGTTGTAATGCGCTGCTCACTGATCAAGCGCTGCGATCCGGCGAGGCTTTCAAACCAGCGCACATAGGACTCGAACCCAAACACAAATCCCGCAAGCAATGCGAAAGCCGTCGCAGCAACTGCGGCAGAAGCAAACACGCGCCAACGCCCGGAGATCGCCAGCATCAGCGGCCACAACACCGCCAGGTGTGGCTTGATCGCCAGCAGCGCGATCAAGGCGCCGGCAGCGCGCGGCCTCTTGTCGAGCCAATGCAACGCAAGCCCGGAGATGCCAGCGATGAGCATGCCCGCCTGCACGGTGCCGATTTGGTAGATCACAGCGGGCGCAGTCGCGGGAAACAGCAAGGCGCGGCCATCGGGCAGGAAGCGGCGGATGACGTAGCCAAAGAAGAGCGCGGTGCCGACGAGGAAGCCGATTGCCGCGAACGGGTAGGGCGCGAGCGCCAAGACGCACACGATCAGCAAGAACGTCGGCGGCGAGTTCCAGGGCGCGTAGAAGCGCACATCGGGGGCGGTGGCTTGCTGATACGGCCAAAGCATCGCGCGCTCGTGGATCTCGGCGACGTGGCCGTCGAGCGCGGCGCGGCCGGCGCTCCAGAACGCCATGAAGTCGCCAAAGAACGGTTGGCCGCTCGGCAGCGTCATGTTCGCAGCGCCGGAGGCCCGCCACAAGAAGTAGCCGAGCATCGACGCGGCGATCAGCACCGCGACGGCTTCGAACGACCAGCGCTTCAAAGGCATGCGTAGAGTGCTTCGACAAGATGGAGCGAGCGCGGATCGCCCATGATGTAGTGCGACTGCTTGTTCATGACGTAGCCAACCGAGACGCCAGCGACCGGATCGCCGAAGCCGACCGAGCCGCCATTGCCGGAATGGCCGAAGGCTTCCGGGTTCGGTCCGTAGAAGCGGTTGGAGTTGCCGATAATGCCGGCGCGCCAATCGACGTTGAACGGCAGCACCAGATCGTCGCCCTTCCAAACGCGGCGCGTCAGCGCGTCGAAGCCTTCCTGCGAAAGTACGCGCGCGCCGTTGATCATGCCGCCGGTGGCGTAAGCCTCATACAACCGCGCAACCGCGAGTGCTGTACCGTGTCCATTCGCAGCCGGAATCTCGACCTTGCGCCAGATCGTCGAGCCACGCGTTGGCGCGGCCCATTTGGTGAAGAACGCGGCTTTGCGCGGTGGAGTGATCTCGCCGAAATCGCCGCCGCGTGTTGGCTTTTTCATTTCCGACGCGCGGGCGTGATCGCTCTCCGGCGTGCCGATCTGAAAATCGATGCCGAGCGGAACGCAAATTTCCTCGCGCAGAATCGTGCCAAGCGAGCGCCCGTCCGCGCGCTGCGCGATGGCGCCGGCGATGTAGCCCCATGTCATCGGGTGATAGCCGCTCGCCGTGCCGGGCGGCCAAATCGGCTCAAGCGCCGCGATCGCTTCCGCACAAGCTGGCGGATCGAGCCACAGATCGGGATCGATCGGTTGCAGGAAGCCCGGTACGCCGGCTTGATGCGCGAGCGTTTGGCGGATCGTCACGCGGTCTTTGCCGTGAACGCCGAACGCAGGCCACAGCGCCGCAACCGGTGCGTCATAGTCCAGCGCGCCACGGTCAGCGAGAAGCGCCATGACCAGCGCGCTGATGCCTTTGCTCGTCGAATACACCGGGACGATCGTGTCTTCGACCCACGGCCGTGTCTGCTCGCGGTTGGCCCAGCCGCCCCACAAATTGACGATCACTTCGCCGTCGCGGATCGCGGCAAAACCCGCGCCCAATTCCTCAGCGAGGCCAGCATCGAACGCTTCGCGCACGCGCTCGAAGCCGGGCGCGACATAGCCTTCCGCCATCACGCCATCTCCAAGTGGCGCGCGCGCGGCCAAGTTACGGGTTCGTCAAGCAATGTTTGCGCTTCAGGCAACAGCAAGTCCTCACTGTCCGCCGCCATCGAGCGGACGATGACGTCATAGACCGCCCCGGTCGCGCCTTCGAGCGCGATGGCCGGTGCATCGCCGCGCACGCGGCGCCCGACGAAAAGCGCGGAGAGCAGGTCGCCGGTTCCCTTGGGCGCGCGTGGCAGGCGCGCGGTTTCGCAGAACCAATCGCCGGTTGGTTGGGAGAGCAGGTTGCCCAGTCCAAGTGCGGTGCGGATCGAGGAGCACAAAACCGGTTTGCCGATGCGCTTGGCGGCGTCACGCGCCGCGTCGAGGCTATCGACCTGGCGGCTGGTCAGGAGGCCCAATTCAAAGCTGTTCGGCGTCAACCAATCGGCGTGCGGCCAGAGGCCGTTCAGCACAGCGTCGGCGATCGCGTCGCTAACGAAGAGCTTGCCTTCGTCGCCGAGCACCGGATCGCAGACGAAGATCGCCCTGGGGTTCGCTTGCTTGATGCGCTGAACCGCATCGAGAATTACCGCGACTTGCTCGCCGTGGCCGAGATAGCCGGTAAGCACAGCGTCGATCTCGGCAAAGACGCCATCGGCCGCCAGGCCTTCGAGCAAAGCCGCCAACGTCTCCGCCGGTATCGGCCCGCCGCCGGGCGGGCCGTGATCGGGGCGGCGGCCGAGCAATGTCGTCGGCGCCTGCAGAACGCGCACGCCCAGGCGCTCCATCGCGAAGGCCGCGACAGAATTGCCGACTCGGGCGCCGACAACCTGGCTCTGGATCGACAGAACAGTCTTCACGCGGCTAAGAAACCTCCGCTGGCGATGTTCGCCTGGATCCCCGAGTAAGAGATGACAGCCAAACCGCGCCGTTCCTGCCTCTATATGCCAGGCGCCAATGCAAAGGCATTGGAAAAAGCAAAAACACTCGCGGCTGATGTGCTGTTGCTCGACCTGGAAGATTCCGTCGCGCCCGAAGCGAAGCCGGATGCGCGCGCGCAGGTCGCGGCGGCTGTAAAGGGTGGCGGCTATGGCAGGCGCGAGGTGATCGTCCGCGTCAATGCGCTGACCACGCCGTGGGGGCGGGATGACATTGTCGCCGCCGGCGGCGCGCGGCCGGATGGCATCCTGGCGCCGAAGGTTGAGAGCGGCGAGCAGGTGCGTGCGCTCGATGTTGAAATGACCAAAGCCGGCTTCGCTGCCGATGCTTCGCTTTGGGTGATGATCGAGACGCCGCGGGCAATCCTGAACCTCGCCGAGATCGCCGCTGCCGCAAGCGGTACACGGCTCTCGGTGTTCGTCATGGGGCTGAACGATCTCACGAAGGAAACGCGCGCCCGCGCAGGCGCGTCACGCGCCGCGTTTTTCGCGCCGATGTCGCTGGCCGTGACAGCCGCGCGGGCTGGTGGGCTCACGGTGATCGACGGCGTTTATAATGACATTGCCGATGCATCCGGCTTTGAAGCCGAGTGCCGCCAAGGTCTGGAGTTCGGCTTTGACGGCAAGACGCTGATCCACCCCAGCCAGATCGATGTCTGCAACGAGGTGTTCGCGCCGACAGGCGAGGAAGTCGCCCGCGCCCGCGCCGTGATTGAGGCGTTCGCGCTGCCGGAGAACGCGGGCAAGGGCGTGATCAAGGTCGATGGCCGGATGACGGAATTGCTGCACCTCGAACAGGCGAAGCAAGTTGTGGCGGTGGTCGAAGCGATCGAAAGCCTCAAGGCATGACCAAATCCAATCCCGGCAACTTTTTCGAGGACTTCACGCCCGGCCAGCAGATCGCGCACGCGACGCCGCGGACGCTCAGCGAAGCCGACGCCGCGCTCAACATCGCACTTACCGGCGCCCGCCACGCGCTCTTCAGCGGCGATAGCTTCGCGCAGGATTGCGGGCTTCCGGGCGCGCCGATCGATCCGCTGCTCGTGTTTCACACCGTGTTCGGCAAAACCGTGCCGGACATTTCGCTGAACGCGGTGGCGAACCTCGG
>CALBST010000106.1 GCA_937967425.1 uncultured Caulobacteraceae bacterium
GTTTTCCGTCTTTCGCCGAAATCGGAAAATTATGCCGCCATCAAGAGCTGATCTTCGCGGATGTTCGCAAGCCGGGCTTCGAAGTCACGGATTGGCACCGTTTCGCGGATTGGCTCGAGCACTTCGTCTTCCACGTCGCCCGAGTAAAAGTGCAACAGCACCCCCGCGTGTTGGACGCCGGGTGTGGCCAGCAAGTCGGCGATGATGCGGGACCAAAGGTCAATACTATCAGGCGTGTTGGCGTGGCGTCGTTCGTCAGCTCGATCATCTGCTTTCACGCGGTCGCTAAGCCAGCGATCAATCTTGGCTTGAGACCAACCTTTTTTCGCGAGCTTCGCGATTTGCTCGGTTCGTCTTTCGGCGCGGTCTATGACGGTCGGCGCTAGCGCGGTTCCGCAGTCGCAGTGCCCAACAGTAGTTAGAAATTGTGCTTCTCCAGGAACAAGCGCGCCACTTACTGAGGCGTTGTTGATTGGCTTCGCTTGGCGACCGTGCCGACGAAGCACCCCGTCAATCGTCGCGGCGTCCGAACCTCGGACCACTAGGGCGATGTAATAGCACATGGGACCACCTACACCGATGCTTCAAGGCCTGCTCCGGGCTGGGAAAGGAGGATAGACCGCACGCTATTCATCAAGTTCTCCGCCTAAACCCAACAAAATCAAGCGCTGCGACAAAATCAATCTACCGTGTTGACGGTCAAGCGTATTGACGTGTGGGTTCTCCGCTGGCGAGCACGGCGTTGAGGATGACGATGAGCTTTCGCATCACCGCTGCGGCGATGAGCTTGAAGGGTTTTCCTTTGGCCTTCAGCCGTGCCGCAAAAGCGCGCAGCTGCGGATTGAAGCGCATGGCGATAATTGCGGCCATGTAGAGCGTGCGCCGGAGTGCTGCCCGTCCCGGTTCGATGTGACGCGGCGCTGAGGTCTTGCCGCTATCGCGGGCGATCGGGGCAAGGCCAGCGAGCCGGGCGGCTTGGCCTTTGCTCAAACTGCCCAGTTCGGGGAAGTAGGCGATGATCGCCGCAGTGGTTTCCGCGCCGACGCCTTTGATGCTTTGCATCAGGCGCGCTTGTTCGGCCAGGCGCGGGGTCTCATGGATGATTTGGGCGAGCTCGCGTTCGATGCGGGCAAGCTGCAGTTTGAGCATCCTGACGTGGGTGCGAAGGCTGGCGCGCACGCTTTCATGCTCGGCATGCTCGATGCGATTGGTTTCGCCGATCATCATCTGCAGCAGTTCGTCGCGCCGGGATTTGAGCGCGCGCACGGCCTTCTGCTCGATCGCCGGCGGGCGATAGAGCCGAAGATTCTGCGCGTTGTGCGCATAAAGCGCCAGCATGCGCGCGTCGATGGCGTCGGTCTTGGCGGCGGCGCCTATGTATCTGGCGAAGTGACGCACGCGCGCGCCGTGAGCGCGATGACATGAAATGGCGAGCGCGCAGGCCTCGTCGAGCACGTGCTTTTCGTAGCCGCCGCTGGCTTCGCAGACGACGAGGGTCTCCGCTTCGCCGCGTTCGAGCATTGTGCGCAAGAACTTGCGCACGGCGCCGGCCGTGTTGGCGATGGTGCGTTGCCGATCGTCGGGAAGCGAATGAACGACAAGGTCGTGCTTGGCGACTTCGAACGCAAGGATGCGGTTGAAGCGCGGTGTTGTCGGGTTCATCATGGGTGAATCTCGGGCTTCCTGGATTGCATGCGGCCGCAAAGGGCCTTTCTACCGTTCGGACGACCTGGGATGAGCGGCGGGTGTCGCGAGATTGATTGCGACCGCTTGGGTCTATCCGACCGGCGACCGCCCGCCGCCCGGCGCGGGGCGTTGGCGTAACGTCCCGCGCCATCTCGACTTTCTCCGATTCGCCCCCGCCGAATTAGGGGGACAGAGCCAGATACAATCCGACCCAGTTTGCGCCGCCTTAGACTGGCCGGCGCATGAACTTCACCCCACGTCCCATCAGCCAACATCAGCGCGCCAGGCTCATCGCCTGGACGCTGGCTATGGTGCTGTGGACGTTCCAGGCTTTGTTCGCGGCGGCGTTGACGCCGCGCCACGAACGCCAGCGCCGCACGCGCATGTCGCTCGACTGGCTGACGCAGCAGGTGAAGCGCCTCATCGTCTCGCGCGCCAGCGATCTCGCCTGCGCGCGCATGGTCCGCCGTCAGCGCATCAGCTATCGCGGCTGCCGCAATGTGCTGAAAACCGGCTTCGTCAACGCCGTTCTCGGCGCCCGCATCCGCCGCCTGCTCAACCGCAAAGGATTGGTCGAACGCATCGCCGCGCTCATCGACGCGCTGCGCTACATTGAGGATTACGCCAGCTGCGTCGCCCACCGCCTGCGCCGCGGCCTGACCCGCCGCTCCCTGCAGCTCTTCGCGCTGCCGCCGGCGCCCGACACGCGCGTCACCACGCTCGCCGCGCTCGACGCGATCTTCGCCGACAGCTCCTGATTCTAGACGGCGACCCTTTCGGGGCGGGTCTTTTCGCGCGCTGCGAAACTCAGCAGC
>CALBST010000107.1 GCA_937967425.1 uncultured Caulobacteraceae bacterium
CCTGGCCGCCATAAGCGGGATCGGCGGCGAGCCCCTGCCAGCCGCCTTGCTTGAAGGCGTTGTAAGCTTCCCGAAAGCCGGGCGCTGTGGTTACCACACCATCTTTTAGAGCCACACCCGCCTGATCGCCACTTCGGTTGAGCGGCGCTAAGGTGTCGGCCGCCAACGCACCCGCGCCTTCAAGGATAGCCAGGAGTGTGTCTTCGTCGAGATCCGGATAGCGTTCGCGCAGCGACCAAAAGTCGGCGCACGCTTCGAGCGCGAAGCGCATGTCGGCGATGGGTGCGGCGTAGGGCATTGCGTGGACCTCCGGCGCGCACAATAGCCGCACTTGCCGGTCGCGCGAGTGCTTCTTGTCGACACAATGCCACCTACACTTCAGCGCCGGGACAGGAGGACCGCCATGCGCCTTTCCGCTCTGATTTTTACTTTCGCCCTCGCTGCATGCGCGAGCCTGCCAGCGCCAGCTGAGGCGCAGGAAGCACCCGCGGCGCAGGCCGCGCCGTCCTATTCCATCGCAGTCGACCTGCCGGCCGGCGAGTATCGCCTTGATCCCCGGCATGCCAGCGTCCTCTTTCGCATCCAGCACCAGGGGCTCGCCTGGTTCACCGCGCGCTTCGACACAAAAGCCGCTACGCTAACGCTCGATCCGGCTGATCCCTCTCAGTCACAACTCAGCGCCAGCGTCGATGCGGACAGCGTCAACACTGGAGTTCTCAACGCGCAAGGCGAACGCGCGTTCGATCAAGCCATCGCCCGCGCGCTCGGCGCACGAACGACCCCGACGATCACGTTTGTCTCGACTTCCATCGAACGCACCGGCGAGCACACCGGCCGCATCACCGGCGATCTCACCATGAACGGCCAGACCCACCCCGCTATGCTTGACGCCACGTTCGTGGGCGACACAACCGACTTACTACGGGGCGGATCTCGCGTGCTCGGCTTCTCGGCGCAAGGCACGATCGACCGCACTGCGTGGGGCATAAACGATTGGCGCGCCTTCACCGGCAAAGACGTTCAACTCGTCATCGAGGCCGAATTCGTTCGGAGCTAAGCGTTGCCCGGGTCGCGACATTGGCTAGGTTACGCCTATGTGCCCGGTAGCCGTTGGCGATGGCGGCTCTACATTGCTGGTTCCACCGAGGGAGAACCCTGAATGAGACTTCTGTTCGCGGCGGCAGCCGCCTTCACTCTGGCCGCGTGCAATCCGCCCGCCGAGACGCCGGCGACCACCGAAGCGCCACCCGCCGAGGTGAACGCGCCGAGCGGCGAGTACGCGCTCGATCCGCATCACACGACAGTGACGGTCCGCGCGCAGCACTTCGGGCTCGCGCACTACACACTGCGCTTCAACACGGTATCGGGCACGCTCAACTTCAATGCCGAGAACCCGGCGCAATCGACAGTCCAGGCGACGGTCGACGTGACGTCGCTCGACACGCCCTACACGGGCAATCGAGACTTCGATGCGGAGCTGCAGAATTCGTCTTGGCTGGACTCCGCCAGCTTCGCGACCGCGACCTTCACCTCCACCAGCGTCGAGCAGACTGGCCCCAACACCGCGCGCGTGACCGGCGATCTGACGCTCAAGGGCCAAACCCATCCGTTGACGCTGGATGTCACTTATGGCGGCAGCCATAGCCCCCACCCGATGGGGATGCAGATCTCCTCGATCGGCTTTTCGGCCCGCGGCACGATTCAGCGCTCGCAGTTCGGCGTCAACGAACTCCTGCCGCGCGCCGGCAATGACGGCGTCAGCGATGCGGTCGAGATTCTGATCGAAGCTGAGTTCACGCGGCCGATCGAGAGCGCGCCGGTGCCTGGAAACACGACACGGGAGCCGGTCAACTAAATGGCGGCAACGGCCCAGCGTTACACAGCCGTCGCGATCGTCCTGCACTGGGCGATCGCGGCTGCCATTCTGTTCCTGTTCCCGCTGGGCCTCTGGATGCACGGGCGCGCGGAAGACGGCGACATCAGCGCCGAGGTCTTCCGGGCGTATCAATTGCACAAGTCGATCGGCCTGACCGTGCTGGCGCTTTCGCTGGTGCGGTTGGGTTGGCGGCTCGTCAATCCGCCGCCGCCTTTGCCCGAGCATATGCCGGGCTGGGAGCGTTTTGCCGCCAAGGCGACGCACTGGGCCTTCTACGCGCTGATGATCGGCATTCCGCTTTCGGGCTGGCTCTATGTTTCGACGGGCTGGTCAATCCACGACGATGCGCCGCTGCCGGTGGCGACACATTGGTTTGGTCTTTTTCAAGTGCCGGCGCTGTTCGGCTTGAACGCCGCCGGTGAAGGCTTGCGCGCGGACGTGGCGGACGCGGCGATGGAGGCGCACGAACTCTTGGCGTACGCGGCAATCGGCTTGGCCGGTCTGCATGTGCTGGCGGCGCTGAAGCATCACCTCTTCGACAAGGACGCGGTGCTGGCGCACATGGTTCCGGGCTTGCGCGCGCCATTCGAGAAGGATGCGCAGCCGAAGGATCCCATTCGCCTCGCCATTATCGGCGTTGGGTTCTCCGCCACGTTGATCGGGCTCGCAGCGGGCGGGTTCTATGTGTTCGGGGGCGGCGCGGCGACGACGGCGCCGCAAGCGCAATCGTCCTTCGAAGTGGTGGAAGCGCCCGCCACGACCGAGGCGCCGGCCACGACGGAGACGCTCGCTCCCGAACCCGCAGGCGCCGCGCCTTCCTGGCGCGTCGACCCCGCGCGCAGCTCCATCGCCTACGCCTTCACCCTCGATGATGGCGCGGGCGGCGCGTCTCGCATCGAGGGCCGCTTCAGCCGTTGGCAAGCCGACATTCGCTTCGACCCGAACGACCTGGAGCGGTCAGCCGTTGCAGTGACGATCGAGACGGGCTCAGCCAGCAACGGTATCGCCGCGCACGACGCCGCAATGCGCGAACCGGGCTGGTTCGACACCGCGGCGCATCCTACAGCCACGTTCCGCGCAGATGATTTCCGCCGCCGGGGCGACGGCTATGAGGCGCGCGGCGAACTCACGATCAAGGGGCGTGAGCGCAACGTCTCACTGCCCTTCACGCTCCTCATCGACGGCAATACCGCCATGATGAACGGGACCATCACCCTTGACCGCGAGGACTTCAACCTCGGTGACAATGTCGAGGGCTCGGAGATGGTCTCTCGCAACGTCGACGTGATCATCCGCGTTCAGGCTGCGCGCGCGCCATGAGCATTGCGCGGGCGGCGGATATTCTGCGGGCGGGCGGATTGGTCGTTTTTCCGACCGAGACGGTTTATGGCGTCGGCGCCGACGCCACGAACCCGCGCGCCGTGGCGCGCATCTTCGCCGCTAAAGGCCGGCCGCAGTTCAATCCCCTGATCAGTCACGTTCTGAGCGTCACCGAGGCGGAGAAGCATGCGGTGCTGCATCCGAAAGCGCGGGCGCTCGCTGAAGCGTTCTGGCCAGGGCCGCTCACGATCGTGGCGCCCCGCCGCGCTGAGAGCCCGGTGGCCGAGCTTGCGTGCGCGGGCCTCAGCACGATCGCGCTGCGGTCTCCCTCGCACCCGATGGCGCGCGAACTGCTCGAGGCGTTCGGCGGACCAGTGGTTGCGCCCAGCGCCAATCGTTCCGGCCATGTCAGCGCCACCACCGCCGCGCATGCGGCGGCTGATCTCGGAGGTGCCGTGGATCTCATTCTCGACGGCGGCGCGGCCGGCGTGGGCATCGAGTCCACCATCGTGGCAATCGACGCAGAGGGTCGCGCCACTCTGCTGCGCCCGGGCGCCATTGGCCGCGCGGCCATCGAAGCCATCACGGGCCCGCTCGCTTCGCCCGCCACTAGCGCCATAGCCGCACCCGGCATGATGGAGAGCCATTACGCGCCGCGCGCACGCATCGTGCTCGACGCTGTGACGCCACCACCCGGCGCCGCCTACCTCGCGTTCGGCGCCGAAGCCCACGAGGGCGGGCTTACGCTTTCGGCCACCGGCGATCTCACTGAAGCAGCGGCCAACCTCTACGCACATCTGCGCACGCTCGATGCGATGGGCGCTGACACAATCGCCGTTGCACCGATTCCCGGCGATGGACTGGCCGAAGCCATCCGCGACCGCCTCGCCCGGGCTGCCGCGCCACGTTAGAGTCGGACTCACATGTCCGATCTCGCAAACCAAATCGCCGCCCGTATCGGGGCCAAGAACGTCGTCGCCGATCCCGAGCTGCTGGCCCCGCATCTGAGTGAATGGCGTGGCAGATATAGTGGCCAGACGCCTTTTGCCGCTTATCCAGCCACAACAGATGAGGTGGCCGCCATCGTGACGCTCTGCGCCGCTGCAGGCGCGAAGATCACGCCGCAGGGCGGCAATACCGGCCTTGTCGGCGCGCAGATCCCAGATGGCGAAGTCCTCATTTCACTCCGCCGCATGAACCGCATCCGCGAGATCGATGCAGCCAACGACTCACTCACCGCGGAAGCGGGCGTGATCCTCGCTCATGTTCAGAGCGCGGCGGCCGAATCGAATCGGTTGTTCCCGCTCAGCCTCGCTGCTGAACACAGCGCGACGATCGGCGGTCTCATCTCGACGAACGCAGGCGGCGTGCATGTGCTGCGTTACGGAATGATGCGTGACCTTGTGCTCGGGATCGAAGCGGTGCTGCCGGACGGTCGCGTCTTCTCCGGCCTGAAGGGTCTCCGGAAGGACAACACCGGCTACGACCTGAAGCAGCTCTTCATCGGCGCCGAGGGGACGCTCGGCATCGTCACCGCCGCCTGTCTGAAACTTTACCCACAGCCGGCGGCACGCGAGGTCGTGCTGCTGGCGGTCCCCTCCGCAGATCACGCGCTGGCTCTGCTCCACCGGATGAAGGCAGCGACCGGGGCGGTCTCGGCGTTCGAGGTGATGAACCGGCTGGCGGTCGAGGTGACGGTCAAGAATGTGCCGAGCGTCCGCGATCCGTTGGGTGGCGCCGGCGCGCTTGCGGTGCTCATCGAGTTCGAAGCCGCGCACGCCGAAGGCCTGCGCGACGCCATCGAAGGCGCGCTTGCGGCAGCCATCGATGCGGGCGAAGCCGAAACCGCGCTGATTGCTGAAAACGCAAGCCAGGCAAGGGATTTCTGGGCTTTGCGGGAGATGATTTCGGCCGGTCACAAGCCCGAAGGCGCGCAAGTTTCGCACGACATCAGCGTGCCAGTTTCGAAGACGCCGGAGTTTCTTGCGAAGGCCAATGCGGCGCTTGAAGCGAAGCTCGCTGGCGTGCGTATCGTCGCCTTCGGTCACATGGGCGACGGCAACTTCCACTACACCGCCATGCAGCCGATCGGCGCCGACCCCGCCGTCTTCCCCGGTCCCGCTTTGACACAGACGGTCTACGAGATCGCCACCGCGCTTGGCGGTTCGATCTCGGCTGAACACGGCATCGGAGTCGCGCGCCGCGCTGACCTCGCGCGCTTCAAGGACAGCGAATCGTTGGCGCTGATGCGCGCGGTGAAGCGCGCGATCGATCCGGCGAACGTGATGAACCCGCGCGTGTTGTTCGAGTGATGCGCGCATCGAAACGATGCGTGTGACTCAACATCGATGAGTGCGAATCACACAGGCGTTGCTGTTGCAGATTCAGCGCGCAGAATTTTTTCGCTGGCGAATGTGCTTGCAACAGATTAATTGACGACGTACTGCGGCTGCGTTGCCGTAACTAAGAAGGAGCCAGGGCATGGCTAAGAAAGCAAAGAAGGCGGCCAAGAAGGTCGCGAAGAAGTCGAAGGCCAAGAAGGCCGCGAAGAAGACGACGGCGAAGAAGGCCGCCAAGAAGGCCCCGCGCAAGACTGCCAAGAAGAAGGCAGCGAAGAAGGCGAAGCGCCGGTAGGCCGCGCCAGAGTGTCTCTAGGTTGAGACGCTCGACAGAGCTAAGGACGAATGTCCAAGAGAAGCGCGTCGCGAAAGCGGCGCGCTTCTTCGTTATCGGCGCTCGCAACGCGCCGGGTTGTTCCAAATTTTCGATTTATTTTCAGGAAGAAGCGCCCAAACGTACGAACGCATCATTCACCGCCCCACAATCACGCACGTTGCGCCGCACAGTGTGGGTGACGAAGCTATCGAAGCGATAATTTTCACCCTCGCGCGTCACGGCAAAGCATGAGTGATAGGTATCGGGCGGATAGTTGAAGCAGGCCCGACCGTCCGGTCGAATTTCGAGGCGCCCTTCCTGCGCTTGGCCGCCGCGGCGATAGATTGTGCGTCCGCCCGGCTCGATGCACTCGCTCCATTGATCGCCGGCAAGCTCATTCACGCCGGCAAGCTCGACGCCATAGAGTTCGCGCCGCGCCTCTTCGGCAGTGAGTCGCCCCGTCTGCGCCGTGGCGATACCCGCAGCCGAAACGACCAGCAGGACAATCAGGGACATTCCGCGCGCCATCGACGCCTCCGGCCTCATCGCACTAAATCATGCTCGACCCGGAGGATGGCATGAACGAGGCGCAAGACAGACGGCCAGTCGCGGCGGCGGGGGTCGTTTGCTTTCGGGGCGACGAGGTGCTGCTGATCCGCCGGGGCGCGCCGCCGCGCGAAGGCGAATGGTCCTTGCCCGGCGGACGCATCGAATGGGGAGAGCGCGCCGCCGACGCCGCATTGCGCGAGCTGCGCGAGGAAACCGGCTGCGCGGGCGAGATCATCGGCCTGATCGATGTGGTCGATGCCCCGATGGGCGATCGCCACTACGTGTTGATCGACTACGCGGTGCGTTGGACTGCCGGCGAGCCGCGCCCCGGTGACGACGCGACCGACGCCGCTTTTGTCGCGCCCGAGAAGATTGGCACGCTTGGGATATGGGCTGAGACGCTGCGGATTATTGAGGCGGCACGGCGCTTGGCGCGGTGACGGCGGCGTCTGCAGTTTCCTCCTTTTTCGTATCCCGCAGCACGCCGGCGACGTCATAGGCCATCTTCACCAGCGCCAAGACGAGGATGCCCGACACTGGCTGGTTCAGCAGCATAAGGACGAAGCCGCCGAAGATGATGGCGATGTGCAACGTGATGATACGCGGGTAAGGCGCCCCCATCAGCGCGACGACATTGGTGCGCCGCACCTCCCCGCCAACCAGGAAACGGACGAACTGCACCGCCTGCCACGCCACGATCGAGGCAAAGCCGATGACCAGGTTGGATTGCGTCGCAAACAGCGCCGCGACCGCGCCGCCCAGGTCGATAGCTGACTCACCGTAGAATGGACCGCCGAACATCGACATGACGAACACGCCGTGCCCGAAACAGAACAGGCCGTAGTGGAGGGTGAAGAACCCGCCAAAGAAAAGCGCGCCCAGCCAGTTCACACCGCCCATCACCGCTGCGTTAGCGATCATGCTGGCTAGCGTCCGCACACCGATGACGAGATTCTCAAGCCAGTAGAGAACGATCAGCGCGAACGCGCTCCACCCCCAGAACAGAACGCCGATCACCGGGATAAGGTTAAGGCCGATAACCAAAACGAGCGGCCAAGTCTTTGATCGGTCGAAGGGAACTTTTGGCTCGCTCATGCGCTTCTGTTTCCAGGGGTGCGGTTCGCCGCAGAGGCTTGCGTGCGGGCGAACCTACCCGATCTCCTATAGAAAAGTGCAAGGAGCTTTTCGCCATGGCCAAGGACAGAATGAGCCGAGCGGCTGAACTCGCCGAAGAGGCGCGCGAACGCGCCGAAGAGGCCTACGAAGCAGCGCACGCCGCTATCGAAGACGGCATTGATGACGCCCATCGCTATATGAAGCGTCAGTGGAAAGAGCGGCCGCTGGCTGTGGCAGGCTCGGCGCTCGGCATCGGTATCGTCATCGGCCTGCTCCTCGGGAGCCGCCGCTAATGTTCGATCGCGCCATGGCAGCTGTTGTGGCGACCGCCGCGGCCGCCGCGGCTGTGGTCATGGTCGTCTTCGCGCTGGGCTTTGCGCTCTACGCGCTGATCGAACCCAATGTTGGACCCGCTGCCGCAGCTGCGATCGTGGCGCTCTCGGCCGCGCTTGTGGTCGCGGTCTTCGCGCTGATCGCTGCGCTGCGGAAGCGCAAGCACGAACGCGAAGCCGCCATCGCGCAGGCACAGCTCATGGACGACCTGCCGCTCGGTCTGGGCGACATCGTGCGCGACCGCCCGCTTGTGACCTTGGCTGTGACCGTATTGGGCGGACTCTTGGCGGCGCGCCACCCCACGCTTGTCCGCGATGTCATCCACATCGCCGCGCGTTTCCGGCGCTGAGCGCTGGGTCAAGGACGCTGCGGCGCCCGCTCTCCTTTACAGACACGGCCCCGGCGGCGAAGCTCCCGGCAAATTTCTTGGGGAGTGAACATGCGGCTCATTGCAGCCGCCGCGGTTGCGGCGATGGTCATTACAAGTGTGTCGGAGGCGGACGCCCGGACATGGCGAATCCGCCCCGGCCCCGACGCTGAGCAACAATTGCAGACGGCGCTGATCGAGGCGCGGCCCGGCGACACGGTGCAACTCGCGCGCGGCCGCTTTGAAATCACCAGCGGTCTTTCGCTCGACGTTGATCGGGTCACCATCCGTGGCGACGGCCACGAGCGCTCGATCCTCTCCTTCAACAACCAGAGCCGCGGCGCCGAAGGATTGCTCATAACCTCAGACAACGTGACGCTACGCGGCTTCGCTGTGGAGAACGCCCGTGGCGACGCCATCAAGGCGCGCGACTGCAACGGCATCACCATCCGGGAGGTGCGCGTTGAGTGGACGCGCGGTCCACACGCCGAAAACGGGGCCTATGGCCTCTACCCGGTGAATTGCGACAACGTGCTGATCGAGCGCTCGATCGCGCGCGGCGCCTCTGACGCGGGCATTTATGTCGGCCAATCGCGCAACATCATCGTTCGCGAGAACCTGGCCGAGTACAACGTCGCCGGCATCGAGATCGAGAACAGCTACAACGCCGACGTCTTCGACAACCACGCCACCCGCAATACGGGCGGCATCTTGGTGTTCGATCTGCCGGGCCTGCCGCAGCAAGGCGGCCACTCGATCCGCGTGTTCGAGAACGTCATCAACGACAACAACACGCCGAACTTCGCACCGGCCGGCAATATTGTCGCCAGCGTACCGACGGGCACCGGCGTGCTCATTATGGCCAATCGCAATGTCCACGTGTTCGAGAATGAGATCGGCGACAACGGCACCGTCAACGTGCTGATCAGCGCCTATCGCGAGAGCTTCCAGGACGCGAACTACAACCCGCTGGCCCGCGATATCGTCATTCGCAACAACGCCTTCGGCAACACGGGCTATGCGCCGGCCGGAGACTTGGCCGCGATCGGTCAACTCGGCGTGCCTATTCCCGACGTATTGTGGGACGGCGCCAGCATGTATTCGCAGGGCGGCACGCCGCGCACTGAACTCGTGCGTATCGTGGTGCAGAACAATCGTTCGAGCCGCACCGGCCAGGGCAGTTTCCTTTCGCTCGGCATGGCCGTTGCGGGTTCGCCGCTGACGGAGGCCGCCCCGGATCCGACGCCGCCGCCGCTGGTGGCGATTGCCGAGCCGGAGCGGGTGCGGATTCGCAATTGAGTCACGTTCCCCTCCCCTTGAGGGGAGGGGTTAGGGGCGGGGTGGAACTCCGCAAGTCCAGGCTATGCGTTCGTTCAAGCTGAATTTTTTCAAGCGCTGGCGGTTCACCCCGCCCCCCATCCCCCTCCCCTCGATGGGAGGGGGAGTCGCAATGCTTGCTGCGTTGCTGCTCGTCACAAGCGCGGTTGCTCGGGACGCGCCGCCGGTGAACCAGGCCGCGATCGCGGCAGAGCGGCCGCCGGAGCTGCTTTCGGCCTACCGCTTCTTCCGAGACGCGGGCGCGCGCATGCCAAATGAGCGCGTGACGCCCTACGATCTCAACACGCCACTCTACTCCGATGGCGCGCTGAAGTTTCGTTACGTCTACATCCCGCCCGGCCAACAGGCGCAGTATCGGGACGAAGGCGTGTTCGAGTTTCCCGTCGGCACGGTGCTGATCAAGACGTTCGCCTTCGCCGCGGACATGCGGCAGCCGGCAGAGAACGTACGGTTCCTGGAGACGCGGTTGCTGATCCGGCGCGCTGAAGGTTGGGTCGCATTTCCTTACGTTTGGAACGAGGCGCAGACCGAGGCGCGGCTTTCACCGATCGGCGCGAATATTCCCGTGAGCTTCACCAATGAACAAGGCCAAGCCATTGCGCTCGAATGGGCTGTGCCAAACCGCAATCAGTGCAAAGCCTGCCACGATCTCAGCGGTGAACTCACGCCCATTGGACCGAACGCGCGCAATCTGAATCGCGCCTATCCCTATCCCTACACGCAGAGCATCGACGTCGTGCTTCTCTACGACGCGCCACAGGATCAGCTTCAATACTGGGTCGAACGACGCTTGCTAGATCGGCTCCCTGCTGACCCACCGCGCACGCCAAACGCGCTGAGCGATCCCGCGGCTCCCCTCGAACTGCGCGCCCGCGCGTATCTCGATGTGAACTGCGCGCATTGCCATAACCCGCAAGGGCCGGCGCATACGTCGG
>CALBST010000108.1 GCA_937967425.1 uncultured Caulobacteraceae bacterium
GTCCATGAGGAGAAGGTAGTGGAGGGTTAGCCTTGTCGCTGTGACGCCGGTCACGATATTGCATTTGGCAAACCCAACGCTATAGGTAGGTCAAGTGCGGTGTCGTGACCAACAAGGTCACAGACAATGCAACACGGCAAACGGCGGGTTCTCATCTCGGACCCAGAGACCGACCCGTATGAGGGTGCGATGGAATTCCGGCTCACCTACGAGGGCAAGCTGCTCAGTAGCGGCAACAACAACACGCGCCCCGGCCACAAGCACGCAATCCGCATGCACTTTCATTCGCAGCTTTTCCGGCTGTGGAAGTTCAACAGATCATTGTCCGCGATCGCGCAATGCTACGCCCCGTCGCTGGCGGGGGCGCATGAACCGTTCGTCCTAGCGCAAGCAAGGCCAGAGCCGCCAATGCGCGGAAAATATCTAGACCTGCTGCAATCCAACTATCCAATGTTCAACACGCGATGGGCGCCGCTCGTCATCGAGGGAAGCGGCCTCACGTGTTCCGTTGATGTGCTGTTTTTGCGGCGCGGAGCACGTGGCGGCGTCATGCAATCCGGTGATATTGACGGGCGGCTAAAGACGCTATTCGACGCACTCGCTATTCCACGCAGCAATGCTGGCCTTCCGCACGATATGGCCGCGACCTGTCCGATCTACACGCTTCTAGACGACGACAAAAACATCTCGCACGTGTCTGTGACGACGGACGAACTTCTAGACCCAACCGAAGAGGCGGGCGCTGGAAACAACGACGCTCGCGTCGTGTTGACTGTAAATGTAAGGCCCACGCACGGCTCGTGGTTCTCGCTGAATCTAGTCGGTGTCTGATCGCGCTAACGATACACATAGGCGGCGACAGAGACCGCCGTTGCTATGATCGATAAGACAAGAGCGGCGAAGGCCAAACGGTTGGCGCTGCGGGCTTCTTTCGCTTGATCAAGTGTAGCACGCACAACCAATTCTTCGCCCGCCTTCCTCTCCATGGCCTTCATGCCGAGCCAAATCCGCGCATCTCGCTTTTGTTCTTCGTTCAGTGCGCCACTCGCGATCTGCTCGCGGATGGTCTCTTCGCCCAGCAACTCCATGCGATCCAGTATAACTTTGGGGTCCGTCATGGCTTCGTCCTCTTAGGCTTCGTTGGCGGCGCTAATTTATCCATAGCGCGCTCAAACGCATCGCCATCAACGCCAGCTTCTTTCGCAGCTTCGATGAAGCGTTCCTTTTGCGGTTTCTCGCCTTTGGGCGGTGGTTTCTTGGCAGCCATGTTCCCAGGGACTATGAACTGATCCGCAAGGGGGGGGAAGTCTGGTTGCCTCGGACTGTCTTCATAAGCAGCGTGCAGACTGAGTTCGTTTCGGAGCGAGCCGCGCTGCGAGATTTCATTCGTTCCGATCCGCTTCTGTCGCGGCACTTTGAGGCTTTCCTGTTCGAGGATCAGCCAGCGCAAACGCGAAACCCCAAAGGCATCTATCTGGATGAGGTGGACAAATGCGCGGTCTACGTTGGCATCATTGGCGACAGATACGGCTCAGAGGACGCAGACGGCGTTTCGCCCACCGAGCGGGAGTTTGATCGCGCGGTGCAGAAGCGCAAACAGCGCCTTGTATTTATCCGCGCGCAAGAGCGCGAACGCGACCCAAAGGTAGTGACGTTTCTCGCAAAGATTGATGCACAACTTACACGAAGAACTTTCGTTGGCGTCCAAGACCTGACGGCCAAACTGTATCACGCGCTTATCGCGGTCTTGGAGTCCGACAAGGTCTTAACGGCGCGCCCCTTTGATGCTGCAACCGCGCAGCTAGCCTTCTCCTTTATCGACGGTTCGAGGGTCGATGATTTCATTGCCGTCGCAAAGGTAAAACGCGGACTTCAAATTCGGCACGCGAGCAACACGCGCCAAAAGCTGGTCCAGCTTGATATGTTTGACGACAAGCAGCCGAGCAACGCGGCATTTCTCTTATTCTCTAATTCTGCGCAAAAGGTCGCGCCGGGCGCTGAGGTGGCGTGTGTACACTATGGCGGGATCGAGCCGTTGCGCCCTTCGCTCTCACACAAAGTTTTCAAGGGTACGCTGTTCGAGCAAACGGAATTGGCCGTTGGCTTTGTGATGGATCGCCTCGCATCGGCAGTAGGTGTGCGAACGGAGAGCATAAGCGCGCCGACAGCAGAGGAGATCCCGCGCGCTGCGATAAATGAAGCTGTAGTCAATGCCATCGCGCATCGTGATTACACCTCAAACGAGGCCGTGCAGATCACGGTTTATGCGGATCGTGTAGAAGTCGCGAATCCCGGCGAGCTGCCTTACGGGCTGACGCCAGCGCAGTTGCTCGAAATCCACCCATCGATCCCGCGCAATCCGCTCATAGCGAGCGCGTTCTTTTTGTCTGGCCTCATGGACAAGTACGGGTCTGGCACGTTGGATATGGTGCGATGGTGTCGAGACGCTGGCCTACCCGACCCGCTGTTTCGTCAACGTGGTAGCCAGTGGACGGTCACCTTTTGGAGGGACTGGTTGAACGAGGCATTCTTGGTTGCCACCGAGCTTAATCAGCGTCAGATCGCAGCTCTTGCGGAAGTGCGTCTCACGCGACGCATGGACAATGCGCGGTACATGCAGCTAACGGGCGCGGCTACAAGAACTGCGGCGCGTGACCTGCAAGACCTCATGGAGAGAGGAATCTTGATCCGCCTTGGCGGCGAGACCGGTCGAGGCGTTAGCTATCAGCGCGCACCGCATAAACCTTCTGCGGATCAGATCGCAAAAAGAACCGGCCCAAAACCGGCCAAAGCCACGCCCAAGGCAAAAAAGAAAACCGGCCTAAAACCGGCCAAACGCGCCAAAACTGCCAAAAAACCTAAATAATCCAGTTGGTTGACGTGGCCGGTTTATTAGGAACGTCTAGTGGTTTGCCTTGGCCGGTTTTCTTGCGCGTCGGGGCCAATCCCGGCACGGCGCTACGAAGCCGATCTGCAGAATCTGAACTCGTCGCCGTAAGCGCGCGATGTCACCCCGCACGCTCCGCCGCCAGTAGCTAAACCTTGCCTCCAGATCAGGCGGGCCGATCAGCTGTTCGATACGTGAGGCGCTTCCCGACAACCTGAGTAATCAGCTTATCGGCGCGCTGCACGTCATCCATGCCGACCGCGACGCGGGTGTTATGGCGATAGTCAAACTCCGCCAGATAGCGGTGCAAGTGCTTCTCTGAGCAGTGTTGATACACGCCCTTCATGCCGCGCTTAAACACGCTGAAATAGCTCTCAGCGCTGTTGTTGTGAACCGCGCCGTTTTCTTCAAAGCGCACGTATTCACCCATCGAGTGCTCAACCCATTGGTGATCGGCAAACTCTTTGCCGACGCGGCGATACATGTGCGCGCCGTCAGTGTGCAGCACCGATTGCGGATCAACATTCTCGCGGATGATCTTGGCGATGGTTTCGGTGGTCGCTTCGGCCACGTGAAACGTGCGGGCAGAGCCGCCGCGTTCGATCAGCGCGACGATGGGGCGCTTGTTCGTGCCGCCACGACCGCCGCCATGGCCGCGCTGACGCTTGGTCTTGAACGGCTTGCCATCGGTGCGAAGCTCGGTCGGGTCCGCGACCTTGCCGTGGTAGGTTTCATCCACTTCCACGACGCGGCCAGCGCCACCCATCGGCGGCAGCTTGCCAGCGGCAGGCGCCATCGCCATGCGGATGCGGTGGCTCATGTGCCACGCGGTTTTCAGTTGAACGCCAAGCACGCGCGAAAGCTGGTTGGACGAAATGCCTTTCTTAGACGCGGCCATGAGTGCGATCGCTTGCAACCAGATGTGCAGCGGCGCGTGGCTGTCCTCGAAAATGGTGCCGATACGCAGGGTGAACTGCGCGCGGCAAGCGCGGCACTTCTTCAAGCCCAAACGCTCGCGGCCCTTTTTGTCCTTCACGCCGTTCAGCGCGTAGCCTTCGCCGCCGCACTTCGGGCACACAGGCCCCTGCGGCCAGAGCTTGCCTTCGAGATACGAGAACGCGGCGGCTTCATCGTGAAAGTGAGCGGCGGCGAGAACTGACTTACCCATGCCCAGAATCTAGGGATTGGGCCTGGGTTTGTCAAATACAATATTGTGACGCCGGTCACGCCAACAACACGGCCTCTCTGCCCTGGCGCTTGAGCAAGGCGACCGCCTCTTTGTCGAAGGAAGCGAACGTGTCGCCGCCCAGACTTGCGCCTTCATGCGCGATGGCGCCATCGGCGAAATCGCCGCCGGCCTCCAAGTGCGCCAAGCCTGCATCAATGGCAGCGCAGTTGGCCTCGACTTTCGCGCTGGCGACGAGCTTGCGGATTGCATCCGCGATCTCCGCGTGCGGCACGCCGTAGCCGCGAGACAGAACCCAGACGAACTCGCAAAGCAACGGCAGCGGAATGGCGATCAGATCTGCCTTCTTTAGCGCCGATTGTGCGCTTCGCGCCTGCTTGGCGTCATCGGCGACGATGGCGCGTACGAGCACGTTGGTGTCAGCCGTCAGCCTCATTTCTTGCCGGTGCGGCCCGACCAGCCCTGTCGCGCGATTTCGTTCATCTGTTCGATCGAAAGCGCCGGCGCGTTCTTCTGCTTCAGCAGGCCGAAAACGGCGCTGATCTCGCCGGCAGGAGCGGCGCGCACCTCGATGCGGCCGTCAGGCAGCTTTTCGACATTGATCCGTGCACCGGGGCCGACGCCCAGGTGCTCCAGAATGTCCTTGCGAAGCGTGACCTGCCCCTTGGCGGTGACGGTGAGTGTGCTCATGGAACCGAAGTAAGGCATATTTGCCTTACCGTCAAGCCCGCGGCTAGGCTTCGTCCCGTAGGCCGCGTTGCGCGAGCGTCTCGCGATAGACCCGCAGTCGCTCGTCCTTCTCGCGGCCAAGCTCGTAGAGAAGGTCCCAGCTATAGATGCCGGTATCGTGGCCGTCGTCGAAGCTAATGCGGACCGCGTAACGGCCGACAGCGTCGGCCTTCACGACGTTGACGTTGGCTTTGCCGGTGACGGGCGGCGGGACGTTGCCGCCGTGGCCTTTGTTTTCGGCGCTCGGGCTTTCGACGCGCAGCAGTTCGAACGGGATCTCGAACGTCTCGCCGTCATCGAAGGCGATCATCAGCGCGCGGGCTTCGCGGT
>CALBST010000109.1 GCA_937967425.1 uncultured Caulobacteraceae bacterium
AGATTAGGCAATAGGCGGTGGGTAGTAGGCAATAGGAAAGTTCGGGCGCGCGTGCGTAGCGTGCGGCGGCGACGGCGCTGCGTTCTGGCGCCTAGGCCGAGGCTCCGGCGGATAAATCGTTCACGCCGCGGCCGAGCGCTAGGAGTGCGGCATTGGCGATGGCGTCGGCGTCGAGACCGGCGGCGGCGTACATGAGTTCGGGCTTGTCCTGATCCTGGAAGATGTCCGGCAGCGTCAGCGTGCGGACCTTGACGCCGCGATCGAGAATGCCGTCCTTCGCCATGAAGTGCAGCACGAAGGCGCCGAAGCCGCCCTCCGCGCCCTCTTCGATGGTGAGCAGCACTTCGTGCTCGCGCGCGAGGCGGCGGATGAGATCTTCGTCGAGCGGCTTGGCAAAGCGCGCATCGGCGAGCGTCGTTGAAAGGCCCATGGCGGCGAGCTTGTCGGCGGCTTTGTTGGCTTCGGCCATGCGGGCGCCGAAGTTGAGCAGCGCAACCGAGGCGCCTTCGCGGAGGATGCGGCCTTTGCCGATCTCGAGCGGTGTGTCTTTGTCGGCGCCGAGTTCGCCTTCAGCGTCGCCGCGCGGATAGCGGAAGGCGCTGGGGCGGTCGTCAATCGCGGCGGCGGTGGCGACCATGCGGGAAAGCTCGTTGCCGTCAGCCGCGGCCATCAGGATCATGCCCGGCAGCGCGCCCATATAGCCGACATCGAAGCTGCCTGCGTGTGTCGGGCCGTCAGCGCCGACGAGGCCGGCGCGGTCCATGGCGAAACGCACCGGCAGACGCTGGATGGCGACGTCGTGGACGACCTGGTCGTAGCCGCGCTGCAAGAACGTCGAGTAGATGGTGCAGAACGGCTTCATGCCGTCGGCGGCGAGGCCGGCGGCGAAGGTGACCGCGTGCTGCTCGGCGATGCCGACGTCGTAAGTGCGGTCCGGGAATTTCGAGCCGAAGAGATCGAGGCCGGTGCCGGAGGGCATGGCGGCGGTGATGGCGATGATCTTCTCGTCTTTCTCGGCCTGGCGCATCAGCGCCTGCGCGAACACCTTGGTGTAGCTCGGGATCGAGCCGCCCTTGCTCTGCTCGCCGGTGACGACGTTGAACTTGGTGACGCCGTGATATTTGTCGGCGGCGTTTTCGGCTGGCGCGTAGCCTTTGCCCTTCTTGGTGACGACGTGGATCAGCACCGGGCGATCGTCGTACTCCTTGGCATTCTTCAAGACGCGCGTGAGCACGTCGATGTCGTGGCCGTCGAACGGCCCGAGATAATGGAAGCCGAGTTCTTCGAAGAAGGTGCCGCCCGTCACCATGGTGCGCGCGTATTCTTCGGTTTTCTTGGCGATGTCGTGGATGGTTTCGCCGAGCGCCGAGGCCACGTTCTTGGCCGTCTTGCGGATACGGCGATAGGTCTTGGTCGCGGCGAGGCGCGCCAGATAGCTCGACATGCCGCCGACCGGCGGCGCGATCGACATATCGTTGTCGTTGAGGATGACGATGAGCCGCTTGGTGGTCTCGGCGGCGTTGTTCATGGCTTCGTACGCCATGCCCGCCGACATCGAGCCGTCGCCGATGACGGCGATGACGTGGCTATCCTCGCCGCGCTTATCGCGCGCGACGGCGAAACCGAGGCCGGCGCTGATCGAGGTCGAGGCGTGGGCGGCGCCGAAGGGATCGTATTCGCTCTCGGCCCGCTTGGTGAAACCGGAGAGGCCCCCGCCCTGACGCAGCGTGCGGATGCGATCGCGGCGCCCGGTCAGGATTTTGTGCGGGTAGGCCTGGTGGCCGACGTCCCAGATGATTTTGTCGCGCGGCGCCTCGAAGACGAAGTGCAGCGCGACCGTGAGTTCGACAACGCCGAGGCCGGCGCCCAGGTGGCCGCCGGTTTGGCTGACGGCGCTGATCGTTTCGGCGCGGAGTTCGTCGCAGACTTGGCGGAGCTGATGGCCTTCAAGCTTCCGCAGGTCGGCCGGTAGCTTGATCTGGTCGAGTAGCGGAGTGGCCGTAGAATTTTGGGGCGCCATCAAGTCCTCAGCCTTTGATTTGGATCAAAAGCGTAGCCCCGTTCCCCGCGGAAAGCGACGCCTAGACCATGGCCGGAACATGGTTTTCCCGCCTCTTTTCGTGCGTCAGGTGGGCGCAGTAGCAAATGGGTGTCAGAACGCCCCGACCAGGCCGTCCCGTGGTGGGACATCGCCGGCGACGAGGCGTGTCCAGGCGGCTTGCACGGCGCTGGCGCCGGTGACGCGCTGCGCTGCGACGAACGCGCGTGAGGCTTCATAGAAGGCGCGGAGATCGCGCACCATGGCGGCGCCGAGCGAGGGATCGGTTTTCAGGCGTTCGGCGGCGTAAGTGGGCACGAAGAAGAATTCGGGCTTCGGGCCGGGCAGTTCTGCGCCGCCGCGTTCGCTGGCCCAATCGGTGAGGCCGATGATAATGCTGCGGGTCAGCGCATCAGCCAGTGTGCGATGCACAGTGGCGTTAAGTTCGGCGCGGCCGAGATAATCGACATAGGTTGCTGGCGCTTCTGCTTTGAGCGCGCCCGCTTCGTTGTAGAGAACGACGCGATGATAGAGGCCGCTCTCGCGCACATAAGATTCGTTGCCAGGTGAGGTTAGGCCGATCAGTTCGGCGCCGCCGAGTTGGCGAAGCTGATGGGCGGTGGCGAGCGCGGTCTTGGACGAGGCGCTGGAGAGCACAACTGTCTTGGCCGCGCCCTGCTTGATGAAATCGGCAGCCCACCAGCCGGTGCCATACAATGGGCGGAACAGCGTTTGCTCGGCTTCGTAGCGGGCGTCATAAGCGGGATCGGCGGTGATCTCCGTATAGACGTTGTAGAGCGCGGCTTTTGGGGCGCGGTGCGGCGCGGTGTCGACGAAGCCGGTCGCGGTTTTGCGCGGTATGACATCGAGCGACTCCGCGAGCGGGTAATAGCCGTAATAGCGCGCGCCGGCAGCGATCTCGGGCGAATTGGATTCGGCGACGGTGGCGAAGCCCCAGACCGGCACTTTGCCCCAGCCTTCCGGCGCCGGGAAAAAATCCCAATAGCCGAGCATGCCCTCGCCCATGGCGGCGTAGGTGACGTTGTTGGAGGTGAGCGCGAAGAGATCGAGCTTGAGGCGCGCCGCGCCCGGCGCCAGCGGCGCGCCCGGCGCATCAACCAGTTGGGTTGTGCGGATGTCTTTCCTGTTGATGTGGAGTTCGCGCATGATGGCTCCTTGCTTGAGCCTGCGTAGCGGCTCAAGCGCGCGCCGTCACGTCATTCGGCGCTTATGCCAGAACGGCGGCCACGGTTCGCTCGATCTCGCGCAAGCTGGAGGCGCCGTCATAACGGCCAAAGGCGGCGACGGGATTGCCGTTCGCGGCGAAGATGTAAAGGCGCGGCAGCAGGATTCGCGCGCCCTCTCCCGGATTGTTGAAGGCGCGATAGAAAGGGATAGTCCCCCAGAGCTGGGTGTAGTTCATGCGCGCACGCTGCATGAAGCGTGGCAATTGCCCTGAAGCGCGCGTCTCTTCGCGATCCATGTTCACGCCTATGATGTTGAGACGTTCAGGCGGCGTGCGCGTCCGGATGCGGGCCAGCATTCGCCCTTCGGCCAGGCATGGCGAACACCATGTGGCCCAAAATGCGATGACGGCGGGGCCAGGCCGCAAATGCGCGCCCAAGGTCGTCACCGTGCTTTGCGGCGTCGCGAGTTGAAGCGCGCTCAACGTATCGAGCGCCGGCGGCAACTCCGGATCAGGGATGGCCTGCGCATGGGCTGCGCCGGGCGCAACCATCACTGCCGCGAGTCCGGCAAGGTGCGTGCGGCGTGTGATCATGGTCGGATCCCTTCACTCGAAACCTGGGAACCCTAAGCTGAACGCCACGTGAACCGCAATTTTCGACGAACGCCAATGCTGGCGGGTGGGCGCACGCGGCTTGGGCGGCTACACCGGCCACAAAGCAAGGAGATCGATAGTGGGGCGCAATCTGTTTTACACATGCGTGATGGCGGCGGTGTTGGCGGCGGGCTGCGCGGCATCACCCGAGCCAATGCCGACGCCTGCCGAGGCGCCCGCGGCTGCGGCCGATCCGTATCTTTGGCTGGAAGAGGTCGAGGGCGAGCGTGCTTTGGCGTGGGTGCATCAGCAGAACAATCGCTCGCTGCCGGTGTTGGAAAACGATCCGCGCTATGCAGGCTTGTTGGACGCGGCGCTCGAAGTGGCGCAGAGCCGGGATCGCTTGCCTCTCGGCCAGATCCGCGGCGGTTACGTCTATAATTTCTGGCAAGACCCAGATCATGTGCGCGGGATATTGCGGCGCGCGCCGCTCGCAGGTTACGCGGCGAACGATCCGCGCTGGGAAACGGTCCTTGATATCGACGCGCTGGCGCGCGCGGAGAACGCGAACTGGGTTTATCAAGGCGCCGACTGCGATCCGTCTGGCGTGCGCTGCATGATCTCGCTGTCCAATGGCGGTCTGGACGCCTCGACCGACCGTGAGTTCGATCTGCAGACGCGGCAATTCGTTGACGGCGGCTTTGTCGTACCCGAGGCGAAATCCAACATTGGCTGGCTCGATCGCGACACGTTGCTCGTGGCGACAAATTGGGGCGAAGGTTCGCTGACGGAATCCGGCTATCCGTTCATCCTGAAAGCCTGGCGGCGCGGAACGCCGCTCGCTAGCGCGACGGAGATCATGCGCGGTGAGCGCAGCGATGTTTCGCTTTCCGTGGCGACGTTCGACGATGAAAGCGGCGATCACATCGCCATCGCGGTCGAGGCGGAGACCTTCTTCGAAACCGTCTATTCGCTGATCACGCCGCAAGGACCGCAGCGCCTGACGTTGCCGCGCAAATCAACCATCCATGAATTCTTCGCCGACCGGCTGATCGTGACGCTTGAAGAAGCATGGACTGTCGGTGGGCAGACCTATCCCTCCGGCGCGCTGCTGGCGGTTCCGCTGACCAGCGCAACGCGCCCAGCTCCCACGATCGAAGTCATCTTTACGCCGAACGATCGCCAATCGATCGAGGACGTGGAAGCCACGCGCGACGGCTTGCTGGTCGCCGGCTTCGACAATGTGCGTGGGCGCTTGCAACGCTTCACATTGCGGAGCGGCTCTTGGCGCGGTGAGCAAATCGCGCTGCCGCCGACGGGCGTGGTGACGCTGCCAGGGATGTCGACCTCCGAAAGCCGCGCATTCGCGGTGTTCGAAGATTTCCTGACGCCGCCTACGCTTTATGCACTGAACGGCGCCCAGGCGCGCAGCGTGCGCTCGCTGCCGGCGCAGTTCGATGCGTCGCCCTATGTGACGGAGCAGTTTGAAGCGACCAGCGCCGACGGCACGCGCGTGCCCTATTTCGTCGTACGCCGCCGCGACATGCAGATGAACGGGCAGAACCCGACCCTGCTCTACGCTTATGGCGGTTTCCAGCTGTCGCAGGTGCCGAGCTACAACGCCTATATCGGCCGGCTCTGGCTCGATCAGGGCGGCACATATGTGTTGGCCAATATCCGCGGCGGCGGCGAGTTCGGGCCGAACTGGCACGCGGCGGGGCTGCTGACGAATAGGCAGCGCATCTATGACGATTTCTATGCCGTGGAGCGCGATCTGGTGACGCGCAACATCACCAGCCCACGCCGCTTGGGAATTTCCGGGCGCTCAAACGGCGGCTTGTTGATGGGCGTGATGCTCAATCAGCATCCGGAGATGGTCAACGCGGCTATCATCGGCTCTCCACTGTTGGACATGCTACGCTACGATCAATTGCTGGCGGGCGCATCGTGGGTGGGCGAGTACGGCTCGCCTAGTATTCCGGAGCAGCGCGCATTCCTGGAACAGATCACGCCCTATCAGAATCTGCGGGCGCGCGAGGATTTCCCGACTGTGTTCATCTACACGTCAACCAAGGATGATCGCGTGCACCCTGGTCACGCCCGCAAATACGGCGCGCGGCTGGATGAACTCGGCATTCCGTATCTCTATTACGAGAACACCGATGGTGGCCACCAGGCCAACGCGAACCTGCGCGAGGCGGCGCGGCGGCGGACGCTGGAATACATGTATCTGACGCAGCGGCTGATCGATTGACGTATGGAGCGCGGGCGTCCCCGCCCGCACTTACGATCGCCGTTGCGAGCAAACGCGGGCGAGGACGCCCGCGCTCCATAGGCGCTAGTAACGCCGATCGACGATGAAATCGACGGCGTCGAGGAGGATGCGAGCGCGGCTGCCGAAGGCGCCGAGGTGGGCCTTGGCTTGCTTGGCCAGCATGTCGATGCGCTCGCGGGTGGCGTCGGCGCCGAGCACGGTGACGAAGTTCACCTTGCCGCGAGCCTTGTCCTTGCCCACGGCTTTGCCGGTGTCGCGCACGACGCCTTCAGCATCGAGCAAATCGTCGCGCATTTGGAACGCGAGGCCGACATCGTGGGCGTAGCGTGAGAGCGCGGTCTTCTCCGCTTCGGAAGCGGCGCCGATCAGCGCGCCGGCGTCGACGGCGAAATTGATGAGCGCGCCGGTCTTCAACCGGTTCATGCGGGTGACGGCGATGAGATCGGAGCCGATATCGGCGCCGGCCATGTCGGCGGCTTGTCCCGCGACCATGCCTTGCGCACCGGAGGCTTTCGCTAGACCCGTAATCAGCTTGCAGCGCATTTGCGGATCGGGATGCGTGGCGGGATCGGCCATCAACTCGAATGCAAACGTCAGCAGCGCATCGCCTGCGAGGATGGCGGTCGCTTCGTCATATTGGCGATGCAGCGTCGCACGGCCGCGGCGGAGATCGTCATCGTCCATGGCCGGCAGATCGTCATGCACGAGGCTGTAAGTGTGCACGCATTCGATTGCGCACGCGGCGCGCAGCAAGGCGCCTTCGTCGGCGTCGAAGATCCGCCCGGCTTCGAGCGTGAAGAACGGACGCAGCCGCTTGCCGCCACCGAGAGCAGCGTACCTAATGGCGCCCAACAGGCGCGCCTCCGGCCCCTGCTCACGGGGCAAGAGCCCGTCGAGGGCGGTATGGACCCGCTCGGCGGTGTCCTTCAGGCGCGCTTCAAGTTGGGACATGGCGCGCTTCCCCTAACAGAGCGTCCGGCGGGCGCAAGCACCCCCTACTGGTTGTGGGCGCCAGGCCGCTGCGCCGTCGCCCTTTATTGCGACACATGAAAAGGGTTAGATGTGCCCCTTGGGGGGTGCAGAAGCAGCCCGGTGCGGTCTTTGCAAGCCACGCCGGGTTCTGGGTTCCTCGATAGAGAGTGGGGAAATTGCATGCCGTCTGTGGTGATCATCCACGCCGCGGAAGACACGCTGCCGGCCAGGGCGCTGGCCGAAAAGCTTCGCATGGCCCAGGTCCAAGTGGTGCTCGAAAAATCGCCTGGCGACGAGCTTCGCAATGCCGTGAAAGCCGCGCCGGTTACGATCGCCCTGTGGTCGCCCCGCTCGGTGCAGAATTCGGAACTTGCCGAGGAGGTAAAATTCGCGCGCGGCAAGAGCAACGTGTTCCACGCGCTCATGCAAAGTGCGCCGGCTCCCGAACAATTCCGCAACGACAAAGCGGTGAACCTCACCGGCTGGCGCGGCGAGGACGAATTCGAGCCGTGGCGCGAACTGGCAAAATTGGTGACGGACAAGGCCGGCGTCCCGCCGCTGCCGCCGCCAGCGCCAAAACCGCCATCCGGCTTCTTCCAACCCGGACGCCCGAGTGAAGCCGCCGCCGCGGCGCAGCCGGCGCCGGCGGCCCGTCAACAACAGCAACAACAACGCCCGCAGGCGGCGCCGCAGCAGCGTTCAGCGCCGCCGCCCCGCTCAGCGCCGCCGCAACCCCAACGCAGCATTCCGCAACCTGAGACTGAGCCGAAGAAAGGCGGCGGCATGGTTCTCATCGCCGCCATCGTCTTCATCGTGGTCGCTGGACTTGGCGGCGGCGGATACTGGTACTTCACCCAAAACAGCGCGGCGACGACATCGGCGGCGTGGGATGCGGTAGAGCGCAATGATGCTGATGCGCTGCGTGAATTTCTCGCCGGCGATCCGGGCGAGTATCGCCAAGCGGCGCAGCAGGCTTTGGCTGACCTCGAAGAGCGGACGTTCGCCTCCGCCAGCGATACCGACACGATCGAAGCCTTCGAAGCATTCTTGAACGATTTCCCAGACAGCCGGCACGCCACGCGCGCCCGCGGCCGCATTGCCGAACTACGCACGCTGCAGCCAGCCGAAGCGCCTGTGACGACGGAAGCGCCGCTTGGTCCGGAAGTGGACCCCGATCTGTTGCCGCCGGGCTCAGTGACGCCGACGCCGGAGCCAGCGGCGACGGACACCACCGGCGGCCCGCAGCAGATCACGCCGCCGTCTGAAGAGAACGCGCCGCCGGCTGAAGGCCCGACCAACTAGTGTGACGCGCAATGGCGCTCCAGTGGGGCCATAGCGCGGTGGCGTGCGCGAGAACTTGCGCCGCGTAGAGATCGATGTTGGCCTATCGCCTCTGGCTCGAATGTATGACGCGGTGAATCACAACGCTCTCCGCGACCAAACGGTAGATCACAACATACCTCGTGCGCGGCACCGCCAACTCACGGAAACCATCTCGCCCGACCGGCGCCATCTCGGGCCACTCAGCGAGAAATTCAACCGAATGCAGTATCTGCGATCGAATTCGCTGCGCACCTGAGGGGCTTTCGCTCGAAATGTAGGTGAACGCAGATTCAAGGTCACGGCGCGCTCGATTGCGCCAGACAATGTTCATTCACCGAACTTCGCGCGCATCTCCGCAACCACCTGTCCGTGCGGAATTTCTTCTTCGTCTTCATAAAGCGTGGGCTCGATATCGGCCCATTCTTCGTCGGTGAAGAAGCTGCGCTTACCGGCGTTGTCCAGCCGATACTCAATCTCCGCTGCAAGCGCCTCTTGCTGCTCGGGCGGCAGCTGACGGATGCGCGCGAGGACGAGATCGAGTTTGGTCATCAATACATCCGGCCGCCTTGCGTGGCGGGGCGGTCGACGTTGAGCAACACGACGTTGCCGTTGCGATCGGGGAAGCCGAGGCAGAGCACTTCCGACATGAACTTGCCGATCTGCTTCGGCTCGAAGTTCACAACGGCGGCCACGCGGCGACCGAGCAATTCGCCGATGTCGTAATTCTGGGTGACTTGCGCGCTCGACTTTTTGACGCCGAGCGGATCGCCGAAATCGATCCAGAGTTGATAGGCAGCCTTCTTGGCCTCCTCGAACACCTTCACATCGACAATGGTGCCGAGGCGAATATCGACCTTCAGAAAATCGTCGAACGAAATGATCGGCAGGCGCGCATTGCTTTGCGGGTCGTCGGCCATTGGCGTTTCTCTCTCCCTATGACCCGATCTTCGCGGGTTCTGTGCGTGGGCCATCCGGGCCCATCACGATTTGATCGACTTCGAGCTGAGCGTCTTTCAGCTGGCTTTCGCAGCGGGCTTTGAGCGCCGCGCCGCGCTTGTAGATACGAATCGAATCCGCCAGCGGAACATCGCCGCGCTCCAGATGGGCGACGATTTTTTCCAGCTCATTCAAGGACTCCTCGAAGGAGAGGCTAGCGGGGTCTTTTTGATCTGGCGTCATTGTCTCTCAACGTATGGGCTCGTCCGGCGGTCGGCAATCGGCAGGCCGGCAATCGGGGTCGGAAATCAGCCGCTCTTCGACTGCCTACTGCCGATTGCCGACTGCCGTCATTTCACCTTTTCGTAGCGGCGATAGCTCCAATGGCTGTCGCCGCCGTCCTCGACTTCGCGCCAGCCTTGGGCGCGCAGGATCGGGCGCATCATCCGGTTGAACCAGCCGTGCGCGCACAAAAGCACGTTCTGGCCGCGCAGCGCTTGGGCGGTAAGAGTAGCGACGGCGGCCTCGGCCCTGACCTCGGCTTCATGGCGGCTTTCGCCGTCTTCGTGACGGCCGAACCACCAGGCGATGCGCGACCACACCCCCCACGCGCGTGGACTGCGCTTACCCCAAAGGGGCGGCGGCGGCAGCGGCGCTTCGATGAACACGGGATCGGTTACGATGGCGCGACCGCCGGCGACCATCTCAGCCGTGTGGATCGCGCGCGGCAATGTCGAGGCGTAAATCACGTCGCTCGCCTCGGCCAATTTTAGGAGCTTTTCAGGCGGCTTTTCGTCAGGGTGCAAACGCGCACGGTCATAGCCCGCCCACCATTCGCGATAGCCATGATGATCGATGCGCACTTTGCGCTCGGCGTGCGGCTTGCCGTGCCGTGCGATGACAATCGTGCCAATGCGCGCAGCCGAACGGCGATCTAGCGTCTCACTGGGCGCCATGGTCGTCGTCATTCTGACCCTTCGCGCGAACGACGCCCCCTCCCCTCGAGCGGGTCTTTAGTCGCGCTGGAGCGCCGCCAGATATGCCGCAGCGGACCCAGCGAGCGCGGCCAAGTCGTAGCCGCCCTCCAGAGTCGAGACAAGCTTACCCTTGCAGTGGCGTAATGCGAGTTCGCGCAGGCGCTGCCCCGCCCAGGCGAAATCTTCGGTTTCTAGCTCCATCTGCGCGAGCGGGTCGGCCTTGTGGGCATCGAAGCCGGCCGAAACCAGGATCAGCTCGGGGGCGAAAGCATCGAGGGCCGGCAGAACCCGCTCCTCCATTGCGCGCCGCCATTCGGCGCTGCCGGCGCCTGCGGGCAACGGCGCGTTGACGACATTGCCGCCGATGCCGGTTTCGTTGGGCGCGCCGGTGCCGGGATAGAGCGGCGCCTGGTGCGTTGAGGCGAACATCAAGCGCGGCTCCTTTTCGGCGACCGTTTGCGTGCCGTTGCCGTGATGCACATCGAAGTCGACGACGGCGACGCGGCTGAGCCCATGCGCATCGAGCGCGTGCAGCGCGCCGATTGCGACGTTATTGAAGATGCAAAAGCCCATCGGCGCCACCGGCTCAGCGTGATGTCCGGGCGGACGAACGGCGCAGAACGCCATGTCGTCTTCGCCGCCGAGCACCGCATCGACTGCAGCAACGCAGGCGCCGGCTGCACGATAGATGGCTTCGCGCGAGCCGCTTGAAATGTAGGTATCCGGATCGAGGCGCACGCGCGCTTCGGCTGTTTCGGCGAAGGCAGGTTCGAGCGCGTTGATGTAGGCGTAAGGATGGACGCGCGCGATATCGTCCTTCTCAGCGTGGGGCGCTTCGCGGCGATCGAGCGGCATTGCCTCCAGCGCATCGAGCACCGCTTGCAAACGGCCCGGATGTTCGGCGTGGCCGCCGGGCGGTTCGTGGCGAAGCATGGAGGGATGGGTGAATAGGAGCATGCGCCTCATGTAGCGCATGTCGGCGCACAAAACAGCGCCGGAGGCGCGGACGCTTTGCGGACGCCCGCGCCTCACCCGCGCCGAATTAACGGGCGTGGCCGCGACGATGCATGTCGATGCTGCAATCATCGTCGCGCTTGGTGCGGACGATGTCGCCTGTGCGGCGATGGACGTCCAACTCGACGCAGGCGCCAGCTTCGCTGACGGCCTTCACTTCGTAGTAGCCATCGTCACGCTCGATCTCGATGACGCGGAAGCCTTGGCTGGTCAGCCGGCTTTCGATCTGGGAGAGCGTGAGTTCCGGGCGGGCCGAAACAGCTTGAGCGGCGGCCGGCGCGGCAAAGGTGAGCGCGGCCACGGCAGCGGCGGCAAACGCGAACGGACGGGCGAGTGTGAGCATGGTGTTTTCCCTCTGGTCTGGCCGGGGCACATCCGGCGTTGACGGGGTGATCGCACACGGCTGCTGACGCGCCGCAGGCGCGAAGCGTCAGCTTGGCGTCAGCGGCGTCCGCGCAAGAGAGCTCCATGTCCTGGAAGCTTTTCGTCGCGCCGGTCGGCGCCCTTCTCACCCTTGCCGCCATCACCGGGGTCGCCATGGCCGACCAAGGCCGCGGCCGCAGCGGCGATCATGATGACGCGCTGGCGGCGGTTGAGGCGCGCCAGGCCCTGCCCCTGACGCGCATATTTGAAATCGCCCAAACCGCCGTGCCGGGTGAAATCATTGAAGTAGAGCTTGATCGCGAGGACGGGCGTCTGATCTATGAGGTCGATATACTGACGAGCACCGGCCGCCTGCGCCAAGTCGAGATCGACGCACGCACGGGCGATGTGCTGGACGTTGAAGACGAGGATTGATGCGCGCGCTGCTGGTCGAGGACGACGGCGACATCGCTGACGATGTCGCGCGCGCGCTGACTGGCGCCGGTTATCTCGTTGAACATGTGAGCGATGGCGAAAGCGCCTGGTTCTTGGGCGACACCGAGGATTTCGCGATTGTGGTGCTCGACCTCGGCTTGCCGCGGCTCGATGGACTTTCAGTGCTGAAGCGCTGGCGCTCGGCTGGGCGCACGTTTCCGGTTCTGATCCTTTCGGCGCGCGGCGCCTGGACCGAGAAGGTCGATGGCATTGAAGCCGGCGCCGATGATTATCTGGCAAAGCCGTTCGAGATCGGCGAGTTGATCGCGCGCGTGCGAGCGCTCGTGCGCCGGGCGGCTGGGCATGCGAGCGCGGTGGTTACGGTGGGGCGGCTTTCGCTCGACACCACGCGGATGAGCGTTTCAATCGATGGCGCCCCGCAGAAGCTTTCGGCGCTTGAGTATCGCCTGCTTGATTATCTCGCTCACCAGCAAGGCCGCACGGTTTCGGCGGGCGAATTGGCCGAGCACCTGCACGGTGCTGAGGGCGCGGCTGACGCTAATGCGATCGAGGCGCTGATCGCGCGCCTGCGCCGCAAGATCGGCAAGGACATCATCGAGACGCGGCGCGGATTCGGCTATCTGCTGAGCGGCGCCTGATGCAACGCTCGCTGCGCATACGGTTACTCGCGGGCGCAGGTGTTGCGATCTTCGCCGCGCTCGCGGTCGCTTGGGCGGCCATGGGTTATCTGTTCGAACGCCATGCGCAACGGCAGATCGAGGCGGAACTGACAGCGCGCGGCATCGGACTCATCTCAACGCTCTACACCGATGCGAATGGCGCAACGGCGATTGATCCCCTGCCCAGCGACCCGCGCTTCAATGCGCCAGCCAGCGGTCTCTATTGGCAGGTGCAAGGCGAAGGCGTGTTGCTGCGATCGCGCTCGCTTTGGGATGAAACGCTGGCGGCGCCGGCTGAAGCTTCGACCGCTGAATGGACAACTGGCCGGCTCGCCGGACCATTCGGTCAAGAACTCGTGTACGTCGAGCGACGCGTTCAACTCGATCCGCAAAGCGCTCAACTTACAGTTTTGCTCGGCGCTGACCGCGCGGCGGTGATTACGGCGCGCAATGCTTTTGCGCGCGATCTGGCGGTGTTTCTTGGGGTATTGTGGCTCGCGCTCGCGCTCGCTGCCTGGGTGCAAGTCGAACTGGGCCTGCGGCCGCTTGAAGACGTGCGCGCGGCGTTGGCGGGCATGCGCAAGCATGCAACAGCGCGTCTAGCGCAGGACGACTACCCCACCGAAGCCGCGCCGCTGGCCAACGCCATCAACGATCTCGCCACCGCCCGCGAACGCGATCTCGAACAGGCGCGCCGCCGTGCGGCCGATCTCGCCCATTCGCTCAAAACACCGCTCGCGGCGCTCTCGGCGCAGAGCCGGCGCGCACGGGAAGCGGGGGCGAGCGATGCCGCTGATGGGCTCGACCGTGCAATCCTCGCCGCGAGCCGCGCTGTCGACCGTGAATTGGCGCGGACGCGCGCAGCCGCATCGCCCGGCGGCAATGCGAACGGACACAGCGCCATCGCCAAAGTGCTGCAGGTCATCGAGCACACCGAAGCCGGCGCGCGGCTGACGATCGAAAACAAGGTTTCGCACGCGCCAATGCCGGTGAGCGAGGATCTGCTGATCGAGCTTGCGGGCCCGCTACTGGAGAACGCGGCGCGGTTTGCACGTCAGCGTATTCGAATCAGCGGCGGCGGCGGCGCTCTCACCATCGAAGACGACGGGCCGGGTCTTTCGGATGCTCAAGCTGAAGAGGCATTGTCGCGCGGCAAGCGGCTCGATGAAGCGGGCGACGGCCATGGCCTGGGCTTAGCGATCGCGCATGAATTGGTGCAAGCCAGCGGCGGCGCGCTCGAACTTGGCCGCAGCGCACTCGGCGGCCTCAGTGTCGCGCTGCGTTGGCCGGAGCGCTCCTAGGCTCAACGGACAAAGGCGAAGGCCGCCGAGGGGGAGCAACCTCGGCGGCCTTCCTTCACGGCCACACCTGTCGTTCGCGGGGAGCTACGCGACGATCTGTGCGGCTTGGCTCAGCGCCACGATCGCGACCGGCGCAAATACGATGCAAGCGGCGACGAGGGCGTAGAGTTTGGTCATGGACGTAACTTTCGGGACGTAGTTTTGCGGTGATCCGTTGGCGCTCAGGCGACGATCTGCGCCGCTTGGTTCAAAGTTGCGAACGCGACCGGGGCCAGCAACAGGGCTGAAAGAACGAGGCTGTAAAACTTGGTCATGGTCTTGCTCCGTTTGGGTGAGGCGTCGGCCTCGCTTCGATGAGAAGAAGGTAGCGGCGTGCTTACCCTGTTGCCGTGACACTGGTCACACGACCCGCCGTTCGGCCTGCCGGGCGGACGTTTTGCAGCAAAGGCGTTGCGGGCGTG
>CALBST010000110.1 GCA_937967425.1 uncultured Caulobacteraceae bacterium
GTGCCGATCTTCTCGCCGCTGGTATCCTTCACCGAAGTGCCGATGACCTTCTTGGCGCGAATAGCGGTGGTGTGTCCTGTTGCTGTTGGCATGGGGCTCGCTCCTTTTTTGCGTGAGGTGCAAGAAGAACAGGGCATCGGCTCGGGAGTTCCGTGCCGGCAAGTTGGATTCGTGATTTCTGCTGCTAGTCTCGCGGAACAAGGGGAAACGAATGGCGGGGATCATGACGCGCAGAACACTTCTCGGAGCAGCTGCGGCAGCGGGCGCTGCCGGCGCCGCAAGCGCACAGACAGAGGGCGGCCAGCTTACCGCGCGCGGCTTCATGCAGGGGTTCCCGGCGCCTGACGCGACGCGCGTCGATGCAACCAACTGGCACATGTACCCGCAGGTAAAGTGGTCGGTGCGGCACATGCGCGAATTGTTCGCGTCCCGTGACGCAACGCCGGCGGCGCGCCCGCGCCCGTCAGAATTGCGGCAAGCGCTTCAGCCGCTCGATGAGCTCCGCGTGCGTGGCGAGCAGGGCGACATGTCGTGGCAAGACTTTCTGACCGCGACCCATACCGACGCCGCCATCGTTCTTCACAACGGCCGCGTCGTGTTCGAACGCTATTTCGACGGCATGGCGCCGGGCGATCAGCATCTGCTGTTCTCCTGCACAAAATCCTATTGCGGGCTGCTGGCTGAGATCCTTGCCGCGCGCGGTCAGCTCGATTTTTCGCGCACAGTTGAATCATACCTGCCCGAGATGGCTAGTTCCGCCTACGCCTCGGCCACCGTTCGCCAGGTCGCCGATATGACCGACGGTGTCCATTTCAGCGAAGACTACACCGATCCAAGCGCCGACATTTATCGTCACGCCTATCAGATGGGTCTATCACCGCACGATCCGGCGAACCCGCCGCGCGGCGCCTACGCTTCGGCGCAAACATTGACGCGCCGGGATCATCCGGCCGGTCATGTCTTCGCCTATCGTTCTGTCAGCACTGACGTGCTTGGCTGGATCGTGCAGCGCGTATCGGATAAATCGCTCTCGCAGCTTTTCGCTGAGGAGATCTACACAAATATCGGCGCGGAGTGCGCAGCATACTTCACGATCGATGCGGCGAGCATGGAAATCGCCAGCCTGGGCCTCAACGTCACGCTCCGCGATTTCGCCCGCTTCGGCGAAGCGTTGCGTCGTGGCGGCCGCGTCGGCCAACGTCAGGCGCTGCCAGCCGAAGCGATCGCGTCCATCACGGCAGGGGGCGATCGCGAAGCCTTCGCCCGCGCCAATATGACGACGCGCCCTGGTTGGTCCTACAAGAGCCAGTTCTGGTGCACGCACGATCGTTTCGGCTCGATTTGGATGCTGGGCGTGCGCGGCCAGCGCATGCTGATTTGCCCTGGCCTCAATCTCGTCATGGCGAAGTTCGGCTCGCACCCGGTTGCGAGCAACGTCGCCACCGACGCGATCCATGACGCTGCGTTGGAGGCTCTGGCCCAGCGCTTCGGCTAGGAAAGAACGAGGCCGACCATCACCGCGCCGTAGTGCCCGGCCGCGCCGATGATGACGCACGCATGCCAGAGCGCGCGGCGGAAGGGGATGGCGTGGTTTAGATAAAGCAGCACGCCACCCGAATAGGTGAGGCCTGCAACCACCAGCATAGCAATCGCCAGCGGCGGCAGCGTCGGGACCACAGGGCCGAGGATCAGAACGGCGAGCCAGCCGAAGGCGAGATAGATGAAACACCAGGCCCGGTCCGATAGGTTGTGGTAAAACACCTTGCCCGCAGCGCCCGCCAGCGCCGCGATCCAGATCGCAACGGTCACCGCCACCGCGAAATCCGGCGGCAGCAGCTTGATGGTGAACGGCGTGTAGGAGCCGGCGATCATCAGGAAGATCGCGGCTTCATCGATGCGGCGCAGGACGCGGCGATAACGTGAAGGTTTGGTCAGGTTGTAGATGGCCGAGGCGGCGAGCATCGCCATCAAGCACATCGCGTAGATCGCGCCGGCGGTCGCCATCGGCACGCCGCGATTAACCAAGGCCACTGCAACGAGAAGTCCGCCGCCGACCAGTGCAGCAAGAATACCGACCGCATGCACGATCCCATCGGCCGTGTGTTCGGCCCGGTTTGGGTAGTGCTCTGCGAGCTCTTGCTCGTCAGCGGTCAATAGATCCGAGAAAGCCATACCAGCAGCGCGTCTTCTTCTAGAGTTCTTCTGAGGGACGCCTCAGATGTAGTTATAGTTCCTCCGCGTTAACGTCAGATGATGGAAACCGCGATTTTCTTGCAACACAAGCGGTTGAGCCTGCGGCGCGCGCGCAACGTAAACCTTGCGCTCAACGCGCGTTCGCGAGTGGCGCGATTTTCGCAGCGCGGCTCTCATGGCCGCACACCGTCCCAATCCTGCCGCGCTCCGCGCTGAGGCAAGGCTGCTGACCATCGCTGGCTTCTTCCTGCTCGGCGTTGGCTTTCCGCTAACCTTGATCATGACGGCCATCGCGCTTGGCTCAGGCGAGAGCTCGCCGTTCGTGCCGGCGGCGATTGGCGCGCCGCCGATCATGCTGGGCTATCTCGCCTGCCATTTTGCCTCGATGCGTATGGTGAAAGCGAAGGCGCTTGAGCGCGATCGGTAAGCAGCCGCGCGTGCTCATTGCTAATGTCAGCCTCAGCGGTTGTGCTCCGTTGACCGGTGAAACGCATCGCTTCAGCCTCGATTAAGCAAACACGCAGCACGCTTCGTCGTGCGTTGCTTTTGGGAGGCCGCATGGAGACCGACGAGTTCGCCTTACGGTTAAAGGGCTGGCGTTTGGCTACAGCCGAAGTGCTCTACTACATCCCCGATCATCCGGCGCTGTTGCAGAGCTTTGTCTGGCAAACGCTCGATCTCGCCCCGTCCTATCCGCGCATTCACAAGTTCCTGGATTTCTGGCGCGCGGAAATCGAGGCGGTGATCCATTCCGTCCGCTTGGCCACGGGGGAGGAGCTTGCCCCCGCCAAGGTGCGCAGCGTCGCGACCATCCTGCATCACTAGATTGAGATTGGCGTCCGCGCGGTTCGGCCTACATAAAGGGGCTGAGGGATCGAGATTGGAGAAGAGCCGCATGCGAATGCTTGCGCTTGCCGCTGTCGCCGGGCTGCTGGCCGCCTGTGCGTCGGCTGGGCCAACGCCGTACCAGCCGTCAAGCACCGCCCGGTACGGCTTCCAAGAACAACAGATCGAGGAGAACCGCCTCCGCATCACCTTCCGCGGCAACACGCTGACGGACCGCGAGACCGTGGAGACGTATCTGCTCTATCGCGCCGCCGAACTGACGCTCCAGAACGGCAAGGACTATTTCGTGGTCGTCACACGCGACACTGAAGAGCACTCGCGGCTCCAAGGCGATAGCTTCGGCCGCAGCCGCTATGGCTTTGCCTATTACGCCTACCGCCCGCACTTTGGCTGGTCGCCCTGGTACGATCCGTTCTGGGATGAGCCCACCCGCTACCGCGAAGTGACCCGCTACGAAGCCATCGCAGAAATCGCTATGTTCAACGGCGAAAAGCCCGCCAACGATGCGAGCGCCTTTAGCGCGCGGGAAGTGCAGGCGAATCTGCAGGGCCGGGTCGTGCGGCCGCCGGCGGGTTAGGGCCTCGCGTTTCCAGTGAAGCTCGGTTAGAGGTGTCGCCCGCTTGGGCTCCGGCCCGCGCCAGCACGCACCCGTAGCTCAGCTGGATAGAGCGCTGCCCTCCGAAGGCAGAGGTCAGGGGTTCGAATCCCTTCGGGTGCGCCAT
>CALBST010000111.1 GCA_937967425.1 uncultured Caulobacteraceae bacterium
AAGTTCTGCTGCACTTCCTTGCGTTCGCTGCCGCCGAACGGCGGGTTGGCGAGGATCACGTCGTAGCGATCCTTGTCCTGAATATCGGCGAGGTTTTCTGTCAGCGTGTTGACGTGCAGGATGTTCGGCGCCTCGATCCCGTGCAGGATCATGTTCATGATGGCGATGACGTAAGCGAGGCTCTTCTTTTCCTTCCCATAAAAGGTGCGCTTCTGCAGCGTGTCGAGATCCGCCGCCTTCTTCGCCTTCGGCCGCAGATAATCATGCGCCTCGCACAAGAAGCCGGCCGAACCCACCGCGCCGTCATAGATGCGTTCGCCAATCTTCGGCGCCAGCACCTTGATCATCGCGCGGATGAGCGGGCGCGGCGTGTAATACTCCCCGCCGTTGCGCCCGGCGTTACCCATCTTTTTGATCTTGGCTTCGTACAGCGTCGAAAGCTCGTGCTGCTCGGCCTGGCTCCCGAAACGCAGCGCATCCGTGTGCTCCAGCACGTCGCGCAAATTGTAGCCGCTGGTGAACTTCGATTTGATCTCGCTGAACACCTCGCCGATCTTATACTCGATCGTGTCCGGCCCCGACGCCCGCTGCTTGAAGCCGCGCAAGTACGGGAAGAGTTCGTTATCGACGTACGCGATCAGATCATCGCCCGTCAGCGCCTTGTCGTGGTCGAACGACCCATCAGCCTTCTTCGGCGCCGCCCACACCGACCAGCGATGCTTGCCATCGAAGATCGGGTTGAACGTCTTGCCGGCAAGCTCAGCTTCCAGCCGCTTCTTGTCCTCAAGATCGTCGAGATACTTCAGGAAGAGGATCCATGACGATTGCTCGGTGTAGTCGAGTTCGGTCGTGCAGCCCGCCTCTCGGCGCAGCACGTCATCGATGTTCCTGAACGCTTGATCGAACATTCCCGCCCCCGACAAGCACTCAACCTAACGGCATTCGCCGCCCCGCCAAAAGGCTGCAACCGACGCCCGTTATCGCACGCGATCACACGACAAATGCGCGCTGCCGCGCGATGGCCTTGTGGGTAGCGTTTGGGGTACGCCAAAAACTGCACCCTAAGGGGTCGCCTTAGCGTTTGTTTTTATTCAGCAAAATTGGCAATATCTGGCGGAGAGGGAGGGATTCGAACCCTCGGTACGCTTGCACGTACTCCGGTTTTCGAGACCGGCCTATTCAGCCACTCTAGCACCTCTCCGGAGGCCCGCTTAATGACGAGCGCCGGGGCGGCTTGCAAGTCCGGCGCCTGGGTTTTTTCAGGCGATGGCCCAAGGAGCGGTGGTGGCGAGGCTGAAATTTACGATCCTGGCGCTCGCAGCGGCGCTGTTGGCGGCCTGCGGACAGCCTTCGCGTACGCCAAACGCTGCTGTGGCCGCATGCGCGCCGCTCGCCGCCGGGGCCGAGATCGCCATCGCCGGCGGGCGTCTCGATCGCGGACCGAACCGGTTTGAGCCGGAAGAACAGGTCGGCGGCGCCGGTAACGTCGCGGCGTTCCGCATCGATGCCCACGAAGTCACCAACGCGCAGTATGCGGCGTTCGTCGCGGCGACGAATTACGTCACTGTCGCGGAGCGCGCCGGCCCGGACGGCGCGCCATTGGGTGCGGCGGTGTTCGATCGCGCGCAAGCGCGTTGGCGTATCGATCCCAGCGCAAACTGGCGGCATCCGGACGGCGCCGGCTCCTCGATCGAGGGCCGTGACGCCTACCCTGTCGTTGCCGTCGCTTATGAGGACGCAGTTGCTTACGCTCGGTGGGCTGGGCGGCGTCTGCCGACCGAGAACGAGTGGGAGTTCGCCGCGCGCGGAGGCGCGCCTGCACCCGCCAATCGCCGTGCCGAGGCGTTCGACGAACACGGCGTTGCGCGGGCCAATACCTGGCAGGGCGTCTTCCCATTTCAGGATACGGGCGAAGATGGCTTCATCGGTCTAGCGCCGGTTGGCTGCTTTCCCGCAAACGCAAACGGGCTCTACGACATGACCGGCAACGTCTGGGAATGGACGTCGGACCGCTTCGTTGGCGCCGACGGGCTCGATGCGGCGCGCGCGGCGGACGCGCCCACGCGCGTGATCAAGGGCGGCTCCCAGTTGTGCGCGCCGAACTTCTGCTCACGCTATCGGAGCGGGTCGCGGCAACCGGGCGATGAGGGACTTGGCATGTCGCACATCGGCTTTCGCACCGTGGCGGCTAATCCACCAGCGCGCTGATTATGCGGCGCAGAACCTCCCGCGCCTGCTTCACGCTCAGCCCCTGTTCATAGCGCAGGCGCCGCCAAGCCTCGAAGCTCAGTGCGAGATCGAGCGCTTCAAGCATCTCGTTACGCGCGTATGTCGCGGGCAGCACGGCCAGCAGCGCCTGACGCTGCAGGCGCGTTATGTTCTTGTGCTCGGTCGTCAGAAAGTTCGACGTATAGCGGCGCGCGTCGGCGGCCGTCTTGATCGGCAGCATCTGCTCAAACGCCTTGGCGCGCCGCTCGATCAGTTCATCTAGACGACCGCGCCAGGTTGCGGCGGTAAGCGGGCGCGCAAATTCCGGCGTCAGCCGCGATGTCATGATCGCGTGCATTTCGCGGAACACGCCCTCCATGTCCGAGAACAGACGAAACACCGTACGCCGGCCAACGCCGGCGCGCTCCGCGACCAGATCGGCGCTTGGATCCGCCTCGCCCTCGCGCAGCAAATCGAGCATGGCGAGCGCGATCTTGCGGCGGCTCGCATCCGAGCGTTGGCGCCGGCCATCAATCTCGACAGGCGCGGCGATCTTGGCGGCGCGTGCGCTCACGCGGTCGCCTTGATGAAGGCGTCGATCACGTCGGCCAGCTCTTCCGGCTTGTCTTCCTGAAGGAAGTGGCCGCCGCCAACGATCGTCGTGTGGTTCTGACCTTTGCAGCCGGGAATACGCTCTTGAAGGCGCTTATCGGCGCCGCGTGTGATGGGATCCTGATCGCTGAACGCGGTGAGGAAAGGCTTGTCGAACGTTTCGAGCACTTTCCAGGCCTCGAGGTTCTCTTTCACCGACGGCATATCGGGCGCAACGGGAACGAGCGCGGGAAACTGGCGCGCGCCGGCCTTGTAGCTCTCGTCCGGATATGGCGCTTCGTACGCATCCATCTCCGCCTGGGTGAGCTCGCGCACGGTCCCGCCGTTCAGGATGCTACCGGTCGGAAACACCGGCACGGTCTGACTGAACGTCCGCCACGCCTCAAAGGCCGGATTCGCGCCAGAACCTGCCGGCAAGAACGTGTTGCCCGCGACCACGCGCGCGAAGCGCTCTGGAAACGCGGCGACCAGGCGAAGCCCAATCAAACCGCCCCAATCCTGGCAAAACAAAGTGATGTCGCGCAGATCATTGGCGACCAGCCAATCGCTCATCCACTTCACATGCGCTTCGTATGTGTAGTCATCGCGCGAAGCGGGTTTATCCGAGCGCCCAAACCCGACGAGATCCGGCGCGATGACGTGATGGCCATGCGCAACGAGGCGCGCGATCATTTTGCGATAGAGAAACGACCAGCTCGGCTCACCGTGCATCAGCAAAACCGGCGGCTTGTCGCGCGGGCCCTCATCAATCGCCGCGATGCGCAGCGTCGCACCGGAGGCGTCGCGAATGTCCGTATAGCGCGCCGCGTATGGAAAATCGGGGAGATTGGTGAAGCGTTCGTCGGGTGTGCGCAGAACTTCCATGATCGGGCCCCTCTCGCGACTCCGCATTGACAGCGGATGCCGCCGGCATATATTGGCACTATTAGTGCCTATTCTTGC
>CALBST010000112.1 GCA_937967425.1 uncultured Caulobacteraceae bacterium
CCCGAGCAGCCCGATCTGAACATTCGCAATCCCGAAGTGCAAGACGCGTTGCTGAATGCCGCGCGCTTTTGGCTGGCGCGCGGCGTCGATGGATTTCGCCTCGACGTTGTGAACTTTCTCGCGCACGACGCGCTGCTTCGCGACAATCCGGCATTGCCGCTTAAACGCCCAGCCGCGCGTCCACACCAGTTTCAGCGTCACCTATATGATCGGACGCAGCCCGAAGCGCTCGCGTTCGTGGAACGATTGCGCACGCTGCTGGATGAGTACGGCGCGGTCGCCGTAGGCGAGATCGAAGACGAAGATCCGCTGCCGGTTCAGCGCAGCTACACCGAGGGCGAGAAGCGGCTGCATTCGGCCTACTCATTTTTCCTGCTGCGCGCGGCGGCGGCGACGCCTGAGCTCTTCAAAAAAGCCCTGCACGGCTGGGATGAAAAGGCCGGTTGGCCGTCATGGAGTTTGTCTAACCACGATGTGGTCCGCGTCGCGACGCGGTTTGCCGACGATGATCCGCAGCGCGTGAAGCTGCTGCTCGCGGTTTTGCTCAGCTTGCGCGGCACCGCCTTCCTCTATCAGGGCGACGAGCTGGGGCTGCCGCACGCCAACGTCGCGTTCGAGCGCCTGCGCGATCCGGAAGCGATTGCGTTCTGGCCGAACGGCATTGGCCGCGACGGCGCGCGCACGCCGATGCCCTGGACAGTCACCAAGCCGATGGTGGGCTTCACTGTCGGTGACGATTCTTGGCTGCCGGTCGATCCGCGTCACCGGGCGATGGCTGTCGATGTACAGGAGGAGGATCCGGACTCTGTCTTGCACTTCACGCGCGCGTTGATTGCCGCACGTCGCGCGAGCCCGGCGCTTCGCGAGGGCTCCTTCCAACCGATTGATGCGCCAGAGTCCGTGTTGGCGTTTGAGCGGCGTTTCGGCGATGCGCGAACAGTCTGCATCTTCAATCTAGGCCCAGAGCCGGTGACGCTGCCCACGCCTGCGGGCACAGTGCAGTTGGCGGTCGGCGAGGCCCAATTGCTGGATGGCGCCGCGGCGCTGGGCGCGTATTCGGGCCTATTGGTCGAAACCTGAGACCACTGATTTCATTCGGGTTTGCGTTAACCTTGAATGATACAGTATAACATCGGCATGTTCACGAGGGGCAGAAGCCGCGAACGGGTGGGGGCGGCCGCAATGCGGCCATGGCGCCCTGCGTTTGCGCTCCTCGCGATGTTGGCCGTCCTCCTCCAGGCCTTTGTCGTTCAAACCCACGTTCACGCGCCGGTCGCGCCGCTCAGCATCGGCTTTCACCAGCCCGCTGGCGGCGATGACGCCGTGCATGTGACCGCGACGGGCGAGCATCAGCTCGTTTGCGCCATCTGCCAGGCTTTGGCGGCGTCGGGATCGGCGCTGCCTCCCGGCGCGGCGGTTGCGCTGGTCGCGGCCCAGACCAGTTCTCTTGCTGTCATCGCGCTTTCGATCGCGCCGCGCATAGCGTCGTATTCCTGGCAGAGCCGCGCGCCGCCTTCATTCCTCTGAGCACTGACGCGCTCATCTGAGCGCACCATTCGCAGGCTTCTTCAGCGTGCGTGATTTCTCCTTTGCTTCGAGGCATACAATGTCGTTCAACATCAAGACGCGCACGCGCGCGATTTCTGCTTCTCACATTCCGATTGTGTTCGCCGTTTTTGCCGGCGTTCTGTTCCCCGTAGTCGCGTCCGCACAGGACGAAAGCGAAGAACAGGAGATTATTGTCACCGCGCCGCTCGAAGGATCGCGGATCGAGAGCTTGCAAGGCGCCGAAGTGCTTCGCCGCGACGATATCGTGGCACAACTGAATGGCGGCCTGGGCGATACGCTGGACGCCACGCCAGGCGTGGCGACGACGTTCTTTGGCGCGGGTGCGAGCCGGCCGATTATCCGCGGCCTGGGCGAGGATCGCGTGCGCGTGCTGCAAAACGGCATCGGCGCGATCGACGCTTCAACCGCCTCGCCGGACCACGCCGTGACCTCCGACGGCCTCGATGCCGAACGCATCGAAATCCTGCGGGGTGCGGCTGCTTTGGCCTATGGCGGCAACGCCATCGGCGGCGTCGTCAACGTCATCGATCAAAGCATCCCAATGCGCGCTATCGACGGGATAAGCTTCGAAGGTTTGGCCGCTTACTCAACCGTCGATGACGGCGCCCAGGGCGCGGCGAATGTCGGCTTCGGCGCCGGGCCGTTTGCGCTGCGTTTGAGCGCATCGGCGCGTGACACCGATCCCTATGAGACACCGATCGGCGAAGCGCTCAATCAATGGACACGCGTGCGCACTTATGGCGCCGGCGGCTCGTTGCTCGGCGATTGGGGCTTCGCGGGCCTCGCCGTCAAGAACACGCAGGATGAGTATGGTCTGCTGCCTGAAGATCCGTCCGAGCCTGGCGGCCGCATCGAACTCGAACAGACCCGTATCGAGTCACGCGGCGATTTCCGCGTGAACTGGGGCCCGTTCGATCGGCTCGATTACGGCGTCCAGCACTCTGACTATGAACACACCGAATTCGAAGGTGATGGCGCGCCGGGCACGCAATTCACCAGCGAAGGTTGGGAAGGCCGCATCGAGCTGCACCACGGAAATGATCGCCACGACGGCGCCTTTGGCGTGCAGTTCAGCGATGTCGACTTCGCCGCAGAGGGTGACGAAGCCTTCATAACCGCGACGAACACGCAGGATTCCGGCGTATTCCTGGTCGAGCGCTACGACCTTGGTTCGTGGGGGCTCGAAGGCGGTGTCCGCTTTGAGCGCCGTGAGATCGACAACGTGACATTCGGCTCGCGCGAGTTCGACAATGTGAGCGGCTCGCTAGGCATGTTCGTGCGTCCAGCTGAAAACTGGTTTGTGGGCGCGACCTTGGCGCGCGTCGAGCGGGCGCCAACGGCAATCGAGCTGTTCTCTGACGGCCCGCACCTTGCCACCGCGAACTACGAGGTCGGCGATGCCAATCTTGAGCAGGAAATCGCGACATCGTTCGAGGCTTCGGCCCGTTATCAACGCGGGCCGCTGCGGTTCGAAATGAACCTCTACGGCATCGAATTCTCCGACTACATCGCACTGGTTGAGCGTGGCGATGTGTGGTGGGTGGACGAGGACACCGACACCAGCGGCTTCGCAGCTGACGAAGCGAGCGCGCCTTTGGATGCGGACGAAATTCTGCCGGTGTTCAACTTCGTGCAGCAGGACGCGACGTTCGTCGGCGGCGAGATTTCGGCCGCCATGCAGCTGGGCGAGATCAACGGCTTCGCGATCACCGCCGACGGCTCGCTCGATATCGTGCGCGCGTCGTTCGTGGGCGGCGGCCATCCGCCACGCATCCCGCCGCGTTCGCTGACGTTAGGCCTCGAAGCGGAGAATGACCATTGGCTTGCGCGAGTCGAAGCCGTCGATACGGCGAAGCAGGATCGTCTAGCGGCGTTCGAGACCGAGACCGACGGCTACACCTTCATTAATGCCGGCCTCGCCTGGCGCCCGACGGAGACGTGGACAATCCGGCTCGATGGGCGAAATCTCACGGATGAGTTGGGCCGCGTGCACAGCTCGTTCCTGAAAGATGACCTGCCGCTGCCGGGACGCAACTTCCGGCTTACGCTGCAGACGCGATTCTAGAGCCCAGCGTGGCGTCACCCTGGCCGAACCAGGGCGACGCCATAGCTGTCCCCGCTTGATTGATCCGGCGAAGCGCAGAAGATCGCGGCGTTCGGAGAGAAGAAGATGGCGGACAAGCCGCGATTGCCGTTTGCACAATCCTGGGATTTCGGGCGTGACCTGCGCGGCTACGTTTGGCGCGCCGCGGAGCCGCGCGCAAACTTGCTGCTGACGCACGGTTTTGCTGAGTACGCGGAGCGTTATGTCGAGCACTATTACGGGCTGATCCCGCGCCTGAATGATCTTGGATTTGATGTTTATGCGTTCGATATGCGCGGGCATGGACGTTCTTCCGGCCCGCGTGGCGTCGCTGACATCGGCCGCACAGTGGAAGATCACCGCGCGGCGCGGCG
>CALBST010000113.1 GCA_937967425.1 uncultured Caulobacteraceae bacterium
ACACCGCCCGCGCCTTCCACGACGAAACCCTCCCCAAAGACGCACACAAAACCGCACACTTCTGCAGCATGTGCGGCCCAAAGTTTTGCTCGATGAAAATCACACAAGACGTGCGCGACCACGCGAAAGCGAAAGAAGAAGCCGAACGCGGCATGGAAGAAATGAGCGCAAAGTTCAAAGCGGCAGGCAGCGAAATCAACGTCCACCCCGCGGGCGAAAAACGCGAACCAATCGACTAACCCCGTCGTCCCCTCTCCCGCAGTGCGGGAGAGGGTCGTCTAAGCCGCATCCAATTGGATTGGATAGTTTAGTCGGCGTTCGCCGGCCTTCTCTTCTCGCAAGAGCCGTTTCATCGGTGGCGTCAGGTACACGCGCGTCTTAAGAGCGCTATCAGTCAGCGTGGCGGTGCTGTGCACGACTTCATCTATTACTTCACGAAGGTCACCATCAACGGTGGTTGCGGACGTTGTGAATAAATCACCCTCCAGCCATACAATTCTCAGTGACGCATCGCTCTTTTGAACCTTCACTTGATCGAATCTTTGGTACCAGCGAGAGCCAAGCTCGACGCAGTAGGGTCCATCCTTTTGTCGCAGATAGAGGAAGCGTGTCGCGCGACGCCCGAGTTTGCGCAACGCGAGATAGTCGATCAGATAAAGCAATTTGTGCAATCTGAAGATCGACGCTTCCCGTTGTACGCTCAGCATTGACTGAACGATGTCCCAATCCATTGGCGAACCGCGCTCTGTGGCTGCTCTCGCCTTTTTTGGCTTCCCCAAGCGCCGGAAGGTTTCTCCGACGAAGTAGTAGTCCGCAGTTTGGTTAGCAAAACTGCGATGTATCATCGCCCGAGCACCAGGGTGGTACAGCGGGAGCAAGAGCCGACCGTTCCAGCGACTTGACGTTCGGACGTCGCCACGGAGCGTGAGTTCATGACGTTCGATCCGGCGTGTCGCTTCAAGCGCCACTGAGCCAAGAGTCATGACCATCGCCGGCTGCACTAGCGCAATCTGCTTCGCTAGGTGCTTCGCACAGTTGCTGATCTCGCTTTCATTTGGCGGCGCGTTGTTTCCATTCGCGTCTCGTGGATTGCACAAAACGGCGTTCGTTACGAACACATCTGATCGCGAAAGGCCGGCTAGTTCCAACAGCTTTTCAAAATTGTCGCCAGCTTTGTCACCGTGAAACGGAATCGCCGTTCGATCCGCACCGAGGCGGCCCGGCGCTTCTCCAATGAACATCAACGGTGCTGTAGGCGCGCCGTTGGCCCACGACAGGACGCGGACGCTGTCGCACATTCGTGGACAAGTCTTGCATGCCTTCACCTCGTCGATGAGGCGTTCAAATTCCGAGTGAGCTAGCGACAGCTGCTGCATAGGATTTCAATCGTTGCTTGGGACTTTCGGCGGTCGGATGGATCGAGAACACAGTCAATCTGCCCGCCGTTCTTCCCGAGTGCTTACAAGCAAAAGCAAGAACGCGGCTGAGACCGATCAGGTTGCCAAGTGCCTTATGGAAATAGTCGTGAGAACGATACACAGCAAATAGGTTGAGGCCGTTTCCGGCCACAGGCTCAAACTGAATGTACTGCAAGCACGGCGCCCCTCGTGTTCGCAACTTGTCACGTTTGACCCCTGTGTGCGCGTATAGCGCCGCCGCAACGTCCTTGTCCCAAGTTTGCAGCTTTTGGACAATCTCAAGAATTCTGTTGGGACCGAACACCTCTCTGCCAGTCTTCAGTTCGACCGCTCCAGTGAGGCGCTCGAAATAAGTCTCTCGCCAGCCGCTGAAGCGAATATTTCGACGGCGAGCGCGCCTGAAGATCTTTCTGCCTTCTTCGATACCCTCCTTCGGAGTGCTCGGAAGTAAGACAGAGGGTGGCATCAACACGCGCGCTACCGCGCTTGGTTTTTCCGCGCCATAAGTCCTCGCTGCACCATCAATGCGTGCAAGATCGGCAACACCGAGCGGTGTCGCGGTATCGCTGTGCACCACGAGAAAGGGAGACTGGAAAGCCTTTGCGCCAATAAGATCGCACGCGGCGATCCACGTCTTTATCGGGTCAGACGCTCTTACTATCGGCTCCGTCAGCTTCTGCCTCCCATTCGATCTTCTTCCGAATCAGGTCGCATTTTACCACTCCGCCTCGGTTCGCGCGAAGCGCTTCGAACGCCCTGAATCCTTGGGAAATTGCAGATCGCCACTCATCGACACTGCGCGATGAAACTTCGATGTCTCGCGTCATCTTCTTGATATTCTCAAGAAGCCAAAAGGGGACGTTCGCGGCATCTGAAAAAAGACACCGGCCATTTTGATCGGGAAGAGATTGGCTAAACACCAGGATTGAAATGCCCTCCTCAAGCACCGCAGCTCGAGCGCCATCTTCTACTTCATCAACGAGCTTGTCGTCCTTGCGCTTAAGGCTCCAGAGCTTCCGGAGCACCGGTGACCAGCCAAGCACCGTCGCATAGGAAAGATGGAAAACGTCGTGGTAGCGATAACCGTCATCAGCGTAAGCGTTGTCGGTCAGCGTGTCGCCGACTGCCTCGCCGTCGATCGACATTCTCATTCTCTTGCCGTCGTCTTCAAATCGAACGCTGAACCGATCCGGCAGCTTTTGTCCGTCTGAAAAACTGTCCGTAAACAACCCCCGCTCACCGGCTACAAAGAGATATCGGATCTTCTTGAGATTGTTGGCTGCGATGTCGTTGAGACTCAAACCGTGCTGCGTCGCCAGCTCAGCGAGATACCAAAGCGTATCTCCTAGTTCGTCAGCGACTTCCTGTAAGACTTGGTCGCGCGAACCGGTGTCGCGCTTTGCCTTTTTAATCGCCGACGCTGCACTTCCGGCTTCGCCAATCATGCCAAGCATAAAAACGTCGACATCGCTTGACGTCGAGGTTTCATGCGCCTTGCCCTGATACTCGTCGAAATCCATGGCTCGACTCCGACTCAATTCTACCAGAGCGAGAGTGGGTATTCAATTACCGGGCAAAATACGAGGATAGATCCCAATCTATCCGGTGGCCCCCAAACTACCCGTACACTCCCGCGCAAATGCCAACCGCGCCCGCCCCCATCACCTACGCACCACCCATTCTCTGGGCGGCGGCGCGGGCGTTGATCACGACCATCTTCGCGCTCTTCGGCGAGCCCGCGCGGATCGCCGCGCAGCACACGCACCGGCAAAGCGAGCGCACGCTGCTGCTCAAATGGCTGCGCGCGGGCGAGGCGCTCATGCGTCATCTGCTGCTGATCGAAGCCGCAGCCTACGCGCGCCCCAACACGCGCCCCCTCCTGCCGCGCGCGTCACGCAAACGCGCGCGCCGTCTCATGACGTTCGAGCCCGATAAGCCGGAAGCCTGGCGCGTCAGTTTCCGCGCGCTTCATCTTCCCCCGCGTCGCGGGGGAAGTGTCGAGCGCAGCGAGACGAAGGGGGACGTCAGCGCACGCGCCCCCTCCGACGCCTTCGGCGTCTCCTCCCCCGCGCGCGGGGGGAATAAGAAACGCTTCTACTCCGCCTGGCCCCTCGCCGAACGCGCCGAAGCGCTGCTGCGCGCCTTCAACGATCCCGAGCCCTACGCCAAACGTCTCGCCGCGCGCCTGCACGCGACACCGCATCGCGCACGCGAACTCACACGGCATCCACCAAACCTGCCGCACGTCATCGGCGATTTCGAAACACTCCAAACCGAAGCGCACACCGCGCGAAGGCGTTTCGAAAGCGGCTAGGCCGAGCGCTTCAGCGCCCCACGCTCCACCGAGTCATCCAGCACACCCGGCGCATCCCAAGCGCCCTCCGGCCTGAGCAACGTCATCGCCGGCGCATCAAGCGTGATCGCATCCGCGCGCGCCGGCAGTTCGGCGACCACCTCAACATACTCACGATCCGAAAACCGAAACGCCGCCCGCCCCTCAC
>CALBST010000114.1 GCA_937967425.1 uncultured Caulobacteraceae bacterium
TGACGGCGCTGGCGATGGGCGCGGTCAGTTTGGCGACATTGGGCGTCGATCCGCGCGTGACCGAGCGCTGGGGGCTGACGATGACGAGCGTCGATTGGCCGGTGTTCATCAACCTGGCGCCGTTGCCGCTGATGGCGGGCGTCATTCTGTTCCTGATGTGGCGCGGCATTGAGGAGCGGAAGTTTTTGCGGCCGTATCTCTATGCGGTGTGCTTGTTCTTGATCGGCTATGTCGGCCTCGCGGTTTCGCTTTGGCCCTACATCATTCCGTTCGCGATGACGCCGGCGGAGGCGGCGGCGGCGGACAATGCGCTGCAGCTGATGCTGGTCGGCGCGCTGGTGATGTTGCCGATCATTCTGGCCTACACCGCGTTCGTCTATTGGACCTTCCGCGCCAAGGTGGATGACGATGCCGCCTATCATTGAAGGCCCGCCCGAAGATGGCGAAGCGCCGCGCCCGTTGGGCAGACGCTTGCTGTGGTTCGTGGCGCTTTGGTTTGGCGGTCTGATTGCGGTAGCGGCGGTGGTCTATGCGCTGCGGGCGCTGATCCTCTGATCTTGGACCGCCGGCGCCCTCGCCGGCAGGTCTGTTTGAGACCACTGCGACGTGGGCGAAGCCTAAACACTGAATTCCGGCGAGACCGCCAGCGGTCCAGACTCTTCGCTTATTTGATCGCGGTGATCTCACCGAATGTCTCGTCCATGAAATGGGCGAGCGCGACGTCTTTATCGGTGACGCCGCCGGCATCGTGCGTGCTGAGCGTGACGTCGACGCGATTATAGACATTGAACCATTCGGGGTGGTGGTCGTGGCGTTCGGCGTAGAGCGCGACGCGGCTCATGAAGCCGAAGGCGGCGTTGAAATCCTTGAAGCGGAATTCTTTCTCGATCGCCTCGCGATCACCGACGGCTGAGCGCCAGCCTTCGAGACGGGCGACGGCGGCGCTGGGGGCAATTCTTTCTGCAGGCATGGGTGCGCTCCTTCGGGCAGCCATTTAGGCCGCTTTCGCTGCAAGGCAAAAACGCTGGAATCTCGAATGTTGCGTGCGTGGTTTGGATTTAGGACGAGTCGACGCCGCAGGGCGCTGACGCCTCACGCGAGGTGACGCATTGGGCTGGCGGCGCGGTTGCGCGCAAGACGCGGAGGCGCGTGAGTCCGCGCCAGCGCCGTTTGGCCAAAACAGCGGCGAGCCTGCCGATTTGGCTCAGCGCCTGCAGCAGATGTTTGGCCTGCGCGATGACGCCTCCCTGCGCGCGGAGATGGCGGCGAAGCCAAGCGCCGCCGCAAGCGCGCAAGGTGCAGCGTTTGCGATGCAGGCGAAAGCCGGCAGGTGCGGCGACATGATGAATGCGCGTGTCGTGGCGGGGCAGCAGTTGCGCAGCACGAATGAGGATGAGGTTGCGCACGGCGCGGCGCAGGGCGTTGAGTGAAACGTGGCGGCGCCGGCGATGGCCGTGACGCTTAGTTGGCGCGCCGGAGGCAAGCCAGAACAGCAGCGCCGCCAGCCAGGCGACAAGCCGGGCGAAACGGTGTTCTGAGATGGAGATGGAGCGCTGCTGACGCATGTGCATGCAGTTTAGCAGCGCTTGGCGGGCCACCGGATTGAACGTCGTCTATCCAACATAATTGCGTGGACGTTGGAGCCCCGACGCTCCGAGATGCAAAGGCTTTTCGCTTGAAAAATAAGCGCTTGGAAGCGCGCGCTGCAATCTGCACGGGGCGGTGTCTATCCCTGGATAGATCGCCCCAAAACAAGACCGCCGGCGCTTTCACGCCGGCGGTTCGTTTCAGTAAGCAAGGCTTTTATTGGCCGGGCTGAACCGGATTGGGTTGTTCGTGACCGCGCACAACCTCGCCCTTCGCGAGCTTCGAGTTCCACATGCCATAGGCGAAGTAGAGCACGAAGCCGCCAGCCAGATAGATCACGAAGAAGTTGCGCGTGGCTTCGTGCGCCATCAGCGACAACAGCAGGAACAGGCACATCACGGCGCCAAGCAACGGCGTGACCGGGAAGAGCGGCGTTTTGAACGGCCGCTTCATGTCCGGCCGCGCATAGCGCAGATAGACCACGGTCAGGCACACAATCCCGAAGGCGGCGAGCGTGCCGACGTTGGTCAGGTTGGCCAGATTGTCGAGGCCCATGAAGCCGGCAAAGCCCATGGCCAGGATGCCGACGAGGATTGTGTTGATCCAGGGCGTCTTCAGCTTCGGGTGCACATTCGCGAATACTTTCGGAATGAGGCCGTCGCGCGCCATCGTGTAGAAGATGCGGGTCTGACCATAGAGCAGAACCAGCATCACTGAAGAAAGGCCGGCGATGGCGCCGATCTTCACCAACGTCGCAAACCAGCCGAGACCAATCGCGTCGACCGCCATGGCGATGGGCGCGGGGTTGTTAAGCTGCTGGTAGGGCACGATGCCGACGAGCACCGCGCAGGTGAGAATGTAGAGAATGGTGCAGATGATGAGCGAGCCCAGGATGCCGATCGGCATGTCCTTGGCCGGGTTCTTCGATTCCGCGCCAGCGGTGGAAACCGCTTCAAAGCCGATATAGGCGAAGAAGATCGTCGCCGCGGCGGTGATCAGGCCGGGCACGCCATACTGGCCGGTTTGTGCGCCGGTCAGCACACCCCAAAGCGCGCTGCCGATTTGACCCCATACGCTGGTGTCGGCCCCAGGCGGCGGCGCCGGCACTTGCTCGGGAATGAGCGGTGTCCAGTTTTCCGGGTTCACGAAGGGTGCGCCGATCACGATGAAGGCGATGACGACCGCGACCTTGATGAAGACGACAATGTTGTTGACCAGCGTCGATTCGGAAATGCCGACGACGAGCAGGGTGGTGACCGCTGCAATTGCCAACACCGCCGGCAAATTCATCGCGCCGTTATAGGTGACGCCATCGACCACGACGGTGGTGCCGGGCGCCGTTGTGAACTCCGGCGGAATTATGATTCCGAAATCGTGCAGGAAGCTCACAACATAGCCCGACCAGCCGACGGCAACTGTCGAAGCGGCGAGCCCGTATTCGAGCACAAGTAAGAGACCCATCACCCAAGCGACAATCTCGCCCATCGATGCGTAGGAATAGGAATACGCGGAGCCTGATACGGGAATGGCCGCGGCCAGCTCGGCGTAAGAGAGCGCCACCAGCGCGCAGAGCGTGCCGGTGATGACGAAAGAAATCATAATGCCCGGACCGGCGAATTCCGCGGCCGCGCGTCCGGTGAGCACGAAGATACCCGTGCCGATGATGCAGCCGATGCCCAAGAGCACCAGGTTCAGGGCGCCGAGCGACTTCTTGAGTTCGCCGTGCTCGTGCTCGGCATGCATCTGCTCGACGCTCTTGCGAATGAACAGACGGCCGAGGCCGCCAGCCTTTTTCCCGCCTACGTTTGCGTTTGCCACGTTCGATCCCCTCCCTGGGTCGGTTGTGGGCCGGGAAGCTAACGACGCGGTTAGGGTGCGGCAAGCGCCACGGGTCGCTTTTAGCTCACTGCGAGGACTTCAGGCACATCCCAGCCTCGTCTCGCACACGCGGCCAGCACGGTGTTGCGCAACAGACAGGCGATCGTCATGGGGCCGACGCCGCCCGGTGAGGGAGATACCGCGGCCGCGACCTCAATTGCCTCTTGGAAGTGCACATCGCCGACCAGCTTAGTCTTGCCTTCGCCTTTCTCCGGCGCGGGCACGCGATTGGTGCCGACATCGATGACGATGGCGCCCGGGCGGATCCAGTCGCCGCGCACCATTTCCGGGCGGCCCACGGCGGCGACCAGAATGTCGGCGCCGCGGCAGACCATTTTGAGGTCGCGTGTCTTCGAGTGGGCGATGGTGACGCTGGCGTTTTGTTCGAGGAAGAGCAGCGCCGCCGGTTTGCCGACGAGAATGGAACGGCCAATGACGACGACGTTGGCGCCGGTGAGGTCGGGGCGCTCGGTCTTGGCGAGGATAACGCAGCCCACTGGCGTGCAGGGGCGCAGGCCGGGCTTGCCGAGCACAAGCTTGCCCGCACTGGCTTCGGTCAGGCCGTCGACGTCCTTCAGCGGATCGAGCACGGCGAGAACGGCGGCTTCGCTGATGTGCTTGGGCAGCGGCAATTGAACGAGGATGCCGTCGATATCGGGATCGGCGGAGAGCTGCGTAACCTTGCCGATCAGTTCTTCTTGCGTCGTTTCCTTCGGCAGGCGGATTTCAACGCTGCGCATGCCGGCTTCGACGGTTTGCTTGGCTTTGCTGGCGACATAGACGTGGCTGGCCGGATCGTCGCCGACAAGCACAACGGCGAGCGCCGGTTGGGCGGGAAGCTGTTTCACCGCGTCCGCGACACTCGCGCGGACGTTTGCGGCGATGGCTTTGCCGTCAATGCTGCGTCCGGTCATGTGGGCTCCCGCGAATCTTGGTGTGCCAGCGTTTAGCACGCTCTCGCGTTTCCCGGCCAAACGAGAGCGCATTGAAGATGCGCGCGAGTGCGGGGCCGGGACCCAGGGAGGAACAGAGCGCTGTGCGTTAGCCCTGGGTCCCGGATCGCACCCCGGCTCAAGGCCGGGGCTGCGTCCGGGAAGCGTGGTTAGGTGAAGCGCGAGACGAACGCCGCCACGTCAGCCTCGCTGGCGCCCTCTATCTCCAGCGTCTTCATGCGTGACGTACCGCCACGCGAGACGCTGACTTTGCTTTTCGCGACGCCGAACGCCTTGGCGATCAGTGCTTCGAGCGCACGGTTGGCTTTGTTGTCTTCGGGCGCGGCGCGGACGCGGGCTTTGAGGTAGGGGCCGGTGTCGTCGGTCGCGACGCCATCGATGCGGTCGGCGCCGCCGGACGGGGTGAGGCGGACGCGCAGCCGGCTCAGAGGAAGCCGCGCGTGCCGAGCAGCATGCCCTCGATCCAGTAGCTCACCTCGTGCTGCAGCAGCCAAATGACCAGCAACAACACCAGCACCGAAAGGTCGACGCCGGCGATGGGCGGGATGAGGCGCCGCAGCGGGCGCAGCAGCGGGTCGGTGACACGGGAGCAGAATTCCCAGACTGAGCGGATGAACTGGTTGCGGCGGTCGACAATGTCGAAGGCGTAAAGCCAGGAAATGACGACATAGACGATCAGGACGATCGAGATCAGCCCAAGGATCGCGCGGATCAGTTCGAAAAGGATGTGGATCATGGAATCCGGGAATACCCGGAGCGGCACGGATTCGGCAACTGTGGCGGGTGGTGATTATGGCGTAAGCCATCCGAAGCGGCGCTAAGGCTGCGCCAGTCCTCCTTCGCCAAGGCTTCGGAGGACATCCTTCGCTCCGCTGCGCGCCGCGAAGGATGGTGGACCCGAGGAGGATCGAACTCCTGACCTCTGCATTGCGAACGCAGCGCTCTCCCAGCTGAGCTACGGGCCCGTCCAGTGGGAGGCGCGATATAGGGCCGGGTCCGGCGGAGCGTCAACCGCTCCGCCGCCTTATCCTGGCCGGGCGCGGGCGCGGCGGTTTAGCTCAGCGGGACGTCGGCGACCTTGTAAATTCGTCTTCGAACCGCTCCGGAACGCAGCCACGGCGTCAACTGAACGCGCGGGCGAGCGCGCCGATGGCGAGCGCCGCGCCGACAATGAGGGAAACGACACGCCAGCTCGCGGCTTCGTCCGTGAAGCGCTTCTGCAATGTCGCCTGCGGCGCCGGCGCGGTGTCCCACGCGGGTACGCTTGCGCCGGTGATGAGCAGGAAGCCCGGCTTGCCTTCGACGAGGCCGAGGTCGCGGACCGGTTGCTTGATGTTGTTTGCGATGATGCTTGCGGCGTTCTGAAAATAGGGCGTCAGAAAACGGCGATCGGCGCCGAGCATGATGCGGCGGCCGTCGTCCAGCACGAGCGAGTAGGCGAACTGCAGCGCCGTCGTGCCCAACTGACTGAACGATTCGGCGCGGCATTCGATCGCTCTGATCGACGCAAGCGGGATGGCGGCTTCGATCTTTTCTTGCGGGACGTAGCTGCGCTGTTCGGGAAGGCGCAGCTCGAGCGTTTGCCAGTTGATGGCGATGCGGGTGAACGAGCGCGCGACCGCCTCGCGATAGACGTAGTAGGTGAGGCCGACGAAGGGCAGCGCGAACGCGATGAGGATCGCGCCGGCGCCGACATCCTCTTCAAGCAGCGTCAAACCGACAATGCCGAACATCGCGGCCATGACGGCGCAAATGCCGGCCACGAACCAGATGAAGAACTTATCGCCGCCGCCGCGTTTGAGTTCGATGAGCGCGCTCATGGCTCTGCCCCCGCATGCCTGTGACGTGAGCTTGGCGCCGTAGCATCCAAACGCAAGAGCTGTCGCGTGCTAGGCGGCGTCGCGCTTTGCAGTTTGGGCGGTGTGCTCGTCTTCGATGTCGCCAGTGATGAGGCGGGCGCCGCGGTCGAAGGTGAGGTAGGACCAGGTCCAGTCGAGCGCCACCGCGATGCGGTTCTTGAAACCGATCAGGTAGTAGATGTGCGCCGCGCACCAGAGCAGCCAGCCGATGAAGCCGGTGAGACGGAAGCCGCGGAAATCGGCGACGGCGGCTTTGCGGCCGACGGTGGCGAGGTTGCCGTAGTCGATATAGGCGAACGGCTCGGTGAGCGGGTCGCCTTCGAACAGCGCTTTGATCACGCGCGCGGCGTAGACGCCTTGCTGTTTGGCGACGGGCGCGACGCCGGGAAGTTGTTTGCCGCTGGCGTCGTTCACGGCGGCGCAATCGCCGATGACGAAAATGTTGTCGTGACCGGGCGCGCGGAGATTGCCGCCGATGATGGCGCGGCCGGCACGGTCGGCGGGGATGTTGAGCCAGCGCGCGGCGGGCGAGCTTTGCACGCCGGCGGCCCAAATCACGGTGCGGCTGGCGATGTGTTCGTCGCCCAGCGTGACGCCGGTTGCATCAACGTGCGTGACGGCTTTGCCGAGGCGGACCTCGACGCCGAGGCCTTCGAGCGCGCGCTGGGCATTGGCCGAGAGCTCTTCGGGGAAGCTGGTGAGAATGCGCGGCGCGGCTTCGAGCAGAATGATGCGCGCGCTTTTCGGATCGATGCGGCGATAGTCGCGCGCGAGCGCCTTCTTCGCGAGCTCGGCGATGGCGCCGGCGGTTTCGACGCCGGTCGGGCCGCCGCCGATGACGACGAAGGTGGTGAGGGCTTCCCGCTCTTTCGCGTCTGGTTCGAGTTCAGCGCGTTCGAAAGCTAGAAGGATGCGTTTGCGCTGCTCGGTGGCGTCTTCGAGTGTCTTGAGCCCGGGCGCGTATTGCTCCCAATCGTCGTGGCCGAAATAGGCGTGGCGCGCGCCGGTGGCGATGATGAGATAGTCGTAGGCGACGTGGCGCTCGCCGAGGATGACTTCGCGCTTAGCGGTGTCGATAGCTTCGACAGTGCCGAGTTCGACGGTGGCGTTCTTCTGATGGCGGACGATGGCGCGGATCGGTGTGGCGATCTGGTTGGGCGCGAGGCCGGCGGTCGCGACTTGGTAGAGCAGCGGCTGGAACAGGTGGTGGTTGCGGCGGTCGATGATGGTGACATCGACGGGCGCGTTCTTGAGCGCTTTCGCGGCGGCGAGGCCGCCGAAACCTGCGCCGATAATGACGACGCGCGGACGTGCAGTCGCGTTCATGGGCGAGGCCCCTCCGTGACAAGTTTGATATAGGCGTTCGCGCGCGTCGAAGCTGCAATTCCGCCTGCTACATTGCGCCGCGATCATCCTTCTCCTGGTTAAGGAGAAGGTGGCCGCGCAGCGGCCGGATGAGGTTTTCCGACGCCATCCAAATGGGACTCGAGCCTTCCGAAACCGGTAAACCTCACCCGTCGTTCGCTTCGCTCACTGACTCCCTCTCCCTAACCGGGAGAGGGGACGCTTGCGTCACATGGATGTGGGCTCTAACCACGCCGCTTCCATGCTTGAGATTTCGGACCTTACCTTTCGCTTCGGCCCGCGGCCGTTGTTTGAGAACGCTAATGCGTTCATCGCCGAGGGCTGGAAGGTCGGCCTCGTCGGGCGCAACGGCACGGGCAAGTCGACGCTGCTGAGATTGATCCGCGACGAGGTAGGAAAACCGAACTCGTCCATTCGCGTGCGGCGCGGGGCGCGTATGGGGTTCGTCGCGCAGGAAGCGCCGCAGGTGGATACGCCGCTCTTGGACCTGGTGATGGCGGCGGACGAGGAGATGACGTCGCTGCTGAAGGAAGCGGAGACGGCGGAGGATCCTCAGCGCATCGCCGACATTCATATGCGGTTGGCGGAGATCGACGGCTATTCCGGCGAAGCGCGCGCGAGCGCGATCATGGTCGGCCTTGGGTTCGAGCAAGACGATTTGCGGCGGCCGGCGCGCGAGTTCTCCGGCGGTTGGCGTATGCGCGCGGCTTTGGCGGGCGTGCTCTTCTCTGCGCCTGATCTACTGATCCTCGACGAACCGACGAACTATCTCGATCTCGAAGGCGCGGCGTGGCTCGAGGAATACCTGCGCGAGTATCCGCACACGGTGATATGCGTCAGTCACGATCGCGAAATGCTGAACCGTTCGGTGACGCACATTCTGGCGCTGGACGATAAGAAGCTCGAAGTTTTCGTCGGCGGATACGATGCGTATCTGAAGAAGAAGGCTGAGCGCATGGCGCTCGCGGTGGGGATGAAGGCGAAGCAGGACGCGCAAAAGGCGCACCTGCAGAAGTTTATCGACCGCTTCCGCGCGAAAGCTTCGAAAGCGGCGCAGGCGCAGAGCCGGATCAAGCAGCTCGAGAAGATGCAGGATATCGCCGTGCCGCTAGAAGAGCGGACGGTGCCGTTTCATTTCGACAATCCGGTTGAACTCGCGTCGCCGCTTGTTGTGCTGGATGAGGCTGACCTCGGCTATGTCGAAGGCAAGCCGGTGTTGAAGCGCGTGTCGCTGCGCTTGGACCATGACGATCGCATCGTGATCATCGGGCCGAACGGGCAGGGCAAGACCACGTTGGTGAAGTCGATCGCAGCGCGGTTGCCGTTGCTGGCCGGCAAGCGCGTGGCGTCGAGTAAAGCCGTGATGGGATATTTCAGCCAGGATCAGCTGGACGAATTGCGCGCGGGCGAAACGGTGCTGGAGCACGTGCGCGATCTTGAGCCGGATTGGGCGCCGCCGAAGCTGCGGGCGCTGGCGGCGCGGATGGGGTTTGGGGCTGAGAAGATCGATACGAAAGTTGAGAAGCTCTCGGGCGGCGAGAAGGTGCGGTTGTTGCTGGGCCTGATGGCGCACCAGAAGCCGCATGTGCTGATTCTCGATGAACCGACGTCTCACTTGGACATCGATAGCCGCGAAGCTTTGATCCACGCGATCAATGGTTATGAAGGCGCGGTGCTGCTGATCACGCACGATATCTATCTGGCGGAAGCGTGCGCGGATCGCTTGTGGCTCGTCTATCACGGGCGTGCGCGCCAGTATGACGGCGACCTCGAAGACTATCGCAAGCTGGTCGCGGCGGCGGATCGGCCGGCGGTCGAAGGTGATAAGCCGACCGCGATGGCGGCGGTGGTGCAGGCGGACGCGAAGCCGAAGCACTCGAAGTACACGCTGACGCGGAAGCTTGAGGCGGCGGAAAAGGAGATCGAGCAGGCGAACGAAGCGCTAGCGCGGATCGATGCGGCGTTGGCTGACCCGGACTTGTTCGCCAAAGATCAAAAGCGTGGGGAGTCCCTGCTTAAGGAGCGCTCGCACGCGGCGACGGCTTTGGCGAAGGCGGAAGCGGCGTGGCTTGAGGCCAGCGAGGCGCTGGAGGGCGCGTAGCCACGTACGGTTCATCGCGCTTTAGCAATAGAAATTAACGTCAACTTTAAGCGGCTCTGTGATCTTTGTTCCTCGCGTTTGCGGGGCGGTATTGATGAGCAGCGACTTAACGATGTTGTTTCGCGGTGCGCCGGGCGTCGAGCGGGCGCGCGAAATCATCGATCGTATGGGCCAGCAGCAAATCCCGACCAGCCCGGCGAACTACGAAATCTGGACCACACATATCGCCGGCGTGAAGCCGGACTTGAGCCGCGAGATCGAAGCGCGGCTGGAGCGCGGCGAACCATTCACTGACGAAACCAACGAAGAGCTGTTCGAGCGCTTCTTCGCCAACACGCGCCTCTCGATCCAGATGCTGGAGACGAGCGAGACGATTGCGCGCGAGCTTGACGATACGGTCTCGAACTTGCGCGGCGCGGGCGGGCAGGCGGGCTCCTACGCCAAGGTGCTGCAGGATGCGGCAGCGCGCTTCGAAGGCGGCGTGGACTCAGCCGAATTTCGCGCGGTCATGGATCAGCTGGCGCACGCCACGCACGAGATGGTCGAAAATCAGCTGCGTCTTGCAGAGCAGGTCGAAGCGACGTCGCGTCAGGTGCAGGAGCTGCAAGCGGCGTTGGAGAGTGTGAAGGTCGAGGCGCTTACCGATGGCCTTACCGGGCTCGCCAACCGGCGCATGTTCGATGAGACGCTGCGCCGTCGCGCCGCTGAGGCCAGCGCCGATAAGAGCGATCTTTGCCTGGTTATGTTCGATATCGATTACTTCCGCCGTCTGAACGACGCGTGGGGTCATTCGCTGGGCGATCAGGTGCTCCGCTACATCGCGTCGGTGCTGCGCGCCCATGCTCAGGGCGATGTGCTGGCCGCACGCTATGGCGGCGAAGAGTTCGCGCTGATCATGCCGCGGACGAATTTGAACCTCGCCGAGGCGCTGGCGGCGCGGGTGAGCAAGGCGGTGAAGTCGAAACGGCTTTCGCTGAAATCAACGGGCGATGTGATCGGCGAGGTCACGGTGTCTGTTGGCGTCGGCCGCTTCCGCGATGGCGAAGCGGTTGAGGATCTGATCGCGCGCGCGGAAGCTTGCGTGCGCGGCGCCAAGGCCGGCGGGCGCGATCGGATCGCCACCGATGCTCAGATGGATCGCCAGAGCGCGGCTTAGCCCACGGGTGTGAGCGGCGCGTCTTTGATGCGATCGAGGTTGCCGCTGCCGGGGATGAAGAGGGCTTCGATGCGGATGCCGTCTGGGTCTTCGAACAGCGTGGAATAATAGCCGGGCGCCCAGGGGCCTTCTTCGCCGGTGCGGATGATGTTGGCGCCGAAATCTTGCATCGCGGCGGCGAGCGCGTCGACGTCTTCGCGGGAGCGGAGGCGGAAGCAGAAATGATGCAGACCGATGCGCCATTGGTCGAATGGCGTGTCGCGGTGTTGCGGCTCGGCGTTGCGGATGAGCACGCCGGTGCGCGCGCCGATGCAATAGAAGACTTGGCCGGGCACGTCGTACTGGATCGCCATGCCGAAGGTTTCGTGCAGCAGCTTGTAATAGAACGGCCGCGACGCGGCGACGTCGCGAACGGTGAGCTGAATGTGCGCGATGCCGTTTGGGGAGATCATGGCTGCTCAGAGATCCTGCGCGCCGCCTATGTCTGCTGGACGCCCAAGCTAGCTAGCCGTTTTCGGTAGCGTTCGACAGCAGAATGGATTTCGGCCACGCCCTCTTGGTAAGACGGATCGACGACGCGGTCCGCGGTGAAGCGCACGTTTCCTTTGTCGTCGCGGGCAATGAGGCCGGTCTCGCACAGTTCGGCGATGCGCCGGCGGACGGTTTCGCGGGGCAGGCCAGTGCGATCCGCGACCATCAACCGACTAATCGAGCCGCGCACCTCATCAGGCACCTGCGCGTCGGTCATGTGCTTCTTCGCGAGAGCGGGATCGAGAATCCAAGGACGCATCGTCTCGTGGCCGATGACCGTGAGAATCCAGATCGCCTCGAGGTCGAGTTCGTAGCGTTTCGTGACGATGTAAAAGATGTCGAGCACCAACTCTGCCGCGGCAAAGGCGGCAGGCCGCGTGAATGGGGGGACGTCGTCAGCCATGGTCTTTGATCGTGCAGCGATTCCAGAGTGCGCGCTGTTGCTGGTGGCGCCAACTGCGCGGCGCAGTGCGCGTTGCCGCCACCGCGGGGCCAGGGGCCAACTAAGGCATGCGGTGGCGGCACTGCACCAGGCGCCTTCGCCGTACGGATGCTGCGGGGCGCAAGGTTGCATCGGAACGCTATCGCTGAAGTGAGCGGAGGTCGAAGCACAACATCATGTCGCGCTACCCAATTTGGGTCGTGCTCGCGTGGAGCATGAACGCGTGAGCAATACGTGATCGGCTATGCCGCGAGCATCTGAAAAAACTGACGCTCCTTCTGAAATGCCGATTACGTTAAGCATGCATCGCCGATTGGGTTTTCATGTCGTGCGGTTCGAAAGTGTGATCACTTTTACCGAACTCGCGGAGCTCGGCAGGCTTCATGCGGCCTTTCCGGTTTTCGCCGCCGCTGACGCCATTCACATCATCGATGAAGCTGCGGATTTGTCGCGATTGCAATTGAGCGAGTTGAACACTCTGCGCGCGCACTACTCGAAGCTGCAAAGTGGACTCGATCTCTACATGGTGCGTAGGGCGGCGTGGGTGTGCAGCACGGCGGCGACGTGCAGGCTGGTCGAATATTGGCTCGACGGGCGCCACTCACGCGATGGCCAGCAGACTGAGGTCGTGATGGCCGCCGATTTGGCTGACGTGTTTCCGTTGTTCTCGCAGGATGAGATCGAGGATGTGCAGGTAGGGAGCGAGTTCACGGAGATATCGCGGATCGGCGCAGGCGGTACGGGGCGTGTGGTTTGGTGAGCTAGCGGTGCGCGATGCCGTTTTGGGAGATCATGGAGCTTCCAACAGTGTCAGGAGTTCCTTTGCCCTCGCGCAAATCTCCCTACCGCTCTTTGATGTGACAAGCTGCAAGAGCGGCGGGAGATTGTTGTACTTCGCCGTGGCGGCGTGCAGGAATTTGTCGAACTCTTCCATCGCAATGCGTTGGTCGGAGCTAAATTGACCGAGAAACCAATCGCGCTTGATGTAGGCGCCTGTCCAACGACAGTAGAGTTCGTCTGACCCGTCCATGTATTCGACTTGAGACGAGGCATCGGCCGCGAGATGGAATTTCGCGAACCCTGCGAGAGCGCTAATGAGGTTGTGGCGGTGCTGATCCATTGATCGAGCGTTAACACTCCCCGCGTTGCGAACAAAGGTGAAACACTGCAGCCTCGGCGTATGTCGCGAATCAATGCGCAGGCTTTTGACGATTTGAACGCGGAGCAGCGTGCTGCGGTTGAGCATGGGCTTGAGCCGTTGCTTGTGATTGCGGGCGCGGGGTCGGGGAAGACGAAGACGTTGTCGTGCCGGGTTGCGCATTTGGTTGCGCAGGGCGCTGACCCTTCGCGGATTTTGTTGCTGACGTTTTCGCGGCGCGCGGCGAGCGAGATGATTGCGCGCGTTGGGAAGGCGCTTGCTCAAATTTCAAAATGCGGTGGTTCACCCCGCCCCCTGCCCCCTCCCCTCGGAGGGGAGGGGGTTAGCATTCCGTGGGCGGGGACGTTTCACGCGATTGGCGCGCGGCTGTTGCGCGAATTGGCGCCGGTGATTGGCATCGATCCGGAGTTCACGATCCACGATCGCAGCGATAGCGCCGATCTGATGGGCATGGTGCGCCAGG
>CALBST010000115.1 GCA_937967425.1 uncultured Caulobacteraceae bacterium
TCGGCTCGAACCCTGGCCATTCCGCTCCTGTTCCGGCCCTTCGCATAGATCAGACATATTTGTGGTGCGGGCGAGGGATTTGCGTTTGACGTGCGTAGCTTCAGTGCGCGCTGGGCGCTTATCTCGGGGACAGGCATGCGCATCGCGCAGGTGGCGTCGTTTCTTCACAAATGGCTGGCGCTCATCATTGGCATCCAGATCTTCGTTTGGATCGCGACCGGTCTTTTCTTCACAATCGTTCCGATCGAGCAAGTGCGCAGCGAACACCGTTTGCGCGAACTGGCCCCGCTGACGCTCACCGCCGAAGATGTCGCCGCAATTCCGCCCGCCCTGCAAAGCGGCGACACGCGCCCGATCCGTCTGACGCTTGAGAACCGTCCGGAGGGCGCGCGCATCGTTGCCGATTATGCCGATGGAAGCGCCGCGCTCTTCGATGGCCGCACCGGCGCGCAATTGTCGCCGCTCAGCGAAGAGACTGCACTTGCGATAGCGCGCGCGCGGATCAACACGACCTCCCCGGTCCGCGCCGCTAGATTGGTGACAACCGAGAGCACCGAATATCGCGGCGCGTTGCCGGCGTGGCGGATCGAGTTCGATGAAGCGCAAAAGCTCGCGGTCTATGTCGCTGCGAACACCGGCCAGGTGACGGCGCGGCGATCCGAACTTTGGCGCGTCTATGACACGCTATGGGCGCTTCACATCATGGACTATCGCGACCACGAGAACTTCAATCATCTGCCGATCATCGTCGTGTCGTTGCTGGCGCTCTTATCGACCATCGCGGGGATTATGCTGATCCCCTACCGCTTCCGCTGGCGGCGCAAGAAGCCCGCTAAGGCAGCGGCTTGACTGCGCGGTAGAGCGAGATCGATCCGGTCGGCGTCGGTATCACAAGGCGCTCTTCAACCCCATCGAAGCCCGCTTGCACGAGGAGCGCTGGGAGCACGCCGCGCGCATTGGGTTCGGTGTTCTCGAACCCGTCGAGGTTTTGCACCTGTTTGAAGAGCTGGCGCATCAGCGGGGTGCGCTGGAGGCCATAGTCGCAGAGATGAAATACGCCGCCCGGCTTTAGCGCATCGAGGATCGCCTCGAAGCCGCTTCGTTTCTCGGCCATCGGGACTTGGTGAAAGACCAGACTTGAATAGACTTTGTCGGCGTCACGCATCTGGCGCGCGGCGTCACGCGCAAAGCCGGTCAAGAGCACGATATCGTCGATGCGGCCGCGCATCTTCTTCTCGGCGCGCGCGAGAACATCGGGATCGGGATCGAGACCGACCAGACGCGCGCCTGGCGCCCGCGCCTTCAGCGCAAGCAACATCGTGCCGGTGCCACAGCCCACATCAAGGATGAGTTCGCCGCTCTGGGGGGCGATCGCGTCGAGTAATGCGCGCCGCCAGCGCCCCTCTCGCGTCGCAATCGCGATGGCGGTGTCGTAGAAGCCGGTCCATTCGGCGCGCCCAAGTGCTGGCGTGAAACCTTGCTCGCTCACCCTTGCCCCCTTCAGAGCTGCACCCGGCCAAGCCGCAGCGCATTGACGATGACGCTCACTGACGAGAGCGCCATCGCAAGGCTTGCAAGCTGCGGTGACAGCGTCCAGCCCAACGCCGGATAAAGTACGCCCGCCGCGATCGGCACGCCGGCGCCGTTGTAGACAAACGAGAGCCAGAGGTTCTGGCGAATGTTGCGCATGGTGGCGACCGAGAGCTTCAGCGCGCGTGCAACGCCGGTGAGATCGCCCTTCACGAGCGTGACGCCCGCGCTTTCCATGGCGACATCGGCGCCGGTGCCCATGGCGATGCCGACATCGGCGGTCGCGAGTGCTGGAGCATCATTGATGCCGTCGCCGGCCATGGCCACACGCCGGCCCGCGGCTTTGAGTTCGCTGACGAGTTCTGCCTTGTGTTCCGGCTTCACGTTGGCGCGGATATCGGATTCAACGAAACCCAATTTGCGTCCGACGGCGAGCGCGGTGCCGGGCGCATCGCCTGTCGCCATGATCACCCGCACGCCCGCGCGCCGCAGCATATCGAGAGCGGCGCCTGCACTCTCCTTGATCGGATCGGCGACGACGACGTAGCCCAAGAGTTTCGACGCGTCGGCTAAGAACATGACCGTGGCGCCGTCCTTGACCCGCGCCTCTTCGGCGGCGTCTCGCACGGCCGCGATCTCAATACCGCGGTCCGTCATCAGATCTTCGTTGCCTAAGACGTAGAGCGCGCCTTCGATCTCACCCTCAATGCCCTTGCCGCTGATGGCGTTGAACTTGGCAACCGGGCGAATGACGGCGCCGCTCTGCGTCGCGCCGGCAATGATCGCCGTCGCCAGCGGATGTTCGCTGCCGGCCTCCAAGCTTGCGGCGACGGCGAGTACATTCTTCCAATCCCCTGCCGTGCTGGTGGCGCGGATAAAGACCGGTTTGCCTTCGGTGAGCGTGCCGGTTTTGTCGACGATCAGCGTGTCGACCTTTTCAAGCGTCTCCAAAGCCGCCGCATCGCGCACCAACACACCTGCCTGCGCCGCGCGTCCGACGCCGACCATGATCGACATCGGCGTCGCCAGACCCAAAGCACAGGGGCACGCGATGATGAGAACGCCGACAGCGGTTAGAAGCGCGTAAGAAAGCCGAGGTTCAGGACCGACGGCGCCCCAAACCAAAGCCGCGATGAAGGCGATCGCGATCACGGTGGGCACGAACCACGCCGAGACTTGGTCGGCGAGCCGCTGGATGGGCGCGCGAGACCGCTGGGCTTGGGCCACCATCTGGACGATGCGGGCAAGCAGGGTTTCAGCGCCGACGCGTTGGGCCTCCATGATGAAGCTGCCGCGCCCATTGAGCGTGCCGCCGGCGAGCTTGGCGCCCTTTTCTTTCTCGACGGGAATTGGCTCGCCGGTGAGCATGGATTCATCGACCGCGCTCGATCCTTCGACAACGACGCCGTCGACGGGCACACGCTCGCCAGGGCGCACACGCAGGCGATCGCCGGCGCGCACCATGTCGAGCAAGACATCTTCTTCCCGCCCATCAGCGCCAACACGGCGCGCCGTGTCGGGCGTCAGCTTTAAGAGCGCGCGGATCGCGTGCGAGGTGCGCGAGCGGGCGCGAAGTTCAAGCACCTGGCCCAAGAGCACGAGCGTGGTGATGATCGCTGCCGGTTCGAAATAGACCGGCACGCCCATCTCGGTGCGGAAGCCCGCCGGAATAAGACCAGGCAAGAGCATCGCAAAGAGCGAGTAAGCGAAAGCCACGCCAACGCCCAAAGCGATCAGCGTGAACATGTTGAGGTTGCGCGTGCGGATAGAATTCCAGCCGCGCTCGAAGAAAGGCCAGCCGGCCCACAAGACGACCGGCGCCGCCAAGGCAAGCTGGAGCCATTGATTCAAACCGCCATGCAGGAATGACGGCAAGAAGCCCGCGTGTCCGCCCATTTCGAGCGCGAGCAATGGCACGCTCAAACCGGCGCTGATCCAGAAGCGGCGCGTCATGTCGGCAAGCTCTGGATTGTCGCCGTCGTCAGCGCTTGGGGTCATCGGCTCAAGCGCCATCCCGCAGATCGGGCACGAGCCTGGACCATCGCGCACGATTTCGGGATGCATCGGGCAGGTCCACTGCGTGCCGGCGGGCACGCTTGCGGGATCAACCGCGGGCGCGCCATGCATGGCGTGGGCGTCATGCCCCGCGTGCGCACTGCAGCAGCTCGCGGCGGCGGCCTTGGTGTATTTCGCTGGATCGGCGGCGAACTTGGTTTTGCAGCCGGCGCTGCAGAACAAGACCTCGGCGCCGTCGTGCGTGAGGCGGTGCGGCGTATCGGGCTTCACATTCATGCCGCAGACCGGATCAGTGAGTTTAGGCGCCGCGGCGGCGGCGTCATGATTGTGATGAGCGTGCGGAGGATGAGGCGATGACATGGGGCTTACGCACGGCGCGCGTGCGTCCTTTTGTTTGCGATCTTGCGGCAGAGCCTAATCCTTCCCATAATGGGAAGGTCAAGCGGCAAAAAACTGGAGCGATTTGAGCATCATGAACATTGGCGATGCAGCCGAGCGCTCTGGAGTGTCGGCCAAAATGATCCGCTATTACGAGGAGATCGGCCTCATCAAGATGAGCCGGCGCGCCAACGGCTATCGCGACTACGACGACAACGACGTGAGCGTGCTGCAATTCATCCGGCGCACGCGTGATCTTGGCTTCTCGCTGGATGAAGTCGCAAATCTCTTGGCGCTGTGGCGCGACCGCAGGCGTCCATCGCGCGAGGTCAAGAAGCTTGCTTCCCAACACATCGAAGACCTTGAGCGGCGCATGCGCGAAATGCGCGCCGTCGTGAAGACGCTGCGCACGCTTGCCGATCATTGTCACGGCGACGAGAGATCGGAGTGTCCGATCCTTGACGACTTTGCGTCGGCGCCGGCGAAGAAGGCGTCCCGCAGGCGCGCGCACGCCTGAGCGCGCGCTTGAACGTAAGTGCGTGCGGTCAGCGCGCCGGATAGTGCGAGAATACACTGCGTTCGCCGCCGGAGGTGAAGGCCATCACATCGTAGGCTTCATTACCCCCGCCGGGTTGCTCCATGCCGGGCGAGCCCAGCGGCATGGCGCCGACGGCGATGCCGGCAATTGCTGGACGCTCGTCTAGCATACGCACCACATCCGCCAGCGGCACGTGTCCTTCGACAACATAATCGCCGACGATCGCGGTATGACACGAGGCAAGATCAGCGGGCACGCCGCGCGCGGTCTTGAATGCCGCCAGATCGGGATCGTCAGTGCTTGTCACGATGAAGCGCCCGCTCGCGCGCATCTGTTCGGTCCAGGCCTCGCAACACCCGCATCCGGGATTGCGGCGCACCGCCATTGGCACGGGCGCGGCCGCCGCTTGAGTGCAGCCGGCGATGGCGAGCGCGGTCAGCGATCCGACGCCTATGAGGAGCGCACGGCGTGTGTGTCGAAGGGCGGAGATGTTCATGGTCGGTTGGGCCTTGCCTATTCTCACACTATACGCACGGAGGGCTCCCATCCCT
>CALBST010000116.1 GCA_937967425.1 uncultured Caulobacteraceae bacterium
CCCGCGATGCGGTGCTGAATGGCAAGCCGGTTGGCATCATTGGCGCATCGCCCGGCCAAACCGGCACGGCGCGTGGGCAGAGCCAGTTGCGGCAGGCGTTTGAGTTCACCAACTCGTTCTGCATGCCGCAGCCTGAGGTGCTGGTGTTCCGCGCTCTGGAGAAGTTCGACGCCAACGGCGAGCTGACGGATGAGAAAACGGCGGCGTTTCTGGGCAAGTATCTTGAAGCGCTGCGAACCTGGACGCTGAAGCTCAAGTGAGCTTCGCAGGCGCAGCCGAGATCGAGCGCAGCTTGGAGATTGCGGCGGAGCGTGGCGGCGATCTGAGCGAGGGGATCTATGCGCGCCTGTTCGCGCAGTTTCCCGAGACGGAGGCGCTTTTTGTGCTCGACCGCGACGGGCAAGTGCGCGGCGCAATGCTCGCGCATGTGTTCGAAACGATTTTAGATTTCATCGGTGAGCGGCGCTACGCGCATCGGTTCATAGGCGCGGAAATCGTCACCCATGATGGCTATGGCGTCGATCCGGCGGCGTTTGCGGCGTTCTTTGGGATTGTGCGCGAAGAGGTTGAAGCCGCGTGTGGGCCGGACTGGTCCACCCCCATAGCGGAGGCCTGGCGGCGGCTTCTGATTGAGCTGGACGCGCATGTCGCCGGTCCTGCGGCTTGACCCCGCCCGCGGCTGGTCGCAATCCACTTGCCCATGAAGATTCTGATCGTCGGCTCGGGCGGGCGGGAGCACGCCTTGGGCTGGAAGCTAAAGCAAAGCCCGCTGGTGACGGAGATCATCGCCGCGCCGGGTAATCCGGGGCTGGCTGAGCTTGGCCGCTGTGTGCCGATCAAGGCCGACGACGCGCGCGAGCTGGCGGCGTTTGCACTGCGCGAGCAGATCGAGCTGGTGGTGATCGGTCCGGAAGCGGCGGCGGCGGCGGGGTTGGCGGATGCGCTAAAGCAAGTCGGCATCCCCTGCTTCGGGCCGAGCAAGGCTGCGGCGGAGCTCGAGGCCTCGAAGGCGTTCATGAAAGAGTTCTGCGTGCGGCACGGCGTGCCCACGGCGGAGTACAAGGTGTTCGACGACGCCATCCGCGCAAAGGCGTATCTCGGCGATCGCGAGCCGCCTTTCGTCATCAAGGCGGATGGTTTGGCGGCCGGCAAAGGCGTGGTGATCGCCGAGACGCGGCGCGAGGCGGACGCGGCGATCGATGAGATTTTGTTCTTGCGCAAGTTCGGCACAGCCGGCCAACGCATCGTCATCGAGGATTTTTTGCCGGGCGAGGAAGCGAGCTTCTTTGCGGTCTGCGATGGCGAGACGGCTGTGCCGCTGGCGGCGGCGCAAGATCACAAGCGCGCCTACGATCAGGACAAGGGTCCGAATACGGGCGGCATGGGCGCCTATTCGCCGGCGCCGATCTTCACAGACGCCGTGCGCGATCAAACGATGGAGCAAATCATCCTGCCGACATTGCGCGGGATGAAAGCCGAGGGACGGCCGTTCATCGGCGTTTTGTTCGCGGGGCTGATGATCACGCCGACGGGGCCGAAGCTGATCGAGTTCAACGTGCGTTTCGGCGATCCGGAATGTCAGACTCTGATGCGGCGGATGAAGAGCGATCTGGCGCCGGTCTTGTTGCTGGCGGCGCAAGGCGACCTCGCCGGGGCGCCGAAAATTGTGTGGGACGAGCGGCCGGCGGTGACGGTGGTTTATGCCGCGCAAGGCTATCCCGATGAGCCGCTGAAAGGCTCGGTGATCCGTGGCGTGGCGCAAGCGAACGAAGCGCCGGACGTTGTGGTGTTTCACGCGGGCACGCGCGTCGACAGCGATGGCCTGCTTCGCGCGGACGGCGGGCGGGTGCTCAACGTGACCGCCACCGGAGCAACACTGCGCGATGCGGTGAACGCGGCCTATGAGGGCGTTGCCCGTATCGATTGGCCAGGCGGCTTCTGCCGCAGGGATATCGCCTGGCGGGCGCTGAGCTAGACTTGCGCTTGGCCGCGCGGCGTCTTTAAGTCCGCCCATGACTGAACCAGCCGAAGACCCGCACGAAAATTTCAAAGGCGTGAAGCCGGTTGAGGAGCGCCACAAGCTCGACGAGGGCGCGCTGGATGAGTGGCTGAAGACGAATGTCGAAGGCTATGCAGGACCGCTGACAATCAATCAGTTCAAGGGCGGGCAATCGAACCCGACCTATCAGCTGGTCACGCCGTCGCGGAAATATGTGCTGCGCAAGAAGCCGGGCGGCAAGCTGCTGCCCTCAGCCCATGCGGTGGACCGCGAGTTTCGCGTGATCTCGGCGCTCTACCCCACCGGCTTTCCGGTGGCGCGCGCCTACGCGCTCTGCACGGACGACACAGTGCTGGGCGCGATGTTTTATGTGATGGAAATGGTCGAGGGGCGGGTGCTGTGGAACGGCGCGCTGCCTGAAATGGACAAGGCCGATCGCCGCAAGACCTATGAGAACAAGATCGCGACGCTCGCGAAGCTGCACAGCACTGATTTCGAAAAGATCGGGCTTGGCGACTACGGCAAGCCAGGGAACTATTTTGGCCGCCAGATCGATCGCTGGTCGAAGCAATACAAACTGAGCGAGACGGAAACCATCGACGAGATGAACCGGCTCATCGAATGGTTGCCGCAGACGATCCCGCCGGGCGAGCGCACGTCGATCGTTCACGGCGACTACCGGCTCGACAACATGGTGTTGCACGAAAGCGAACCGCGCGTGATCGCAGTGCTGGATTGGGAGCTTTCCACGCTCGGCGATCCGCTCGGCGATTTCACTTATTATCTGATGAATTGGGTGATGCCGCATGATGGGCGCTCCGGACTCGGCGGCGTCGACGTCGCCTCGCTCGGAATTCCAACTCTCGAAGAAACCGTGAAGCTCTATTGCGACCAAACCGGGCGCGACGGAATCGCGGAGCTCGACTGGTACTTCTCGTATAACGCCTTCCGGCTTGCGTGCATTCTGCAAGGGATTGCCGGCCGCGTCCGTGACGGCACGGCGGCGAGCGCGCACGCGACGCAGATGATTCAGCGCATCCGGCCGCTGGCGGCGGCCTCATATCACTATGCGCAAAAGGCGGGGCTCAAGTGAACGAACGGCAGCGCGATCTCTTCATGTATGTGTGGTCGCGCCGGCGTGCGCCGGGGATAATGGCTGTCTCGATGCGCGGACTCCTCATCGGCGCGCTGGGCGGGCTCGTGTTCACGCTGATGCTGATCGGCGATATCGGCGCCGATCGCGGCAGCTACACCGGGATTTCCGCGATCATCCCGTTCCTGGAGCGCGGCGGGAAACTGCTGGTGCTCTCCGTCGGCGCGTTCGCGGCGCTGGGCTTCTTCTTGACCAATCGCGTCTTCGCTTCTCAGGAGGCAATGTACCAAAGGCTGCTGGCGCAAGGCGCCCAAGTGCCGGCGGAAAAGCCGGTGATGCAGGGCGCGGATCGATGGCCGGCGATTGCCGTCGGCGTCGCGGCCGCTGTGATCGCTGGGTTCATCGCCTTTGTTTGGATCACGCTGGGTTAGCACCGAAAATTTGGGCGTAAACAGTTGACGCCGCCATGCCCTCGGGCGGATCAAAACGGCCTGTTTCGGGGGATTCTCATGTTGCAGCGCGCAATGACGTTTGCGGGAGCGGCCGCGGCTTTGGCTTTGCTGGCGGGTTCGAGCTTCGCGCAGGAGCAAGAGCCGCAGGTCGCCAGCATCATCCACGCAGGACGCTTGCTTGCCGATGCGTCGAACGGGCGGGTGCTGACGGAGCAATCCATTCTCGTCGGCGCCGACGGCAACATCATTGCGATCGAGGCTGGCTATGTGACACGCGACGGCGCGACGGTGATCGATCAGCGCAACCGCTTCGTGCTACCGGGCCTGATCGATAGTCATGTGCACCTGACCGGGGAACTTGGGCCGAACCAAATCATCGAAGAAGTTACGCTAACCGAATCCGACGCGGCGCTGCGCGGCGCCCAGAACGCGCGCACGACCTTGATGGCAGGCTTCACCACTGTCGCCGATCTGGGCGCGCCGAACGATTCCATCTTCGCTTTGCGCCGCGCGATCGCCGAGCGGCGCGTGCTTGGCCCGCGCATCATTGCTTCTGGCTCTTCGGTGACGCCCGACGGCGGCCACGGCGACGCGAACGGGTTTGCGCCGGCGATTATTGACGTGATGCGCAGCCCGTCGGCGTGCTCGGGCGCGGATGCATGCCGGCGCGCAGTGCGCCGCCAAATTCAAGCCGGCGCGGACGTCATCAAGATTACGGCGACCGGCGGCGTGCTTTCCAACACGGCGGCAGGCGTTGAGCAGCAATTCAGCGACGCGGAGCTGCAGGCGATCGTCGAGGCCGCGCACGCCATGGGCCGCCGGGTGACCGCCCACGCCCATGGCGCTGGCGGCATCAATGCGGCTTTGCGCGCGGGCGTGGATTCGATCGAGCATGGTTCCTACACCGACCAAACCTCGCTTCGCCTCTTCCGTCAGAACAACGCGTATCTCGTGCCCACAATCCTCGCGGGCGTCACGGTCGAGGAAATGGCGGCCCAAGGCGGCGTGCTGACGCCTAACCAGGCCGCAAAGGCGCGTGAAGTCGGCACACGCATGCGCCAATCGATCCGGAATGCGCGGCGCGCCGGCGTGCGGGTGGCGTTCGGCACCGACAGCGGCGTCTCGCGCCACGGCCTCAATGCGCGGGAATTCCAGTTCCTGGTCGAAGGCGGCTATACGCCGACACAAGCCATCGCCATTGCCACCGTAAACGCGGCGGATCACTTGCAGCTGGGCGATGTCACTGGCCGCATCGCGCCGGGCTATGCGGCGGATATCATCGCCGTGGACGGCGATCCGACGCGGGATGTCGAGACCCTGATGCGCGTGCCGTTCGTGATGGCGCGTGGAACAGTGGCGAAGAGCGAGTAGCTCCCAACGTTTCCCGGCCGAAGCAAAGCGGAGAGCCGGGACCCAGGAAGTGACCAAGAGCGGCGCGTTGGCCGCTGGGTCCCGGATCGCACCCCGGCTTTCGCCGGGGCTGCGTCCGGGAAACGGTGTGTTTCTTTACGAAGCAGGCTAATCAGCTCGCATGCTTCGAGTGATTGCAAAGGGCGGGTCGGAGGTTGCGTGCGCGGACGCGACGGCGCTTTGGTATGACCTTGAGTCTCCCGATGAGAGCGAAGAGCGTGATGTCGAGCAATCGCTCGGCATCGATGTGCCGACGCCGGCGGAGCGTTCCGCATTCGAGGAATCCGCGCGCTATTACGAAGAAGGCGATGCGCTGCACCTGACGGCCAACCTTTTGGGCCGCCGCGATGAAGGGCCGCTCGTCTCGGGCGCGGTGACCTTCATTTTGGCCAAGGGCAAGCTCGTCACCGTGCGCCAGGTGCGGCCGCGGGCGTTCGATATTGGTCAAGGCCGCGCCTCGGCGCGTATCGGTTCGGCGCAAACCGGCGCTGACGTTTTGATGGCGCTGGTCGAGGGCGCGGCGGAGCGGCTGGCCGATGTGTTGGCTGAAGCCAAGCGCGACGCGAACACGCTCTCACTCAAGGTGTTCGCCGAAGAAGGCGCACCTGATCTAGAAGACTCTCTGCGTGAACTCGGCCGCATCGGCGCGCTCGCCGCGCTCAGCCATGACTCACTTTCGAGCCTGCAGCGCCTGTTGGTGTACGCACGCGCGTCAAAGGGCAAATATGGACTGGACAGCTCGCGCATCTCCGCTCTGGCGCGCGATGTCGGCGAGTTGGAACGCATCGCGGAGAATATGCAGCCGCGTCTCTCCTTCCTGCAGGACGCGCTGCTTGGGCTGATCAATTCCTCACAGACCAACGTGCTGAAGGCGCTTTCGCTGGCGACGATTGCGTTCGTGCCGCCGACTTTGGTGGCTTCGATTTTCGGCATGAATTTCGAAGCGATGACATGGTTTAAGACCGGCTGGGGACCGTGGGTCGGCTTTGCACTGATGCTCTTGGCGCCGGCGGCTTTGTTCGGGATCGCAAAGTGGCGGAAGTGGTTTTGACGCCACAGCTGCGTCACGCATGCTAACGCCCGTTAAGGGAATCGCCTCACTCGCGCCCTAACTTGCCTCTACCGCGAAAGCCGGATTTCCCGGTTCTTGCGAAACGCGCGGATCGGTTTGTGCTGAGGAGCAGAACGATGAAGACCGTTATTCTCGCAGCGAGCGCTGCAGTCATGCTGGCCGGTTGCGGCACGCAAATGGGCGATCGCCTGGCTTCGGGCGCGGCCATCGGCGGCGGCGTTGGCCTCGTGGCCGGCGGCGTCGGCGCGGTGCCGGGCGCGATCATTGGCGCGGCCGTTGGCGGCCTCACTTCGCCGGATCAGGTCAATCTGGGCGAGCCCGTCTGGGACGAATGATTGCGCCGGGCGGCGTCCGCGCCTAGAGAGCGCGCGGGCGCCCGTCTGTTCTGCGGGAGTGCCTGAGGACAGATTATGGCTGCGTTGGAATTCACCCGTCGCTACGCGATGGCGCATCGCCTGTTGGCGACGAAGAGCCCGAAATGCGCGATCCCGCACGGGCACAATGAGTTTGTCACCGTGCGGCTCGATCCGCTGGGCACCTTCAGATTTTCAGATACAAACTCAGCGGCGCCGTTCGAAGCGGTGAAGAAACGCTGGCACGCGTGGATCGATGAAGCCGTCGATCATGCGCTGCACCTGGGCGAAAACGATCCGCTGATCGGCTATTTCCGCGAGAACGAACCGGCGCTGCTGAAACAGATCATGACGTTTCAGGGCGACCCGACGACGGAGGCGCTGGCGGCGTGCTTCTTCCTGAAGCTCTCGGCCTTCGTGACCGATGACGGCCTGCCCTTCGCGGTGCGCGAAGTGCGGATCGAAGAGACACCGACGAACACAGTGATCGTGACGCGCGAGACGTTCGATCCAGCGAGCTGCGGCTTGCGCGCAGGCTCCTGGGCCTGGCGCGCGGATATGAGCATCAACGATTTCTGAGTCCCACGACAGGAACGCTCGTGCTCTCCCGATAGGGAGAGCTGTCGTCCGCGCTAGCGGATGACTGAGAGGGCGGCGCCGATGCCTGCAAGCGTAGGCGCCCACCCCTCCGTCGCGCGCTATCGCACGCGACACCTCCCCCTAACGGGGGAGGACGGCTAGAAGGCGTGGCTGATTGCAGGAGCCCGCATGCCGTCGTTTCTCACATCACCCCAAGTCGCGCCGATTCTGATGCTCGTTGCGTCAAACGTGTTCATGACGTTCGCATGGTACGGACACCTCAAGTTCAAATCGACGCCGCTCCTGATCGCGATCGTCGCCGCATGGGGCATCGCGTTTATCGAATATTGCCTTGCGGTCCCGGCGAACCGGATCGGCTCGGCGGTTTATTCGACGGCTGAGTTGAAGACGATGCAGGAGGTGATCACGCTTTGCGTGTTCGTGGGCTTCTCGTGGCTATTCCTGCGCGAGCCGCTGACTTGGAACCACTATCTCGGCTTTGCGCTGATCGCAGCCGGTGCAGCCGTGGTGTTCTTGGGCAAGCCGGCCTAGTCGTCGTCCAGGTGCAAATCGTAATAGGCGCGCACCCCTTCATCGGTATGGAGCATGTCCGGATCAGCGTGCAGCCAACCGTGATGAATCTGCGCGTGCTCGGCGGGCGAGACATCGTCGTAGCTATCGGCGCAATAAGCGCCGCAAAGAAAGTGGGCGGCGAGCTTTTCGGCGGTCGTGTCTTTCGCGAGCGCGTGACGTGAGAGACGGCGAAACGCTTCGTCGGGAATTTCGACAATCATCTTTTTCATGATTTCAACCTCCGCACCGACCCGTGGCGGAGATATGGCAATCACTAGAACAAAAACCAAACGATCCACGGCATGGCGATCGCGAGAGCCATGCCCGTTTCCACAGCCACGCTGAAGCGGTTGAATTTTGTGTCGGCGCCGTCGCGCCAGATCGCGATCGCACGGCCAAACGCGGCGCCTGCCCAGCCAACGGCGACGACAAGACCGGCCCCGGTGGCGGCGACGCCGACGACATATTCGCCGCCGATCAAATAGAAGATCGCCAGCAGCAACGCGGCGGCATGCAGCCCCAAGAACACACCACCATAGGTGGCGCGAAATTCGGCTTGGCCGCCGCCCTGCTCATCAGCTTTCAGGCGCACGAATTTCGCCGCCCAATCGGGATCGATGAGCGCGCGCGCGCCGAGCGCGGCGCCAAGCAGCAGCGCCAACGCACTTACACCCCAAGCAAAAACCATCAGCGCATGCCGGGCAGGCTTTCGCCTTCTTGCTTGGCGCGCTTGCCGGTCCACCCGTACTTCGCGAGTTCGTTGAGCGCGATGGTGCGGGCGTGAACCTCATCCGGGCCGTCAGCAAGGCGCAGCGTGCGGATGCCGGCGTAGGATTTGGCGAGGCCGAAATCCTGACAGACGCCGGCGCCGCCGTGCGCTTGGATGGCGTCGTCGATGATCTTCAACGCCATGCGCGGCGCGGCGAGCTTGATCATCGCGATCTCATTTTTGGCGACTTTGTTGCCCGCGACATCCATCATGTAGGCCGCCTTCATGCAAAGCAGCCGGTTCATCTCGATCTCGGTGCGGGCTTCGGCGATGCGCTGCTCCCAGACCGAGTGTTCGGCAATGGTCTTGCCGAAGGCGACGCGGCTGGTGATGCGCTTGCAGAGCGCTTCGAGCGCGGCTTCCGCGGCGCCGATCGTGCGCATGCAATGGTGGATGCGGCCCGGACCCAAGCGGCCCTGCGCGATCTCGAAGCCGCGGCCTTCGCCGAGGATGAGGTTCGACGCCGGGACGCGAACATCCTTCAGTTCGATCTCCATATGGCCGTGCGGAGCATCGTCATAGCCGAAGACGGTGAGCGGGCGCAGGATGTTCACGCCCTTTGCGTCGAGCGGCACGAGGATCTGGCTTTGCTGGCTGTGCTTGGGATTATCCGGATTGGTCTTGCCCATCAGGATGGCCACCTTGCAGCGTGGATCTCCGGCGCCGGACGACCACCACTTGCGGCCGTTGATGACGTAGCTATCGCCGTCGCGTCTGATCTCGCACTGGATGTTGGTGGCGTCCGATGATGCGACCGCCGGTTCGGTCATCAAGAAGGCCGAGCGGATCTCGCCGTTCATAAGGGGACGCAGCCATTGCTCCTTCTGCTCGCGCGTGCCGTAGCGCTCGAACACTTCCATGTTGCCGGTATCTGGCGCCGAGCAGTTGAAAACTTCCGACGCAAAACCGACGCGGCCCATGATTTCGGCGAGCGGCGCGTATTCCATATTGGTCAGGCGCGGGCCTTCGAACTCGAAGGTGTCGTCCACATGCGGCGCGCCCGAGCTCGGCGGCATGAACATATTCCACAGGCCGGCCTTCTTGGCCTTCGCCTTCAGCTCTTCGACGACCTCGATAACCTTCCAGCGCCCGCCCTCTTTCTGTTGCGCCTCATAGGTGGGGACAGCCGGGTAGATGTGATCGTCCATGAAGCCCTGGACCTTATCGATCCACTTTTTGGCGTTTTCGCTGTGTTCGAAATGCATGCTGTCCTCCCGCGCGGCGCTGGCGGCGTATTCGGCGGCACGCTAAAGCCGGGGGCTGACGGGAGCAATGCGAACAATGGAGCTTGCCGCAGCGATACTTGAGCGCGGGGCCGTACGGCTGGAGCCGTTCGAGGAGCGCCACCGCGCCGGGCTGGCGGCGGCAGCGGACGCCGAGCCGGACCTGTTTCGGCACATCCCGTTTCCAGTGGCGACACAGGGCTTCAGCGCCTGGTTCGACTACCTGCGCGCCGACCAGATGGCTGGGCGTTCGATCCCGCACGCCGTATTCTGGGATGGGCGGATCGTTGGCCAGAGCTGCTATCTGAACATTCGTCCGCGCGAAGCGGGCGTCGAGATCGGCTCGACCTGGTACGCGCGCGCGGCGCAAGGCGGGATCGTCAATCCGAGTTGCAAGCTGCTGCTGATCGGACACGCGTTTGGGTGCGGGGCTGAGCGGGTTGAGTTGAAGACCGATGCGCTCAACGAACACTCGCGCGGCGCGATGCTGAAAATGGGCGCAGTGTTTGAAGGCGTGCACAGGAAGCACATGCGGCGCGCGGACGGGAGCTTGCGCGATACGGCTTGGTACTCAGTCGTCCGGGACGAGTGGCCGGGCGTGAGAGCTAGCCTGGAGGCGAGATTAAGTTAGCCCTCCAGCGACGCCGGCGGTGACGCGCGCGTTGCAAACATTGCCAATCAGCGTAGATTATCACTGACGCGAGCGCTGCTTTTGCGGCTTTCGGGGCGCTCCCCGCCGCGCCGTTCTCCACTTTAGTTTTGGAGGCGTGCGTGGGTTTCTTCGTCACATCTGCTCTTCTCATCGTTGTCCTGGTGACGGCGACTGTTTCCGGCGTCTTCGGCATGGCGGGCGGCCTCATGCTGATGGGCGCGCTGACGCTTGCGATGCCTGTCTCCGCCGCGATGGTGACGCATGGCGCGGTGCAGTTCGTGTCGAACGGCTGGCGCGCGGTGCTGCATCGGGCGCACATCGATTGGCGCATCATCGTGATGTATGGCGTTGGCTCCGCGATTGCGGCGGGCGTGCTGGCTTCGGCGACGTATGAGCCGACAAAGGCGTGGGTTTATCTGATGTTGGGCCTCGTGCCTGGCCTCGCCTGGCTTCCGAAAGGCCAGTTTCATCTCGATGCGGCAAAGCCCACGCACGCGGTGGCGTGCGGGCTTACGGTGACGGGCTTGAACGTCATCGCCGGCGTTTCAGGGCCGCTGCTCGATGTGTTTTTCGTGCGCACGAATTTATCGCGCCACGCAATCGTCGCCACCAAGGCGGCGACGCAGGCGTTCAGCCACACTGTGAAGATGGTGTTCTATGGCGTGCCGCTGATTACGGCCGTCGATACCGGGCTGCCGCCATGGTGGTTCTTTGCAGTCGCCGCGCCGCTGGCGATGATTGGCGCGTGGCTGGGCGGGATGGTGCTCGATCGGATGAGCGATGTGAACTTCTTGAAGTACACGCGCTGGATCGTGACGGCGCTTGGTGTTGTGTATCTGGTGCAGGCGATGGTGCTGTTTGCGACGTCCTAACGCTTCCCGGCCAAGAGAGCGCGCATCGAAGATGCGGGCGAACGCTGAGCCGGGACCCAGGGGATGACGAAGCGTCGCGCTTGAAGCTCCTGGGTCCCGGATCGCACCCCGGCGTTCGCCGGGACTGCGTCCGGGAAGCGTGAGAGTTTCAAATATCGCCACCCTCTGCGGTTGCCGCGCCCTCTTCCACGTCCAGCAAATCTGCGGGTTTGCACTCAAGCACCTCGCAAATTTTCGCCAGCGTTTCGAAACGCACGCCTTTGACCTTGCCGTTGCGCAGCAGCGAAAGATTCGCCTCGGTGATGCCGACGCGCTCGGCCAAGTCTTTCGACTTCATCTTGCGGCGTGCAAGCATCACATCGAGGGTGACGACGATCCGCATCAGACGATTTCGTCGTTTTCCTCTTTGATGCGGGCGGCGGCTTCGAGCACGCGGCCGAGAACGGCGACGAACGCGGCGAAGGCGATGAGGCCGAGGTCGAACGGCTCGAAATGCCAGATGAAGCCGCGGCCCTCTTGGGTGATCCACGAATAGATTGTCGGCGAGCCGACGATCTTGAAGCCAAGCGCCCAGAGCGCGCCTTCAGCCGCCTTGCGAATGCCGGAGCTCGCCTTGAGCGTGAAGAAGTGAGCCTTGCCGTACGCGTCGAGCACCTTGCTCAAATCGAGCAGCGCACCGGCCAGCAGAAAGCTCGGCAGCGCCAGCACCCAGAAGATCAAAAGCGCATTGAGAGCCGCCAAAATGCCCGGCAGGTCAAAAGTGACCTCCTGGGCGGTCAGCCGCGCCAGCGCCGGCGATGCGCCGTCCGCGACCGCACCCAGAGCGATGAGGATCGCCCCCACCACGGCGGCGGTGGCGGCCCCACCGGCCAGTTGTTGCGCGCGTTGAAGCGGCGCGAGTGCGGCTTCAGTCATTTGCGGACCCTCTCAAGTCGGACGATAATGAATTATCGTTTTACAATAATTTTGTCAAGAGACGGGTTCGGGATGGTTAAGGTGGCGTCAACCGCTGGGCGGGTCCCATGGATCACTTGAGATTCGAGGCGGCAAATAATGCCTATCATCACCCACATCCTGCTCTACGCGGCGTACGCCATGGTCTCGCTGACAGTGGGGCTGGCGCTGAACCAGGTCGGCGGCGAGGGACTGGGGTCTTCGATCCTTGGCGGCATCGCCCTCTTTTCTGCCTGCGCGGTGACGCATGCGGGCATCTCAGCGAGCGCAGCGGCGGGGCGGATCGGCAAAGCCGAGAAGAAGATCAAGAGCGACATGGAGCGCCTGCGCACGGCGCATCGCGAGGTGGCGGCCGATATCGATGCGGTGCAGACGCGCCTCGATCAGATTGAAACCCAGATCGCGTTTGGCGCTCCGCCGGCGCAGCCGCAGATCAGCGCGCCGGCAAACAGCGCCGTACCGATCGAGATGAAGCTGATCGATCAGATCGTCGACAAGCTTGGCGCCGCCATGGATGCGCGCCTGCAGACGATCCAGAACGCCGGCAACATCACCGCCATCAATCCGACCGCCGCACGCGGGCCGATCGATCTCGTGCGCGAAGCGTTGATGGAAAACCGCGTCGAGCTGCATCTGCAGCCGATCGTGCAGCTGCCGCAGCGCAAGACCGCCTTCTATGAAGGCTTCACGCGCCTCAAAGACGCGAACGGCCGCCTCATCCTGCCGACGGAATTCATCCCGGCGGCAGAGCAAGCCGGCCTCATGGGAACGATCGATAACGTGCTGCTGTTCCGCTGCGTACAGATCGTCCGCAAGTTGATGAAGCAGGATCGCCGCATCGGTATTTTTTGCAATCTCTCGCCGGCGGCGCTGGCGGACGAGCACTTCTTTCCGCAATTCCTGGACTTCATGCGGGAGAACCGCGATCTCGCCGGCAGCGTGATCTTCGAAATCCCGCAGGACGCCTACGAGAACCGCACCTCGATCGAAGCGCGGGCGATGGCGAAGCTGGTCGACCTCGGGTTCCGCTTCTCGATCGACCGCGTGACCAACACCGAGATCGACCTGCCGGACCTTGAGCGCTCCGGGGTCCGCTATGTGAAAGTCGCGGCAGGCACGTTGGTCGATCAGATCGTGCATCGCGGCCTGCGCCCGCGTTCTGCGATCACGCGCGAGATTTCTTCGTCTGACATCGGCGCCGTATTCCAGCGCTATGGCGTCGACCTGATCGCCGAACGGATCGAAGCCGAGGACACCGTCCTCGAAGTGCTCGACCTTGAGATACCCTTCGCGCAAGGCCACCTGTTCGGCGCGCCGCGCGCGATCAAGGAAAGCCTGATGGAAGAAACCGCCCCGCCGCGGGAATTCTATCTGAAGCAAAACGGCGTGAGGCAGTAGGCAAATAGGCAGTAGGACGACGCCTACCGGCCTTTACAGCCCAACTGCCCACTGCCTATTGCCTACTGCCTATGACGAAACTCATCGCCATCACCGGCGGCTCTGGCGCGGGCAAGACGACGATTGCCTACGCGCTCGCGCGGCGGCTTGGGCCCGGCGCCATCGTGATTTCCGAAGATGATTATTACCGGTGCTCATCGACAGTGCCGGACTTTGATCGCGAGACCTACAATTTCGATGTGCCGAGCGCCAAAGATCACGCGTTGCTCGAAGAGCAGCTGGCGCTCGCAAAGAGCGGAGTGGCGTTTGATAAGCCGGTCTACGACCTCGAAACATGCCTGCGAAAACCCGAACTCGAACGCATCGTTCACGCGGATTTTGTGATCGTGGAAGGCCTGCACTTGCTGACCACGCCCGCGCTACGCGACCTCTTCGACTTGAGCGCCTTCGTGCATGCAGATGAATCTCTGCGCCTCGGCCGGCGGATGATCCGGGACGCCGGCACACGCGCGCGCGCGCCGCGTTCGGTCA
>CALBST010000117.1 GCA_937967425.1 uncultured Caulobacteraceae bacterium
GCAAGCTCACCATCGCCGTCCTTGAGACGAAGAACGATTGTGAGGATGTGCACAGTCTGATTGTGAGCATCCTGCGCGATTATCGCGCCCTGCATGGAAACGCGTGAGGCCGTGGCCCGCGCGTCCCGCCGCAACGTGATCGCCGCGATCGGCGCAGCGCCCCTCATGGTGCCGAGCGCCCGTCGCGAAATCCGCGAACAAGGTTTCGGCCACCGCCCGCGCTTCTACAGGCGCTCTGACTTCCACGCGCACGGCGTCAGAAGATTCACGCACCTCGAAATGAAGAAACGCGCAGCATTCCTGCTCGGCGCGAACCATCTCGCGCACGCGCTCCAACGCCTCTGGCGCATAGTCGAGCACGAGCGTCAGATCCATGCGTTCATGCGCGCGCAGCGCCTCGCGATTAAGTTCGCCAATCGCCGCCATCCGCTCTTTGAATGCGCCAGCCGACAATGTGCAAGCGACGGGCGGTGCGGTCATGGCGTCGTCTCCGGGAGCGAGCAGGCGCAAGACGACTGGACCTGACGCCGAGCGCGCGCCCGCCAAAACAAGAAAGCCGCGGCCGCAAGCAGCGCCACGCCAGCGGCTATCGGCCAACCGACGAACGCACTCGAAACAAAGGCGAGCCCGCCCGCTGCAAGCATTGCGGGAATGAAGGCGGCAGCCGCACAAGCGCCAACGCAGGCCAAAGCCCCAAGCACGCCCACAGTGAGGAATTTTCGCGTGTCCATGCCGATCGTCCTTGGCGGAAATTGAACCGGCCCCCAATGTAGGACCTAAAGCTACTTGAGGTTCAAGAGGTCAATTCCATGAGCGCGCTGACGATTGGCGACGCCGCCCGAGCGGCGGGATGTCCGGTGGCGACGGTTCGCTACTATGAAGAGGTCGGCCTCATGCCGCTGGCCGAGCGCCGAGCCGGCGGCCATCGCCTCTACGACAAAACCGATGTGGCGCGTCTCGTTTTCATTCGCCGCTGCCGCGAACTCGATATGCCCATCGAAAAGATCAGCGCGCTGTTGGCGATCTCGGACGATGGATCGCGCCCATGCGCTGAAGCACTCGACTTGACCAACGAGCATCTCGCAGCCGTGCGCACGCGCCTCAAAGAGTTACGCGAACTCGAACGTTCGCTTGCCGCGTTCGCCGCCGATTGCGCCGAGACTTGCTGCCGGGGATCGTCGGCAAACTGCACGTTGTTCACCGCGTTGCGAAGATGAACGCCCCGGGCAATGCACGCTTCAAGCTTGGCGCGGTCCAAACAAAATGAGCCCTGCCCCCGCCACACAGATCGCAGCGCCAAGCATGTCCCAACGATCTGGACGCGCGCCTTCGACAAGCCAGAGCCAAAGAAGGGACGCCGCAATATAAACCCCGCCATAAGCCGCGTAGGCGCGCCCCGCATAAGCTGCATCAACCTGCGTCAGCGCCCAGGCAAACACGATGAGCGAAGCAACGCCCGGAACCAGCCAGTAGACACTCGCGCCCTTCTTGCTCCAGGCCCAGAACGCAAAGCATCCGGCGATCTCAGCCCCGGCCGCCACCAGGAACCACACGACACTCATGTCTTTTGCCCCTCGTCGTGCGCCCTCGGACCATAGATGGTTCTATAATCTGCGAATTGGTGCATGTCGTCACGCCCGCATAGTGCACGGCGGCCCCCACTTTCCCGACTTGCATCACGCGCACCACCACGAGTAACGACGCCCTCCCCACGTGATCACCAACGCCCTCAACCTTCTCTCCGGTCATTTGGCCCGCAGCTCTATTCTCCTAGCGCTGGCGGCATGGGGCGGCGCGTTTTCGCCGCTGCTCGACGGCCTCAACCACTTCGCGCCGATCTGGCTTCTGGCAAGCCTCGGCGCTGGGCTCGCATGCTTTCTGTGCGGCGCTCGCGGCTGGGCCGCTTATTGCCTCGTCGCCGCCCTAGCGCACGGGGCGATCATGGCGCCCGAATTCTTGCGGCCGATGTCTCCACCGGTAGCAGCGACAAGCGAACGCACAATCCGCGTCCTCTGGCTCAACACCTGGATGGGATCACGCCCGACCGAAGAGGTCTTGCACTATCTCGAAACGAGCGGCGCGGATTTCGTGCTGGTGTCGGAATTGCACGACGAAGGTCAGGAAGGCTTCCAGCGCCTGCGTGCGGCTTATCCCACCATGATCCGCTGCGAGGGCGGCCATGAGTGCAACACCATAATCTTCGCCAAGCGTCCAGCGCTAGATCAACAAACTAACCAAGGCCTCCGCGCCAGCATCGGCGAGTTCGACGTCGATGGCGCGCGCCTTCGGCTTATCGCGGCGCATTTGGCACGGCCAAATCCGCCGGCAGGTCAACAACGGGAGTTCCGCGCATTGATCGATACGATTGGCGCCGCGTCCGACAATGTCATCCTCGCTGGAGACTTCAATTCAACTCCGTGGTCGTTCTCGCTTAGACGGTTCGATACAGCAAACGGCCTAAGGCGCCACACCAGAGCTCTTCCGACCTGGCCCGCTCAAGCGTGGACACGCCTTCGGCTCCCAGCGATCACGCCATTTTTGCCGATTGATCACGTCTATTCAGGATCTCGTTGGCGGCTTGTTTCGCTACGCCGCGGACCGCGAACGTCCTCGGACCACTATCCGATCGAGGCGACCTTCACCGCCAACTAACCTTTTTTAGGCTCGCCGGTAGCTCGGTTGGAGCTGCCGCTTCCAGCGACTGCAACCCAAAGCGTCGACGTGCTAAGCTGCCATCGAACGAGGCAACTATGAATGACGTTTTCGAGGGACGATGCCTATGTGGCGATGTGCGCTTTGAGGCACAGGGCAAGCCAAAGTGGGTGCTCTGGTGTCATTGCAATAGCTGCCGCAGGCACAGCGGTGCTCCGGCGTCCGTCTTTGTTTCGTTTGCGGACGACACCGTCACTGTGACGCAAGGCTCGATCGCCAAGTACACGTCCTCGGCCGGCGTCGAACGCGGCTTCTGCTCTCGTTGCGGGTCCACGCTCACGTGCAGCAATGGCAAGCTGCCAAATGAGACCCACTTCCATGTTGGTACGTTCGATCGGGCCGCAGACCTCGCACCGACCGGCGCGTTCTTTGCCGAGGAACGGCTGCCGTGGTCCGATCAGCGACAGGGCGCGCTGGGAGGTCTCACCGCATTGGCGCAGGTGGCGCTCATGCGCGATCACAAACGCCGCGATTAGGCGACCCGCGCTGAGCCCCAATAATTGAAGCCTGCCCATTTTGGCGTCTTAGGCAGATACATTGTTTCGAGGTTGTCCACCGTGAAGCCGGCCGCGCCGACTAGCGCCGGAATGTCTCGCGACAAATGACAGCCGCCGCCGATCACTTTCCAGACCGGTTCAATGCGCCGTTGCCAGCGGCGCACGTCTTCGTCGGGCGCGAGACCGTGCTCGCAGAACAACAAACGGCCGCCTGACTTTAGCGCGCGCCGGGCGCGTTCCAGCGCCGTCACCGCTCCGGGAATCGAACACAACGAATAAGTGACCAGCACGGTGTCGATGCTTTGCGGCGCGAGCGACAGGGCTTCAGCGGTTTCCGGGACAATCTCGACTTCGAAAGCCGCGCTTTGCACCGCTCTTCGCGCGCGCTTCACCATCCCCGGCGCCGGCTCAAGTGCGTAGAGCTTTTGGACCTTTGATGAATCGTAGTGTGGAAGGTTGAGCCCTGCGCCGAAACCCAATTCGAGCACCACGCCCTCCGCGCCCGGCACGACTTTCTGCCGTTGCTTATCGACGGGAGAGCAGGAACACGACGTTGTAATCAGCGCCGGCAGAATGAAGCGCTCGTAGAGGTTCATGACGCATCGCTCGACGCATTGCGACGAAACAGGTGATAGCGAAACGCCTGTTCGGCGCCCCAAGGCGTCACATGGATCTCGCCGTGCGTTTCCAACAGTTGAAACTCGTCGCCAAGCAAGCGCGCGAGGCTGACGCCATCGTGTTGAACGATCTCCAGGCCGCTGCATTTTGCCGGGCCGCGAGGCGCAAATCCCGCGATGATCGCCCAGCCATCGCCATCGACGGCTGACCGCAGTGCTTCAACATACGCCGCTTGGTCCGCGGGCTCGGTGAGAAAGTGGAGCACAGCGCGATCATGCCAAAGACGAAAGCGCTGCACCGGCCGCCAAGCCCTGACATCGCCCACGACCCATTCGACGGTTTCGGCTTGCTGTCCAAGTCTCGCTTTCGCCTGGTCAAGACCGGGCGCGGCAATGTCGAGCACAGTCAGACTGCGAAAGCCGCCTGCGAGCAGATGATCCACCAAAGTCGATGCGCCGCCGCCGACGTCGACGAGTCGGGTGCCGTGTCCCACACCGGTGCGCCGAATGAGCTTGAGCGAGAGCGTGGGCTCTTCTTGACGCCAGCTCACGTCCTCGGCGCGCTTTTCACTATAGACGCGATCCCAGTGGGCGTTCTGATCCGTCATCGATCCGCTCTCTCCGCCGGCTGAGTGGGACGTGGGCTCTCGTGTGTGATCACGCAATGTCATGGCCGTGGGATTGAGCTCAAGCGGCGCCAAACCTGATTCTGACAGAACGGGCCAGCGCACCCACGCAAGCGCAGCAGATCCCCATCAAGGTTGATGGTGCCGCGATACGTGCGTCCGTCCTCGGGATTGGTCACTGTCCCATTTCTCCAGGCGCCATTCTCAAAAGCAAAGTCGCGCAGGATTATCGAACCCACAGCGCCCTGCTCCACGCTCTCAGGATCCCAAACCCAAATTAGACGCCCACACAACATCGCCGCGTTGACGCACGGTGACAGCCGCACGACACCGCCGATGCCGGGCGTCGCCCAATCATCGTGCATGCGCGCTTGCGCTCTCGCGTCTGTTGGAATGAGGCACATCGCAATCAAGAGTGCTGCAACGGTCGATTTGGCGCTGGCTGCCGGTAGTTTGCACACCCGGCGCGTGGCTGTTTCGAAACGTGCGAAATAGTCCGGATGCTCGGTTTTCATCAGGCGGTCCCACCAGGTGAAATAGAGCCCGTAGTTCCAGTGCGCCTCTGCGTGGTGGATGTCGTGATGCGTGACGGTGGTGAGGAAATCGAACATCGGCTTGCCGTCGCGACGCGCGGGAAAGAGTTCGTAGCCTGAGTGCCCCATCGTATTGCGCACGATCTGGTGCAGCATGAAGAAGCCGAGCACGCCCCACTCCGTCGGCACGACAAACATCCAGATCGGCACGAAGAAAGCCTGCATCGCCGCTTCGGCCACATCGAAGCTGTAGGCGGCGAACGGCGAGGGATTGTGCGAGCGGTGATGACGGCGGTGGAATGTCCGGAAGAGTCGCGGGTCATGCACCAGCCGATGCGTCCAGTAGAAATACGCATCGTGTCCGATGACCATTAGGACAAACGAAGCGATCGCCCATCCCCAGCCCCAACTCGCCGCGAGCGCGGGGCCCGGCAGATACCCTGCCCGCTCGACCATGAAGAGCAGCGCGCCGATTGTGGAGAAGATCGCAAGCGAACGGAGCGAAACGGCGAACTCCAACGCGAGCTGGTGCGCAGGGGGTTTTTCAGTCCGGATTTTCCGGCTCGCCAGGATCGATCCCAACAGAACCCATACGATCAACCAGAACCCGATTGCGAACATGGCGTAATCGGAGAGGTCGCTGGTCAAGCTCAGCATCCAGCGTTCGGCAAAAGCAGCCAGGTCGGCGTTCATGTGGGCGGTCCTCCTTCAGGCCCGCCGACATCGTCACGGATCACGCGCTCGCGTCTCGCCAGGGCCGAAAAAGCCCATCCGATTTCAAAATCAGTCAGGATTTTCCGGAATCGGAGCGGCGGCGCCCAGCTGCGCCTTGCGCCATTCGCTGGGCGTCTGACCTGTCGCCTCTTTGAAAGCACGGTTGAACGGACCGAGGGAGGCAAATCCCAGTTCGAAGACAATCGCCGAGATGGGCGTACGCGCCGTGGCGGGGTCCGCCAAGCGCTGCATGGCCGCTCCGATCCTGTAGACGTTCACGAAGGCCCCGAAATTGCGATGGCCCAAATGATCGTTGATCAGCCGCCTCAACCGGTGCTCTGGTACGCCGACCTCTTCGGCCAGCGAACCGATTGTCAGTCCCTCTCGGCGCCAAGCCTCACCCTTGCCCATGACATCTTCGAGACGCAACAAGGTGTGCTGATCACCGGCGTCCGGCGCCACAGGGTCCGGTGCTGCCGGCGTGGCGGCGCCGAAGAGCGAGGGTTGTGCTTGCAGGAAGACGATTGCGCCCGCAACGCAGAACAGGGCGAGCGCAGTGGCGCCCCAAAGCTCGTACCAATCCGCTTCGACACCGAAGCTTTCTCCGATCTCGAAGCCTGCCAGCACGACCACAAACAGCGTCACGGCCGCCAGGAATGGGCCCCTGAGGCGTCGCCTTGCTTCGACCAGATCGCCGCGCCAACTCCGCACGATCACGAAAAGCGCGTGTATCGCGAAACCCACTTCAATCAGGTTGTGAACAATCCAGATGCTCGGCTGAAGGTCTCGTGGTCCGAGCCACCCGAACAGACCCAAAGCCGTCAAACCCGCGAACGGAGCAAGCGTTAGTGGCGAGATCTCGCGGTCGTCGAACAGAGCGAGTATGAAGAGCCAGAACAGTCCGGTGCCGCCCAGCGCCATGAAATGGACGATCGGTACAAAGGGCCCGATTGCTACACGCGAATAGGCCGACGACTGTAGCGCGTACGCAATGACCGAGAGAGAAAACAGAACGCCCGCAAGACGCGCTGAATGCCCCTTCCCGCCGCGCCATAGACCAGCTGCCGTCGCGACTAGCGCGCCGATAGCGACGCCGCGCAAAATAAGCTCAAGTGGATTGGTCTCGTCCATGGACGTAAGCTAACCCTGCCGGCGGCGAAGCTCTATCCTCTCCGCAGCCGCCGCTCCGGCGAAGTACGCGACTGCAAAAAAGGCGGGCAAAGCCGCTCGCCACATCATCTGGCCTCCAAAGAAGAAAGCGTTGCCGCATAAGGCCGCGACAATATCCGAGACCGTTACCGCGTCCATTGCGATCACACTTCCTAGCGATACCTGGTCGAGCGGGGCGCCGCAGCGCAGCGAAGGGCGAGCACCCCAAAGATCCAGGGGGATTGACAGACGCCCAAGCCTCACATTCCCATCAGCGCACTGGTTCTGGTGGGAGCGAACATGCGATTGCATAATGGATCGACGTTAACGGCCTTGTTTGCATTGGCGCTCGCTTCCAGCGGCGCCGCTTATGCACAAACACAGGACAGCAACTTTTACTACCAGCGCGGTCTCGCCAATGTGAACGGCGATCAGGCGCAGGCGTTTGCAGATTTCAACGAGGCTATCCGTCTCGATCCGCGAAACGCGAATGCATATGTGGGCCGCGGCTCAGTGCGTCACGATGGCGGGTCAACGGCGGACTACACCGAAGCGATCCGCCTCGATCCTGACAACTGGGAAGCATACGTCCGCCGCGCGTTCCTATACGGGTTGCAGCAAAACTACGCAGCAGCTCTCGCGGACTATGATCAAGCGATCCGCATTCGACCGGACCACGCCGAGACCTGGGGGCAGCGCGCCGGTACACACTGGGACCTGGGTAACCGCGAGCAGGCGTTCCGTGACGCTGATGAATCGATCCGTCTCGACCCCCGAGATGCTCGGGCCTGGTTTGACCGAGGTCTTTTTCATCGCCGCTCTGGCAATACAGCGCTAGCAGAAGCCGACTTTGCCAGAGCGCTCCGGCTCGACCCAAGCCTGAGGCACTATTACGAGAGAATGCGATAAGCGTGAGACAGCGCTCGCGGACGCCGGGCCTCGATATTCGACAATGAGTGAACGCATGCATCCGTTGCTACGGCCACGTTGGAGTTTGCTTTTCTGCGCGGGAGCTCTGGCCCTGATCGCCTACGCGCTTGCGATGCGCTCTCGGTGGGGCCTCAGCAACGCCGGCTGGTTGGAGAGTGGCGCGTGGAGCGCAACGCTTGACCTTTCTGTTGTGATCCTAGGAGCCGTCAGCCTAATGATGTTGGGCGCGGCGCTGACGCTGCCGCGACGCCAGCCTGGCGGATGGAGTGAAGAACTTTCACTCTACCGATCACGTTCCGCACTTTGTCGTGAAAATCCCAAAGCGGAAGCGCTGCGTTCTCTGTTCGCCGCAATGAGTGATGACGCCGTTCGGGTGGCGGCCAATTTGCCGGACCATTCGAGCGCCGGTCGCGCCGCCGCGGCGGCCGAGCTCAAGCAGCGGAATGCGTCAGCCACCGCGCCGCCCGCGCTGAGTGTCCCTAGTTTCTTTGGTCCAGAGCAATTACCTCGCGCTTCCGACATTGTGTTTGGCGCTGGCGCCCGAATGCGGTCGATTGTTGCTGCGCTTAGCGTCTCCGGCTTCGCCATTGCCGTGGGGTTATTGGTGTGGAATTACTTTGGCGCTCAGCAACTGCATGCGCAGGCGTTGAGCGCCGGCATCTCCCCGTCCGTCCTTGCAACATTTGATGGCAATCCGGCGGTCACGGATGTTCCGCCCGAGCTCGCCACGTTCCCAGAAGCACATGCTATTGTTTTTCGTACCCACGTGGCGCTGATTGCCTGCGGCGTTTGGTTACTCTCATGGGTCTTGCTCAAGCTTGCGGAGTGGTTCCGCGCCTATCCAGTGCGCGTGTTGCTGCTGCGAAAGTTCAACGAACGCCGCCTTGGCGTTTTCTATAAACGATTGCTTGGCGAGGAGTTGCAGCCGCTGGGTCATGTTGTGGCGCTTGCCGACAAGCATGTCCGCCGCACAATGGGGTCCTGGTTCGCGCACCAGTTCTACGTCGCTACCTCATCATTCGGCGGGGCCATTTGGGTCGCATTGACCTTTCCAGTCGTGCTCGTCCTGCGCCTTTTCGACAGAACGCGGTGGGGACCCGCGTTCGTAACAACCGCGCGTGACTTCCGCTTGCTTGCGCGCCGCCTCTACGACCGGATGGAACTCAACGTCGAGGCGTCGAGCGTCGCTCGCGCCTACCTCATTCGCACGTCGGATGCGTGGTGGAAGCTGGTGGCTGATGTCTTGTTGCGATCCGCCGACGTTATCGTTCTTGATCTGTCGAATGTCACGCAAGGCACGGCGTGGGAGATAGAGACCATCGGACGCCTGAATTTGTGGAGCCGCGTAACCTGCATAGCGCACGCCGACAGTGTGGCGTCGGCGACTAACCTCTCCGACATGTTCTCCGCCAACGGCGCAAGCCCCTTTCCCAATATCTTCGCTTACAATTCTGAGGGAATCATCACGGACAGAGCGGCATTTCGCGAACACCTGATCAACGCGCTGCGCGCTTCGGTCGAGACCAAGTTCGCAGAGCATGCCGCGCAACAAGCCCCCTCGGTTCCTCTCTCTGCGACTCAGGTGTCTGCGCGATAACCTGCCTCCAAAACAGCCACTTATCGTTTCTTGCTGCACCAAGAGCGCCCCTCGTTAGCCGATTGTAGCTGCGCGGGGCTGGGCGTACGAGCGTTGGGAAAGGCGGCGATATCGTCTCATGGCTTTGCTCCACGACCTCGATCTAAGGTACGTGTTGCGTCGATCAGTTGAACGCGCAGGTTAAACCGGACGTTCCGTTCAACGACGTACGCATGCCCGGCGGCGGCGATGGTTGTTTCGGGTTGGCGCGCGTTAGGTCTGATTGCCCGAACAGGATTGGACTAGCCGGATAGGCGAGCGGCGCGCCGACGTGTCCGTTTCAGCGATTTTCACTATTGTCATCCTGATGCGATGTGAAAAAATCTTTGCTCCCGCGCACGCGCGGCTTGGGTAGGCGGGCGCTAAGCCGCAGCACAGAAGCAACAAGACCTACCTAGCGACCGACTGAAGCCTGCCGCATCAAGTGCGGCAGGTCGCCTTTGCCATTTGTCAGCTGGCGCCAAAGCGGTTTGCCGGCGAAGACCGCGCTAGCCATTCGTGCAGATCATCTTCGGTATCGATCGGGCCCGCCTCTGCAAAGATCTCGCGCACCATAAGGCGCACCGCGTCTCGTTCGAGCACGTCGGCGGCGGACGCGTCGCTCGTTGCGCTCAAGGGCCCGCCGCGGTCAGGATGCTCGACAATCGCCATCCACGCCTCGGAGCGGCCAATGGGCGAAACGATCGATGCGCGTGCTGCTGCGACGCAACGGCGCCTCAACAAACCGCGGCGAGCCTTCAGGGAGCGGCAAGCCGCGGGTCGCCAAGAAGGCCGCCAAATCCGGCGGCAAATCATCACCCGCGTTGCGAGCGTTCCAAACCAGGACGCACTGACCGGCGCCGCCAAGACCGGGTTGCGGGACCACATAATTGGCGGCGTAGACGCGCGAGCCTGGGAACGCCAAGCGAAGATTACCAGCGAGATTGTAATGGTCGGCAACGAGGGTTCCGCCGCTGAAGCCATGGCTTGCGAGATCGTCAACGAGCGCCGGCGTCGCCATTTCTTCCCAGCAGCGATTGCAGGTACGATGCTGCAGCAACGCTCGCCCGCTCAACGCGCCAAAACCAAGCAGCGCCACGATCAAAAGACCCCACGCCCAGCGTCCCATCAGAGAAGTCGCGCCCGCGCGCCGGTCGAGCCACAAGAACACCGAGAGGGGCGCGGTGAGCAAAGCGAACGTGAAATAGCGTTCTTCAAACTGCGCTGCGCGCAGCACGAAGACATCCAGGATGAGAATGCCAAAGGCGAAGACGCTGATCAAAGGAACGGCGCGCTCCCAAGGCGCAAGCGGGCGCACCGGCGCGCCGGCGGCGCGCCAGGACAATGCCAGCATGACAAGCAGGAGGCCGGCATAGCTTAACGCGCCGACACCAAGCGCCCCAAGACCAGCGAGAACATCCTGGAGATAGGGGGCGGGGGCTTCCGCACCCTGCTTTTCCACCAAGAACGCGATGAAATCGAAGCGCGGGCCGAGCATCCAAAGCGCGTGTGGCGCAAACAATGTGACCGCAACAGCTAAGCTCAGCAGCATGCGCCAATCGCCGAGAGTCGCGCGTAGGGCGCGCTGGGTGAGCATTGCCGCGACGAGCGGCGCGAAGAACAGGATGAAGGAATACTTCGCCAGAAAGCCCAGACCGATGAGGAGGCCGAAGATCGCGTAGTTGAGCAGCGTGCGCTGCTGGCTTAGGCGAATGGCCGCCCAAAGAACGGCCAGACAAGCCACCGCAAGCAAGAGCGTATGCGTAAGCGCGGTGTGAACAGTCCAAGCAAAAGGGGCGAGCATAGTCAGCGATAAAGCCGCAAGCGCCGCCATGGACGAACTTGAGAGCAGTCGTTTGCCGCAGAGAAACGCAAACACATAGCAGAGCCCGACGAGTGCGTATTTGAGAATGACGTGCGCTATCAGGTTGACGCCGAAAACGCCGTAGGCGCCCATCAGCAGCCAAGTGTGCAAAGGCGGATTGCGCGGATGATAGCCCCAGGCCCACGCCTGCGCTGCGACCGCTTCTTGGACATCGTTCTTGCCGATATTCGGCGTCTCCCACAGACGAAGCGCTATGTGGGCGACGAGATAGAGTCCAATGACGACCCAGAAAAAATAGGGAGAGCTGAGGACGTTTGTGCGGGTCGGCGGATTGGTCGCCGCGACTGCGCTCTCAACGACTGCGCTCATCATTGGCGCTCCGGCGCCCGCTGCGACTGCGCCGCATATGCGGACGCGCGTGGGCGACGGCTTCAAGCGTTAGGCGCGCGCGCATTGGCGGGGTCTTTCGCGCAGGTTGAAGTTTCCCAATGTCAGGGAGCAAACGGCAAAACCTGAGAGATCATTGGGAAACCCCAATTTGACGCGCCTGCTAGCAAGGGTAGCGTCTTGTCGGGGCGTAAGGCACCGGAGGTTCGCGATGACGACGGCCGCGCAAACAAGTTATGCATCTGGCGCGATCGTTTCGCGGGCCGCCTCGTTCGCCGCGTCAGCAATCGCCGCTATCGTATATGTGGGTGTCTGCGGGACCGCGGCTCTCTACTTAACCGACGGCGGATTTGAAATTCTCGCTGCAACTTTTATCGGCGCGGCCTTTGGCGCAACGGCAAAAGCAGGATTCGATTCCAGATTCGAGCGCGTCTCCAGCTATTCCTATGCTGGCATGTGGGTCGGCATCATGCTTGCTGGCCTATTGCATGAGCCGCTGGCACGGCTGTTTGATTTGGCGCGATTGGTGTTGACGTAGGCCATCTCAGACTTGTGATCAGCGGTCTGGCGGATCCTCGTCACGGGGTCGTTCTGCCTCAGATCGTCTTTTGCGACGGGCGAGGAAGTGAGTGATCTCGGCCCATGCGACGATGCCGCCGAAGAACAAGAGACCGAGCGCGAACACCGTGCGCGGGTCGAGCGCGATTTGGAGAAAGGCGTGCACCGGGGCTCCCATGTCTCAGGCGGCGGCCGAGTTGTTGCGCGTTGTCGGGAAGATTGTATCTCTAACACGCCTGCGTCTGGCGCCACTGAAAGCCGCAGCAGCGCGCGAGACACGAGACCACCTGATTTGCTTGCGCCCCTTTAGGCTCGGACCAGCGGCGGCCCGGTCGCCACTTTAGTCAAATGTTAGGGTGACCCGCAGCCCCGGGCGCGCATCTTCGAGAACAAGTTCAGCATCGTGCAGGCGCGCAATCGCTGCGACGATGCTCAAGCCGATGCCAGCGCCGGGGCCGCCGCGGCTTCGCTCTAGTCGGTAAAAACGCTTGAGCACCGCCTCACGCTCATCAGTGGGTATGCCAGGTCCGTTGTCGGCGACACTGACGTGTGCGCGCGCGTCCTTGAACGTGCGCACCATGATGGTCGCGCCCGCCGGAGTGTGGCGGATCGCGTTGTCGAGAAGATTGGCGAGCGCCTGTGCGACCAGATCCTTGTCCGCGTTCGTCGGCGCTCGGGCTGCTTGAACAATGAGGTGGCGGCCCCCTGCTTCGATATCCGGGCGGAAAGCATCAGCCACACGCTCGGCAAGCTCGGCGAGATCGAGCGGGACAAGGCGGGCAATATCTGGAGAGGCGTCGAGTTCGGCGACACGCAACATGGCGTCGAACGTGCGCAGGACTTCGCTGAGCCGTGCGTCAGCGGCCTCGATCGCGGCCTCGCGCGTAGCCCCATCGGCGCCGGCCGCGCGCGCCCGCTCCAGCTGTTGACGCACGTGCGAGAGCGGGGTGCGTAGGTCGTGGGCGACGTCAGTGGAGACTTCACGCACGTTGGCGATAAGCGATTCAACCCGATCGAGCATGGCGTTGAATGACGCCGACAATTCGTCGAGATCGTTGCGTCCGGCTCCCGTTTCAGATGGCGCGCGCGCGCCTAGCTCACCCGCTGACACAGCGCGCGACACCGCCATCAATTGATCGACCTGGCGAAGCGAACGGCGGGTCAACCAAACTGAGGCCGCCAATCCCGCGAGCAGGCAAGTCAATCCCACCCAAGCCAGGGTCGCAAACAACAGATCGCGCAGGTGCTCCTCGCGCGCCAAGTCCTCGCCAACCGCCAAAAGCGATCCATCGCCCAATTGCACGGTTTGCACCAGCAGACGTTCGACTTCGTCGCGCTCCTCGTTTCCCTCTTCGCCAACCTCGTCCGGCTCCTCGACCTCCGGCAATTCGAGTTCTGACCAGCCGACGCGAGTTGCTGGCAATTCCGCGAAACGAACGCTGCCGGAGGCATCTACCAAGCCGTAATCCAACGAGCCTGGGCGGCCTGACCGGGTTTCGATGGCAAGCACAACGGCTTCCAGCCCTTCTGCGCCAAACTCGTCACTCAGCGCGGCCACTTCGGTGGCGATACGTTGCTGCAATTCTTCGCGCGCAGCGTCACGGGTGGCCAGCCAGGCGAAGATCGCCGTGGCGCAAAACGCCAATGTCAACAAGCCCGCATGCAGGATCGCCAGCCTGACGCTCGTTGATGCGAAGAGACGGCTAGTCTGCACGGATCACATAGCCCGCGCCGCGAATAGTGTGGATAAGCGGCGCCGTGGCGCCGGGGTCGATCTTGGCGCGCAGACGGCTGATGTGGGTTTCGACAATGTTGGTGCGCGGATCGAAGTGAAAATCCCACACACCTTCAAGCAGCATCGTGCGGGTCACCACACGCCCGGCGTTCAGCATCAGGAATTCAAGCAACTGAAATTCGCGCGGCTGCAGATCGATGTCCTGATCGCCGCGGCGCACGATGCGGCGCAAGCGGTCAAGACTGAGATCGCCGACTTGCAGCAGCGATGGCTCGGGCGCGCGTAGCGGAGCGCGGCGCGCAAGCGCGGCGACCCGTGCTTGCAATTCGGCAAAGGAGAATGGCTTGACAAGATAGTCGTCGCCGCCCGCCTCCAATCCGGCAATGCGGTCCGAAACCGCCCCCATGGCGGTCAGAAACAATATGGGCGTCTGCGCGCCCATGGCGCGCAGCGACTTGACGGCCGACAAGCCGTCGATTCCCGGCAACATGCGATCGACGATGAGCACATCGAAGGCGCCGTCGGCAGCTCTGAAAAGCCCATCCTTGCCATCGCGCGCACTCTCAACCACGTGCCCCGCCTCTTTCAGGCCGCGCGACACGTATTCACCGGTCTCTTCATCGTCTTCGATCAGCAGAATGCGCATGCGGTATCCAATCGCGGGCTGGCGCCCCAAATCACCGGGGCGCCAGTTTGGCGAGCGAGCTTAGTCGTCGTCGCCGTCTTCGTCATGCTCGGCGTCGGCGGCGCTGGCCTGCAGGACCGCCCCAGTCTGCGCATCGATGCGGACTTCTTGGGCGGCCCCGGAGGCGCCTGCGACCTCCACTTCATAGAAGAGCGCACCGTGTTCTTCCTCGATGCCGGCCTCGTAAGCGCGACCGCCGGCATGGCGTTCGGCGGCTTGGGCGGCGTCAGCCAGCGAGATGCGGGCTTGGGCGATCGCGGCGCTGTCGGACCGATCGTCGTCGCCAGCCCGGGCGCCTGACGCCCAAGCGCCGCCAGCGGCGAGCAGCGAAAGAGCAAGAGCGCCGCCAGCCATGGCAGTGATCGTGGATTTCTTCATCGGGGGACCTCTAAGCATCGTCGCGGGGAGGATGCGACGAAGGCAGGTTGCTATGGCGCGCCTTGGCGGCGTCTGACCGGCTCTATACCAATCCGCAACCTCCCCTCACCCGTCGACTTGCGGCAGCGCTGGTTGGGTCCTGGACCGACGATATCCTCCGCTCGCGGCGAAGTAGATCGCCGGCATGATCAAGAGCGCGAGCGGCGCTGCGAAGACAAGACCAGAAATGATCGCGATCGCGAGCGGACGTTGCATGGCAGAACCTGCACCGAGCCCGAGCGCCAATGGCGACAGCGCCAGAATGGCAATCAATGTGGTCATCAAAATTGGCCGCAAGCGCGCGGCGCCCGCGGCAATGAGGTCGGACTTCTCCGCTTTGCGCGAGGCGTCAATTTCGGCGAAGTAGAAAACAGCGATTTCGGTGACGATGCCGATGATCATCGTCATGCCCATCAGCGCTGAAATGTTGAGTTCAACGCCGGTCAGCCAAAGCCCCAGATAGACTGCAAGCGCGGATAAAGCCGCGACGCTCATGATTGCCGCGACGATTGCCATGTTCTCGTAGAGGTATAGGAGCAGCGCCGCGACCAGGAGCGCCGCTGCCGCGAGCACGATCGTCAAATCGCGAAACGACTTCTGTTGCTCCTGATAGAGGCCGCCGAATGAAATGGTGACGCCAGGCGGCAGATTGACACTTCGCAAGGACGCTCGAATGTCATTGATCGCCGATCCGAGATCGCGGCCCTCGAGCCGTGCGGTGACTGCGATCATGTCGCGCAAATCCTCTCGGACGATTTGCGGCTGTCCCACCGCAATGGCTATGTCGGCCACCCGCGATAGCGGCAGCACTGCGCCAGCCTGCGTGCGAATCGTCATCGCCTGCAGACGCGACAATCGTTCGCGCACGTCGCCGCCGGCCCAAACGCGGACGGGGACGATTTTTTCGCCCTGCTGAATGCCGCTTGGGGTGACGCCGCCGAGTTGGCTCTCAATGGCGGCGCGCACTTCTTCTGGCGTCAACCCCTCGATCGCCGCGCGCGTGCGATCGATGCTGACATCGATCGCGTCGCCGGCGATAAGGACGCCATTGAAAACTTCAACAACGCCGCGCACCTGACCCGCTTGCTGGGCGACCGCGTCAGCGATGGGGATGAGGTCGGCAGATGGCGCGCCCGTGATCTTGATCTCGATCGGCTGGGGGTTGGAGATAAGATCGCCGATCAGATCTTCCATGAGCTGTGCGGTCTCGACCTGGAGCGCCGGAACGCGCGCCGCAAGCCGCCCACGAAGATCACTCATCACGGCTTCGATGTCGCGCCGCGGCAACGGGTGCAAGCGGATGAAAAGATCGCCCTCATTGGCCTCAGTCAGGCCGCCGCCCAATTGCAGCCCGGTGCGCCGCGAATAGTTTGCGACCTCCGGAGTAGCGCGCACCTCTTCTTCAAGAAGCCGCACCAAGCGGTCAGTCTCGGCGAGTGATGTTCCAGGCGGGGCTTTGTAGTCGAGGATGAAGCCGCCCTCGTCCATCGCCGGCATGAAACCCGATCCGACGCGGGTCGCCGCAAAGCCGCCGACCACGATGAACGCGGCCGCAACGGCGAGCGGAATCAAAGGCCGCCCAAGAATGAGCGCCAACAACCCCTGGTATGCGCCGCGCAAGCGTCCCAATAACGGCCCGCCATGTTCGAGACGCTCGGCTTGATCGCGCGAAAGAAGATGTTGCGCCGCGAACGGCACGATAATGAGCGCGCAAAAGTACGACACGAAAAGCGCGATCGCCATCGTCACCGCCAAGGCGCGGAAGAAGCCGCCGGTGACGCCGTCGACAAAGGCGAGCGGCGCGAACACGACGACGGTTGCAAACGAAGAACCGGTGAGCGGTTTGATCATCTCGGCGGCGCCATGACGGACATCGCCGTCGCCCGCGGCCGAGCGCTTGGCGATATGTTCAAGCATCACCACGGCGTCATCTATGATGAGCCCGACCGCCGCCGCCATGCCGCCCAGCGTCATGATGTTGAAGCTTTGCCCCAAAGCCGAAAGACCCAAAACGCTCGCCGCCAGCACCAAAGGCAGAATGAGTGCGATGACGAGCGTTTTGGCTTGGCGGAGAAAACCAAATAGCACCGCTGCCGCAAGCAACGCGCCGATCAGGATGGCGTCCCGCACGCTGCCCGCTGCCTGGGTGACGAGTTCGGATTGGTCGTAATAGTTCGCGAGCCGCACGTCGGATGGAAGATGCTGACGCAATTGCGCCAATTCGGCGCGCACGGCGCTGGCGAGCGCGACAGTGTTGGCGCCTGGCTGCTGGCGCACATTGATGAGGACGGCGTCGCGTCCGTCAGCGCTGACGCGCGTATAGTCGGGCGCGACGCCCTCGCGGACATCGGCTACGTCAGAGAGTTCGACGATGCCCGCTTGGCCGGTGCGCAGAATGGTCGCGCCCACGTCATCGGCGGACGTCAATTGTGATTGGATAAGCGTAAGATAGAGTCGATGACGATCCTCAATGCGGCCGACCGAGGCGACCAGATTGTTGGCGCTGAGCGCCGTCGCCACATCATGCGCCGTGAGGCCAAGTGCGCGCAGACGTTCAGGATCGATGTCGACTTGGATTTCAGCTTGTCGACCGCCCAGCACCTCGACTTGGCCCACGCCCTCAATCGCAGAGATCGCCGGCGCGATCTGATAATAAGCGATGTCGCGCAAACGCACCTGATCGGCGTTGGCCGATGTCAGGCTGACGCCGAGAAACGGAAAGACGGTGGGGTCCATGCGCCGGACGCGGTAGACAACGCCGGCCGGCAGGTCGGGCAGAGTGCGCGCGATCAGCGCATCAGTCTGCAGCATGGCCGCGACCATGTCGTCGCGCCAACCGAACGTGATTGAGATTTCCGCCGATCCGCGCGAACTGGTTGACCGTATCCGGCGTACGCCGGGAACTTCACGCAACGATTGTTCGAGCGGGCGCGTGACTTCGATGACCATTCGGTCGACGGGCCTGTCGCCCGCATCGACGCTCACAACCACGCGCGGAAAATCAATCGTCGGAAAAAGCGAGACCGGCATGCGGAACGCCAGCGCCGCACCCGCAAGGGCGACCGCCAATATGAGAAAAAGCAGCGAGCGCCTATGGCCAAAAAGCCAGTTGGTCATGGCGGGCCACTCTGCTGGACGGCGATCGCGGCGCCGTCCTCAAGCGTTGCGCCGCCTTCAACAATGACAACCTGTCCGATCTCCAGACCGCTGGTGATTTCGATCCGGTCGCCCAACTCCGCGCCCGTCCGCACCTCGGTCTTGTGCGCAGTCGTTCCCTGCACAACAAAGACGCTCGCGGTTTCGCCGTCATAGACGATCGCGCCGCGCGGCAAGCTGATGGCCTCGCGCGGAGCCCCGATAGCAATCTCCCCGCGCACTGGCGTGCCCGGAAGAAACGAAGCATTAGCCGGCAGCGCCACCGTGACCTCGGCCAATCTGGTCGCTGGATCGATCCGGCGCAGCACTCGCGAGACGCGGCCCTCCGATGAAACGTCGCCGCGCAGATCCCGCACGATCGTGGACGCGCCTTGCGAGATGGCGCCTAGGTCTTCGATTTCCACGCCGAACCGCGCTTGCAGGCTCTCCGCGTCACCGACGCGCGCGAGCGGCGCGCCCGCATTTATGATCGCGCCTGCTTCGACATCGATCGCTTCGACCAGCCCAGCAATCGGCGCGCGGATGACGCGCACCCCCCCAGAGCCGATGCGTGCGCCCAGATCGTCCGCGGCGGCCTCGGCGTTCGCCAGCGCCTGCTGGGCGGCGGCGAGTTCGGCATTGGTGGCGAGGCTTTGCCCGCGCAGGCGGACGACGCGGTCGTGGTCGGCGCGCGCGAACCGCAATTCTTCGAGCGCCCTACGTTGCTCAAGTACAACCGCAGGCGTCGGCCGCACTTCAAGAAGCGGCGCTCCGCTTCTTACCGTCTGGCCAGGCGCAGCCCTCAGCGACACCACCACCGCATCATAGGAAAGCGAAATTGTGCGCGAGTGATCGGGTGATATTTCGACCTCGCCGAAAGCCGACAGGCGCTCCTGCATTTGCGAGGCGGCCGCGGTTTCCACTCTAACCGGCGCGGCTGCCGCCGCTGGCGCATCCTGTGCGGGGCGAGCGCATGCGCCGAGCGCGCTCATGGTCAGCGCGATGGTGATCGCCCTCATCGTCTTCATGAAGCGTCCCTCTCGACCAGCAATCGTCCAACCAAGCCGTCGAGCGCCGCCTCGCCTTGCGCCTGCGCTGCGGCGAGCGCGAGCGCCGCCAAGCGTTTATCGAGGAGGCTCGCCCGCGCCGTCTCATAAGTGAGCACTGGCACATCGCCCGCCTCGGCGGCCGTGCGTAACACCTCGGTTTCACGCGACAGCGCAGCGACCTCCCGCTCCAAAACAGCGCGCTGTGCTGCGACGCGTCGCAGCGTCTCGACTTGAAGCGCGATATCGGCGCGGGCCTGAAACACGCGCGCATCGTACTCAGCTTGTAGTTCTACGCGTGTTGCGCGCGCGACAGCGATGTCGCCGCGACCCCGGTTCCAGATGGGCAGGACTAAACTCAATCCTACGCCCGAGGTGCGGACATCGCTGGTGTCACGAGCGCGCGAGAGGGAAAGGTTTGGCAGCGGCAGGGCAGCGATGCGCGCAAATCGAAGGCTCGCCTCATTGGCCTCATAGCTCGAACGCAATGCGCTAAGATCCGAGCGCACGGCCAACGCCTGCTGGAAAAGCGCCTCGGGATCGAGCGAAGCGGGGTCGCTTGTCGAAACGACATCCGCCAAGGGCGGCGTCTCGCCCGGACCAAGCGCCAAGAAGCCATTGAGCTCATTCACCGCCGCGTCGAGATCGCGTTCGATCGTGTTCAGGCGGTCGAGCGCATCGAGGTAACCGATGCGCCGCACCGCCAAATCATCAAGACGCGCATCACCGTCAGCGACGGCGCGTTCATAGGCGCGCAATTGGCGCTCCGTCTGCCCGGTCGCCTCGGCCGCCACGGCGGCTTGCTGGCGAAGGAAGATAACGCGGATCGCCGCGTCGCGCGCCTGCATGGCGACGCTCCACTCCGTCCACGCCAATTCCTGCCGGATTCGCTCCTGTTCGGCGCGCATACGGGCGCGGGCATTCGGGTGATTGATCAGCGCGGTAATGACATCAAGGCTAAGGCCAGCGCTCAAGGCGTCGAAGGCCTGCACATTGGTTGGGTGGTCATAGCTCAGCTGAAGTTGGGGATCGGGCAGCAGACCGGCCGAGAAGGCTTGTGCGGCGCCGACGCCCGATTGCGCGCGAGCCACGCGTAAGGCCGGGCTCCGGCGCACGGCCCAACCCGCGATCTCAATCGTGCTAAGCGGGGGCCCGCCCCGAAAATCCTCGCTGCGCCCGCGCAGGTCCGCGAGCCCGTCGGCGATCGGCGATGAAGCGTTGACCGCATCGCCGGCCAGCAGCGCGCCGGTGCCTTGATCGATTGGCGGGGTGACGCACGCCGAGAGCACGGCGACGCTGGCGCTCGCAATGATCCCTCTCGCCGGCGACATGACGCTCCCCTCGCAGTCCAGGACGCCTCACCAGCGCACCCGATCTCAATATGTCGCCAAAGCCCTAACAACGCGGCAACAGATTTCGCCTCGTCGCTGCTTGGCGAAGCATTGGCGGAGCTCAGGGCGGTTGTGATCGATAGAAGCCTGCCCCCGCATGGACCGCGGATTGACGATACCCAATGTTCGTTTTCACCGGTTCACGATTGGCGGCGTTTGCGCATAAATCGCGCACAGTCTTGCAAGCGGAGCGCAAGCCCGCGCGATCAGGGAGGGCGAAACGTGGCGTTGATCTGGTCTATCGTGCTCACAGTGATCGTGGTGTTGGCATGCACAATCTTCCATTATGAGGCGATTAGCCGTTTGGATCGTTTTGCCCGCGCCCGCACTTGGGCAAATCACGCCACGCTCGTGTGTGTGCTGAGCCTGTTGATGCTGATTCACGTTCTTGAAATTGTACTTTATGCCGGCGCTTACGGCTTTGCTGACGTCATCGGAATTGGCGGACTGCGCGGACCAAGCGAGCTGACGCCAGCAGACTACTTCATTTTCGCTGCGGAGACCTATTCCTCACTGGGATCAACAGATGTGGCGCCAGAGGGAGAAATCCGGTTGATGTCCAGTCTCTCATCGCTGTTTGGCATTTTGTCGCTGACTTGGTCGGCATCGTTTCTATTTTCACTCGTCGAACGCTGGCGCGTGTCTGATAGCCGCCACTAAGGTGAAATAGGCTGTCGCATGATGAGCGTTTCCCAGTCGCGCCGGTTCATCGCACCGTTGATCGTCTCGGCCGCGCTGTTGATGGAGACGATGGACGCCACTGTCCTCGCCACCGCGCTGCCGACCATCGCCGCAACGCTCCACGCACCTGTGCTCTCGCTGAAGCTTGCACTCACGACTTATCTTGTCGCTCTCGCCGCCTTCATTCCCGTCAGCGGTTGGATGGCGGACAAAATAGGCGCCAAGCCCCTGTTCATGGCCGCCATGGCGGTCTTCCTGATGGGCTCGATGCTTTGTGCGATGCAGACCGATCTCGCGGGCCTTATCCTCGCGCGCGCGGTTCAGGGCGTAGGCGGCGCCATGATGACGCCGGTTGGGCGCCTGATCGTGTTGCACACAACCCCCAAGAACGAACTCGTCCGGGCTATGGCCTATATCACCTTGCCAGCCTTGCTTGGGCCCGCGCTTGGTCCGCTCTTGGGTTCGATCATCACGACGGGATTCGGATGGCGCTGGATCTTTCTCATCAATCTTCCTGTCGGCGCGTTGGGCTTGGCGTTGGCCTGGCGCTTCATGCCGAATCCGCCCCCCAGCCCGCGCGAGCGGTTCGACACAGCTGGGTTTGTGCTGGCCGGCGGGGGATTTGCAGCATTCTTGTTCGGCTTGTCGGCCCTCGGCGACCATCTCGTCCCAAGCGCTTATGCACTAGCGCTCTCAGCTTTTGGACTGATGGGGCTTATTGGCTATTGGGCGCATGCGCGGCGCGTTGAGCGGCCCCTACTTGACCTTGCCCTTCTGCGCATCCGGACGTTTTCCGTTGGCGTCATTGGCGGATTGTTGTTCCGCATAAGCGGCGGCGGCGCCAATTTTTTACTGCCGCTTCTGTTTCAGCTTGGCTTCGGCTTCAGCATCGTGCTCTCGGGCGCACTATCGGGCGTCTACGCGCTAGGCAGCCTCATCATGCGGAGCGCGGCGCCAAACCTCATCGATCGGTTTGGCTTCCGGCCCGTGCTTGCTGCGGGGACTGTTCTCAGCGGCGGCGCTGTCGCCTCATTCGCGCTCTTTCAGTCCTATTCCAGTTTGCTCTTGCCAATCTTGTTGATCGCCGGCGCGAGTCAGGCCGCGGTTTTCACCGCCGCCAACGGCATTTCGTATGCCGACATCGAGGAACCCAACTTGAGTGCGGCGACAAGCCTTGCATCCGTGGCCCAACAAGCAGCGGTCACGCTCGGTATTGCGGTCTCGGCGCTCGTGCTTCAGGCCGGAGGCGATCCGTCACCGCAGGCGCAACTCGCTCTAGCGCACTTTGCGCCAGCTTTCGTCGCGGTGTCCTTTCTCAGCACCATGGCGTTGGGGTTCTTTGTTTGCCTATCGGCCAAGGACGGCCAGGACTTGCGCCACCGACGGGAGGACCAGCGGCGTGCCCACTGGTATCATGGGGCCTGACATGAAGAGCACCGATCGGAGCGACGATCCGACTGTCACGCCAAAGCATCTCCCCAGGCGCTGGGTTCCACGTTCATCGCGACGATTGGAAGATTGCGGCGTTGTATATTTCTCTCCAGCTGGGGCTCATGACCCGGGCCTGATAGTCGCGCGAATGTCCGAAGCAAAAAGCCCAGCAGCGTTCGGCGCGCTCGCCGATCAATTGGCCGCCACCGGAGAGTTTAATCATTGGGAAGAGATCGGCGCTGAAATGGAACGCATCGGGTGGGATAAGGCCCTTCTGAAACTTGGCGAGAACCCCTCCTTGCGGAAAAGGCTGAACGCGCGTTGCGCAATTGCGAAGAAGAAGTGACCCCTGCCAGCATGGAAATTAGTCCTCAACTTTTCGTCCTTCGAGCAGAGCTCTGAGCGCCGCCAATTGTGCGCCGTGCTCTGCGTGCAGGCGGTCGAGCTTTTCGTGTAGGCTGAGAATTTCAAGTTCGGCCTTGAGGTTCACCTCGAAATCATGACGCGCCTCGATGCGATCCTTCACTGCTTGGCGATTCTGACTCATCATGATGATCGGCGCCTGGATCGCCGCCAACATCGACAAAAGCAGATTGAGGAAGATAAAGGGATAAGGATCGAAGCGCTCGTGTTGCGGCAACAAGAGCGCATTGAGCACCGCCCAGACGACCAGGAAGGCGAGAAAGCTCGACACGAACGCCCATGAACCGCCGATTTCGGCCACGCGATCGGCAAGCCGCTCTCCAAGGCTCGCGCTCTTGTCAAAATCGTGCGTGAGATCGCGCGAGATCGGTTGGCGTTTGCGGAAGGCATGAGAGACGCGCTCGATCGCCTCTTTGCCGGCCGAGCCGGCAACGACCGCGCTTGCCAGCGCCAATACTGTTTCAATCACCATCACACCATCTCCCGCTGGGGCAGCCCTACGCGAAAATCCCGGCGCACCGGGGCTAGGCCGCGACGCTTCAGCGTAAATGTCGCCCGTGCGCCACGACCGATCAACGCGGCTTATGCTTGGGGCGCGCCTAGGCGCAGACCGACGCGCGGCGGCGCACGCGCCGGAGATAGGGTCACGGCCCTTTGCGTCCGGCCTTTCGCACCCGGCCAAGGATCAACGGATCGCGTGCGTGACGATCGTAGCGCTACCCCCAATCAGTCTCGATCGACGGGCGCGGTGGCGCCAGCGCCGGTTTTGTAGGCGTGGTCGAAATAGCGCTCGACCAGGTCAACTGCCGCCAATTGCGCGCGCGCCACCGCGCCGAGCGACTGGGCGTCGCGGCGTTGGGACGCCGCGGACAGCGCCCGCTGCAACTCATCCATCATGTCGACGACGGCGCTGTCGGTGACTTGCGCGCGCACCGTTTGCCATTGCTGCGCCGAATAGCGCACGGCAGCGTCTGCTTCCGCCCAGTCAGTGCGTGGAGGCAAGGCAAGGGCTGCGATCTTGAAACCCGAATAATCGAGCAACGAGACTTCGATGGGCGTCGCGCGCGTTTCGGCCGAGGTCGTTTCCTCCAACACCCGATACGCTTCGAGCGCTTCAAGCGCCGCTCGCGTGGCGTCGTTGCGCTGCAGCGCGGCCATCATCGCCGCTGCGCGCGTCTCGGCCAGAGCAAAGCGGTTCGGGTCCATGCGCGATCGCACCCCCGCCAAGCCATCGACCAACGCGCGTCCACGTTCTTGATAGGCGCCGGTCTCGCCGCGCAGCACCGCATCGACAAAATCTTCCGCCGACGAGGCCGGCGCCGAAAGGAAGGCGTCTTGGGCCGGCGCGCGCGGCCGGAAGGCCAAGGTTTCTTGCCGCTGAACGATGCTCCCATCATCTGCAATCACAAGCGCAATGTTTTCGCCTGCTTCCGCAAACCGCACCACGTAGCCACCACCTTCGAGGCGTTCGCCGCGCGCGTTCGCAGGCGCGCCAGCGGCGGTCGCGGCCTGGCGCACAGGCCCCGGCAGTGAGCTGGTCTGTTCGCCGCTGCACGCGGCGAGAGCGAATATGGAAAGGGCGAGAAGAGCAGCCGGAATGCTTCGGGTCATAACCGCCTCCTTGTGGCCATGGCGCCTTAAATTGCGTCGCCAGGCGCTGTCCGCGGCATGGACGCCAGATTAACGATCTCCAATCTTGCTTGGACAGCGACGGGCGCAACACCCGCAACGCCGCAAAGTGCTGGGCGAACCCACGCACACCGGCGTAATCTCGCCTCGATGCTCGCTCCCTTTCGAAACGCCGCTTATCGCAATCTGTTCGCCGCTCAGGTCGCCGCCCTACTCGGGACAGGCTTGGCGACGGTGGCGCTTGGGCTTTTGGCGCACGAGATCGCCGGAGCCCGCGCCGGCGAAGTCATCGGCGCGGCGCTCGCGATCAAGATGATCACCTATGTCGGCGTCGCGCCCATCGCCAGCGCACTCGCCACGCACTTGCCGCGCAAGACACTGCTGGTTTCGCTCGATCTGGTGCGCGCGGGCGTTGCCGCCGCTTTGCCGTTCGTGAGCGAGGCTTGGCAGGTCTATGCGCTTATGGGCGTACTCTATGCGGCGTCGGCCGCGTTCACGCCTGCATTCCAGGCAATGATCCCTGAGGTGCTGCCGGAAGAACGCGACTACACCCAAGCGCTTTCGCTTTCGCGGCTCGCGGCGGATCTCGAAAGTGTCGCAAGCCCGATGCTCGCGGCTCTGCTGCTCGCCTTCATAAATTTTCACGATCTTTTCGCCGGCACAGCCATAGGCTTTGTGGCGTCCGCGCTCTTGGTGCTCTCCGCCGTGTTGCCGCGCGCGCGCACAATCTCACCGCGCCCTTTCATTCAGCGCCTGACTGCGGGTCTCTACCTGTTTGCGCATACGCCCCGCCTTCGCGGTCTGGTGGCGCTATCCCTGGCAAGCGCTGCTGGCGGGGCCATGGTGTTCGTGAACACTGTCGTCATGGTCCAAAGTGAGTTTGCCCTCAACCAACAAGCCACAGCATGGGCTTTGGCCGCCTTCGGTTTGGGATCGATGCTTGCCGCACTCACTTTGCCGCCGCTGCTCGACAAAGCGTCGGATCGCTTAGTTCTCTTGGGCGGCGCGGCCATGATGGCGCTTGCCCTCTTCGCGGGACCGCTGATCGCTTCAAGCTATGTGAACCTCTTGCTGCTTTGGGTGGTCTTAGGCGTCGGCTATTCGCTGACGCTGACGCCGGTCGGACGCGTTCTGCGCCGCTCCTCACACGCCGAGGATCGCCCTGCGTTATTCGCGGCGCACTTTGCGCTCTCGCACGCCTGCTGGCTGATCGCCTACCCGCTTGCGGGTGTGATGAGCGCTTCATTTGGCGCAGCTTCGGCCTTTTGGATCTTAGGCGCGCTTTGCGTGGGCGGCGCAATAGCGGCAGCGCGTCTGTGGCCGGAGGCAGACGCGCCTGAAATCGAACACAGCCACGCCGACCTTCCCGCCGATCATCCACATCTCGCCGCAGGCGCGGCCTCTCACGCCCACGCCTACGTCATTGACGACCTGCACCGCCGTTGGCCGGGATGATCTCATGCCATCGCGCTGCTAGCGGCTGTCCGGCGCCTGACCGCATCTAGACCACGCGTCGAATGTCAGTGTGATCGCCGATCACTCGCAAGGTGACGGTCACATCTTGGTCGCCGCGATTGCGCCAGAACCAGCCGTGATTGCCATCGAAGGCCGCCTCCAGCTCGCCGCTATGATTTGGCACGCCCCGCCCCTGCTGGTAACTTGTCGAGGCGCCGCGACCGTCCCCGTGCAGGTCGTAATTTACCGCGCCGCGATCGACGCTCCACTCAAAGCGCGTCCGCGCGCCCTGTCGCATGGCAAGCTTCACCTCGGCGCCCTCGCCGGGACGCAGCGTCACGCTGATCTCGTCCTGACGGGCGCCCTCGACTGCTGTTGGCTCATCGACAGGGCCGAGGACGGGCGCATCGGCCTCCGCCAACACGGCGTCACGCGCCGCTTCTTCCGCGAGTTGCATCTTGATCTCGCCCATTTGAGTCAGGCCAAGCGCGCGGCCAATTCCTGTAGGATCGATGGCGTACTCCGCCGGCAAAATCGCCGTGACAAGAATTGCTGCGGCGGTGGCCAACGCGATCAGGGTCGAGCGAAGAAGTTGCTTTGTCGTTGGCAAGTCGGCCCGCGTTGGCAGGTCTGCGTTGTACATGCGAGTGATCCTTCAAGAAACGAGATAGCCAGCGATCTGGTAGCCCATGAGCACAAAGCCCGCGCACATGATGACCGCATTGGCGGTGTAGGCGTGGCGCAGGAAACCATCGCTGCGCCGCCAAAAACCCATGACGATAAGAATTGCGCCAAGCGCCAGAAGTTGTCCGATCTCGACGCCCAGGTTGAACGCCAGCAGATTGGGTACAAGTCCATCCGGCGAAATGTCGTACTCGATGATTTTGGTCGAAAGACCAAAGCCATGAAACAAGCCAAAGATCAGCGTCGCGGCTTTGGTGTTGGGCTGAAAGCCAAACCAACGCTGATAGGCGCCCATATTGTCGAGCGCCTTATAAACCACCGAAAGACCGATAATGGCGTCGATGATGTAGCTATTCATCCCGATGTTGAAGAGGACGCCGAGCAGCATCGTGGTCGAGTGGCCTATGGCGAACAGGCTCACATAAATGCCAATGTGCTTCAGCCGGTAGAGAAAGAAGATGACGCCCAACAGAAACAGGATGTGATCGTATCCGGTCACCATGTGTTTGGCGCCGAGATAGAGGAAGGCCAGCAAATTGACACCGCTGATTTCCTGAATGTATCCCTTGTCGCCCTCCGCGACGGCGTGCGCGAACGCGGATGGTCCCGTCAACAAGACGGCGGCGAACGCAGCCAACATAATCGCGCTCCGCGACCACCATTGCGTGGGCGCCATCACTTTGGGTGTTGCTTTCATCACTCTCAGCCTAGATGTCGCGCTTGCGCGCCAGCGTCATCAACGTCCAGCCCCAGCCAAGACGTTCCTTGAAACGCTTTGGGCCCTCGCCGAACAGCGCCTTCAGCGCTTTGTCCACTTTGTTGTTGGAAACCAGCTTCCAGGGCAAACGATTGGCGCGCGGCGTGATCGCGTTGAGCTCCCACACATCAAAGTGAGGCGACAAGATCGCCTTGAGTTCATCGCGATCCACCCATTGGCGAATTGCGCCTTGCTCGGGCGGCGGCACGCGATTTAATCGCTCCAGCACCGGGCGGTTTTGCGTCGCCAGCATCAGCATGCCGCTGGGCCGCAAGAGCTGCGCAAGCTTGGCCACGAACGCGGGTTGATCGGCGACGTGGGAGAGCACTTCGAGCGAAACGACAACGTCGAACGAGGACGCCTCAAATGGCAAGCTCATAAAATCGCCGGCGACAAAGCGCACCCGCGGCATCCGCTCTTGCGCGCGCGCCAGAACGTCTGCCGAGAAGTCGGTTCCAGTCACCCGGCCGAAGCTTACAAGCGAGGGACAGAGCCACCCTGCTCCACACCCGACATCGATGATGTCAAGATCGGTGCGGCCCAAGCGCTCAAGCCAGGCCACGACGTAATCGCGTTGATCGGTGCTCACTTCGCCCAAGCGCTGCTCGCGCGTCTCCGCGTTCCATCGTTCCCAGGCCGCGCGCTGCGCGGCGAGCGGCGGCTGATCGGTCACGAGGCGCCTCCCGTTCCGGTCGGAGCGGCCGGGGTCTGTTCCCAGCTTTCGAGTTCTTGCTCTGCGTCGCGATGAACCAGGCGATAGAGCGCGGGCAGCACCAGCAGGGTGAGGATGGTTGAGGAGATAATCCCGCCGATCACCACCGTCGCCAAAGGCCGTTGCACCTCGGCGCCGGCGCCGACATTGAACGCCATCGGGATGAAACCCAAACTGGCGACCAGGGCGGTCATCAGCACAGGCCGCAACCGCGTCAGCGCGCCCTCACGTATGGCGTCTTCGACAGAACTGCCCTCCGCACGCAGCGAGCGGATGAAGGAGAGCATGACGACGCCGTTCAGCACCGCCACACCTGAAAGCGCGATGAAGCCCACCCCCGCCGAGATCGAGAGCGGCAATCCACGCGCTAGCAAGGCGAGCACGCCGCCGGTCAATGCCAGCGGCACTCCGGAGAAAACAATTGCCGCGTCCTTGGCCGAGCGGAAGAGCGCATAGAGAAGTCCAAAGATCATCAGCAGCGCCAACGGCACGACCAGCGCCAAGCGCTGGGCGCCCGAGATCAATTGCTCGAAGGTGCCACCATACTCGACCCAATAGCCTGGCGGCAGTTCGACCTCCGCGCCGACGCGGCGCTGCACGTCTTGCACAAACGAGCCCAAGTCGCGGCCCCGCACGTTGGCGGTGATGACCACACGGCGCTTGCCGTTCTCGCGACTGATCTGATTCGAACCGACCGAGAGTTCGATCGTTGCAATCTCGTGCAAAGGCACAAAGCCTCGAACGCCATCAGCGGCGCCCGGTAGCGGGATACGAAGTCGGCCGATTTCATCGACATCCTGACGAATTTGCTCGGGGAGACGCACGACCACATCGAAACGGCGATCGCCCTCGAAGATCTGGCCGGCCACCGCGCCGCCGAGCGAAGCACGAAGCGTGTCTTGGACATCGGAAACATTGAGGCCAAACCGCGCCAAAGCGGCGCGATCGGGTGTGACTTGAAGCACCGGCAAGCCGGTAATCTGCTCGACCTTGACATCCTGCGCGCCCGGAATAGCCGCAACAATGTCTTCGATCTCCGCGCCCGTCGCCAGCAAGGCATCAAGATCGTCGCCGAAGACCTTGACTGCGACGTCGGCGCGAACACCTGACAGCAATTCGTTGAATCGCATCTGGATGGGCTGGGTAAATTCGTAATTGTTGCCTGGAATTTCTTGAACCGCCGCCTCCATTTCGGCGAGGAGATCGGCGCGAGAGCGCCAGCCATTCGGCCATTCGCTGCGCGGTCGAAGGAAAATGAAGGTGTCCGCCACGCTCGGCGGCATCGGATCGGTCGCCACTTCAGCGGTGCCGATCTTGGACACCACGCGCTCTACTTCTGGAAACTGGCGAAGGCGCTCTTCGAGCTGGGTTTGCATCTCGATGGCTTGGCCCAAACTGGTGCCGGGAATGCGCAAAGCGTGGAGCGCGATATCGCCCTCGTCCAAGTTCGGAATGAATTCCGATCCCATGCGTGAGGCGATGAGAGCAAACACGACGACAAGACCGACAGCGCCGGCGACGACCAGTGTGCGCGCCCGCAGCGCCCATTCAAGCGCAGGCTCGTACCATCCGCGCGCCGCACGCATGACCCGGCTTTCCTTTTCGTCAACCTTCCCGGTCACGAACATGGCGACGGCGGCAGGCACAAAGGTGAGCGACAAAATGAGCGCCGCTGTCAGCGCGAACACGACCGTGAACGCCATCGGATGGAACATTTTGCCCTCCACGCCTGAGAGCGCAAAGATCGGCAGATAGACAAGCGCGATAATCATCACACCGAAGATCGAAGGGCGGATCACCTCAAGGGTGGCGCTTTCGGCGAGTTGAAAGCGCTCGTCGTGCGTCAGCAATCGTCCGAGCCGGTGCTGCTCCATGCCGTAACGCCTGAGGCAATTTTCGACGATGATGACCGCGCCATCGACGATCAGTCCAAAGTCGAGCGCGCCAAGACTCATGAGATTGCCGGACACTTCATTTTGAACCATGCCGGTGATGGTGAGCAGCATGGAGAGTGGGATGACCGCCGCCGTGATCAGCGCTGCACGGATATTGCCGAGCAACAAGAAGAGCACGACAATGACAAGGAGCGCGCCTTCGAGCAGGTTCTTCTCAACCGTTTCGATGGTGCGGTCGACAAGCTCGGTGCGGTCATAGACCGGTGATGCGATCACACCCTCTGGTAACGCGCGGGAGGCCACTTCGAGGCGTTCGGCAACGGCCTGCGCGACCTGCCGGCTATTCTCGCCCATCAGCATAAAGACGGTGCCGAGCACGACTTCACGCCCGTTCTCGGTCGCGGCGCCGGTGCGAAGTTCCTCGCCCATGATGACGTCGGCCACGTCCACGATGCGCACGGGCACGCCGTTGCGATTGGCGACAATGATGCGCTGAAGGTCTTCGATGCCCTGCGCTTGGCCTTGCGAACGCACCAGCAATTGCTCGCCATAGCGCTCGACATACCCTGCGCCGACATTGGCGTTGTTCTCCGCCAGCGCTTCGATGACATCGTTCATCGTGAGGCCAGACGCAGCCAAACGATCAGGCCAAGGCGTAACGTGATACTGGCGTTGGTAGCCGCCGATCGTGTTGACCTCGGTGACGCCGGGCGTGTTGCGCAATTGCGGGCGGATCACCCAATCTTGCAGCGTGCGGAGATCTTCAGGCGTCCATTCCGAGCCATCGGGCTTGAGCGCGCCCTCTTCGGCTTCGATCGTGTACATGAAGATTTCGCCGAGGCCGCTGGCGATAGGGCCGAGTTCTGGCTCGACGCCTTCGGGCAATTGGCTGCGCACCGCGAGCAAGCGTTCATTGACGAGCTGACGGGCAAAGTAGATGTCGGTGCCGTCGGCAAAGACGACGGTCACCTGGCTCAAGCCATAGCGAGAGATCGACCGGGTGTATTCAAGGCCGGGGAGCCCCGCGAGCGCGGTCTCAACTGGAAACGTCAAACGTTGCTCAGCTTCGAGCGGCGAATAGCCTTCGGCTTCGGTGTTGATCTGCACCTGGACGTTGGTGATGTCGGGCGTCGCGTCGATGGGCAGACGCTGGAAGCTCCAGACGCCGACGCCGGCGCTCAAGAGGACCAGAGCGAGCACGATCCAACGATGGCGGATCGCCAAATGAACGATACGGTCGAGCATGATCGCTTCCCCTTAGTGGTCGTGGCTCGCGCCGGACTTTTCGATGTCGGCGCGGATGAGGAAGGCGTTGTCGCTCACATAGACTTCGCCGGGCGCGAGACCGGAGAGGACTTCGGTCCATTCCGGCGTCTGGCGGCCAAGTTCGAGCATGCGCACTTCATAGGTTTCGCCGACACGCGCGAAGACGACGGTGAAATCGCGGAAGCGCTGCAGCGCGCGGGTGCGCACTGCGAGCGGAGCTTCGTGTCGTGCAACCACAGCCGCGCCCTCCACTGCCTGCCCCGGCCGCCAAGCGCCGTCGGCGTTCGGCAAAGTGACGTGCGCCACAATGGTTTGCGTCATCATGTCCGCCGTCGGCAGGATCGCCTCGATCTCGGCGCGCGCGCTGTTTTGGCCGCTCAAGCTTTGCACCACGACCGGCTGGCCCGCGCGCAGGCGCTCGGCGTCGCGCGGATAGACGAAGAACGAGGCATAGACGCGCGATGCGTCGGCGATGACATAGATAGGCGATGTGCCCGCGACGTCGCCGACATTGGCGTTGCGCGCCATAACCACGCCCGCGATCGGCGAAGGGATGGCGTAGGTTTGCAGGCTCTCGCTCGATGTGACGCTGGCGAGCGTTTCGCCGCGGCGCACGCGCTCGCCGATGGCGCGGTTCATGCCCACGATGCGGCCAGGATACCAAGCGCTGATCTCGGCTCTGCCCTGCGGCTGCAATTCGACGCGTCCGGAGAGAGCTATGGTCTCTTCCAATGTCGCCGGCCCCGCCGCTTCCACGACAATGCCGGCGGCCTCGGCCTGCGCCGCGCCGATCGTGGTGCGGCCCTCATAGGAATCATAAGCCCATTCGTGGGTCGCGCCGTCATAGACCGCGCGCACCGCCACATCGAAGGAATGCGGCTCGGTCACGACGCCCGCGCCTTTGAGGTAGTCGGCTTCCGGGGCGAATTGGAACTGATCGACGGCCCCGCCCAGTCTCGTCAGCGCCACGCTCAACTGAACCTCGCGTGGATCGACAGGTTGATCGTTCCGATAAGCGTAAATGTGAAACTCCGGCGGCACGCCATCCTCGAAGATCGTCATCTCGATGGCGAACTCGCCGTCACGAAGCATGCGGCCTCGATGCGGCCCGCGCTCGTAGTCGGCGGTCGCGGCAGCGTCCTCACCCTCAGCGCCGTTGCCCGCACCGCAGGCGGCGCCGAGCGACAACATCAGCGCGACCGCAGCCGCGCGCATCCAGGAACGAGGCGTGTTCATTGGGAAATCTCCTCGGCGCGTACGCCGGAAAGGCGCTCAAGCGAAGCGAGCGCACGGTGATAGGAACGAAGCGAGGCGATGCGGCGAAGCCGCGCTTCAGTCAGCGCGCGCTGGGCTTCGAGTACGTCGATGTAGGAAAAGGCGCCGCGCACATAGCCGTCTCGGGCAAACCTTAGCGCCTCCTCGCTGCTTGGAATGACGCGCGCGTCGAGGCCTTCGACTTCGAGGCGTGCGGTGTCCATTTGATTGAGGAGCGCCCCACGCTGGCGCGCCGCGGCGCGCGCAAGGGCCTCGCGTTGATGCCCGGCGCGATCACGCTCGGCCCGCGCGCGCGTCACGATATCGCTGTTGCGATCCCAAAGCTGGAGCGGCGCGGCGAACCCGACGACAAGAGCGGTTTCGTCAGTCTCGCTGAATTCGCGCAAACCGACTTGCACATCTACATCTGGGATGCGTCGCGCCCGCTCCAAGCGCAATTGTGCTTCGGCGCGCGCTTGGCGCGCTGCGCCAAGCTGAAGATCGGGGATGGACGCCTGCAACACGTCGCGTGGCGCGTCGCCAAGACGCTCGAACGAGGTCAACTCGACGCGGAAGTCGCTGGCGCCATTCCAGTAACTGGCGAGCCGTTCGCGCGCGCTGATCGCCGCTCGTCGCGCGCTTTGGGCTTCGATCTCGGCTTCGGCGAGACGCGCTTGGGCTCGCGATCCAGCCATGAATGGATCGCGCGCGGCGTGGACGCGACGGTTCACGGCCTCGGCCAAATCCTGCGCCACCGCCAGGCGTTCCTCGGCTACAACAAGGCCAGCCTCGGCCGCCTGCGCATCGATGAAAGCGTGGTCGACCTCTTCGAGGACGTCGAGCCGCTCGAGCCCCGCGCCAAGGCGCGCGAGGTCGCGCTCACTCTCAGCAATTTGGCGGCGGGCGGCGCGGTCGCCGCCAAGTTCGAGCGGCTGACGCAAGCCGTAAGTCGTCTCAGCGCGGTCGCTTCCTGCGTAGAGACCCGAGCCCTCAAAATTCTCGCGCGTGATTTCGAGCGTCGGATTATTCCAGCGCCCGGCCTGACGCAGGCTCGCGTCCGCCGCGCGCTCATTGGCGTCCGCCGCCGCGACGTTTGGGTCGTCGGCGATGGCGCGCTCAAGCGCGTCTTCGCGTGTCAGCGTCGGCGCTTCTTGCGCCTGCGCATGAGCTTCGCAGGCGAAGCCCGCGAGGCTCGCGACCCCACAAAGGGCCGCCAATATTCTCGTAGACAAGGATCAATCCCCTCTGTCGCAAACAAGCGCGCAGGATCCTTCAAGGATCGGCGCAGCGTTCGGATCAGAGGGGGGTGCGCGGGGGGCGCAGCGGCGGCGAACCCAAATAGGAAATCACCGATGCGCTTCGTACGGGCCATATGAGCTCACGAAGCATCACCGGCGCTCTCAAAGCACTGTGGCTGCCGAGCGGCGTGAACTGAGGACACACATGCACATGCGCGTGCTCGCCATGACTGGGATCGTCGTCGGAATCAGGGGCTGACGTGTAGCCAAGAGCCAACGACTCGCCACCTTCATGATCGGCGCCACCGTCATCGTGATGAGCATAATGATCCGCCACGTCATGCGCTTGCGAGAGCACGATTTCTCGGACGCCATGCCCGTCGCCGCTTTCGTGGGCGTGCGCCGGCGCGGTCGCCAAGACGCCGAAATGCGCCACAGCGAACACCAGAAGCCCAGTCAGGAGGCGACGAAGCGTAGACATTTCCCCGAGCTTTAGCCTCGATTGGTTACCGCATCTTGAAGACGCATTCGTCCCGCCATAGTCGCGAGCGTCGGCGCGCGCAAGCCCGCTCGCCCAGTGATACAGGTCAAGAATCGAGCTGCGGCACCCCGCCCATGCGGGTTCGCTTAATGAGCACCGCCTATCGGCGGTGACAACCCGATAGCGGAGTTGCGTCCGACTACAGAATAAGGGGAGCCCCTATACTATGCCACATACGGTTAAGTCCAAGACCCAACTGGTGGCGCGCGTACGACGAATTGCCGGACAATTGAAGCGGATTGAGGTCACCTGGAAGAAGAAGAAGGCATGCCATTCAGCCCAGCGCTCATCGTTCAAGGCGCGCAGGAACGGCTCGCACCGATCCTCATGACTGCATCGTGCGCCGGTCTGGCGCTATTGCCCAACGTGGTTGCGGCGAACGCGCCCGGGCACGAGATCGAAGCGCCGATGGCGGCGGTGATTTTGGGCGGCTTGGTCACCTCGACGTTCCTGACGCTGGTGTTGCTGCCAGCGCTCTATTTCGCGTTTGGAAAACAAGCGCGCGAGGCATTGTCGGCCGTCTGAGCGCTGACGCGGTCCGTCGGCAGATGGTCTGCGCTAACGCCACACCCAAAGAGAGTTGCTGGCGGGCTGGTTATCCGCCCTTGCGCTGGGAAATCGCGCATTTCGCACTTTCCAGAGTTTCTTACTGATTGCGTCAGTGGAGTGCTAGGAGGCGCCCCATTCCAGCTGTTGCGGCCATAGCGAAAGCGCCCCAGAACGTCACTCGAATGACGGCTGCCTTCGCGCCTGCGCCGCCAGCCCTGGCGCCAACAGCGCCGAGGAGCGCAAGCGCGCCGAGTGAGACGAGTGAAACGGCGAGTACGAGGATCTCGCGTGGCGCGATCAGCACGACGCTCAGCGGAAGGACCGCCCCTATTGCGAACGTTGCGGCCGCGTCGTTGGCCATCAACGCTTCAGCAACCTGTCGAGCAAGTCCCGGGTCAAGGCCGCGATTCTCTTATATCGACGTCAGTTCCTCAAGCTCGAAAGCCGGGTCATCGTGTAGCTCCTGAGCCTCACGAGCTTTATCGGGTTTTTCTGTATCGGATTGAGAGCTGACCGAAACATATTCGCCGGCTGCCATCGACATGGCCCCGGCGACCAGTCCCGCGGTCCCAGCGACGAGAACATCGCCGCGCGCAGCAGCAGCCGCTGCGACGCCGACAATGAGACTTGCCGTGGAGACGATGCCATCATTGGCGCCGAGGACGGCGGCGCGCAGCCAACCTATTCGAGCAATCGCGTGCCGCTCGCGATGAGTGCGTAGACGGGTCATGACTTGGCGCTCTCCGTCGCCGAAAAATCGAGTATCAGTTCGCGCTGGCTCAGATCAGTGTGAAGCGCGCCGCTATGCGCAGCCATGATTTTTTTGTAGTCGCCTTTCACGGCTTGCCGTGCAAAGGCGGCGACGACCGGTTCGGCGTCGGCAATTGCTTGCCTGTCGCGCGGTCACGGCGGCGGCTTGTAGTCGTAAAACGAAAAGCCGATGCAATTGCCCGTTTTGTACTTCTTCTTGATGAATGCGTTCAGCGCAAGTTTTGGCGCCGGCGTCCTCAGCAGCACGATGTCGATACACCCGCCGCTGCCTTGGGGCTGGGGGCTTAATGTAAAAGGCGGCGGCGGGTGTAGAGACGCGGCGCCTCACGCATGCCATCGCCTCCGCGCAATGTTAGCGCCAGATGTGATGATGGCCAAGCTTGGCTCCTTGCCTCGCACCACAAGATTCGCACGGACGGCAAGTCTGAGGGCTTGCTTGGATTTGGTCGGACCGACGCTTCTTGGCCGAGGCTTCGCGCTAACCGAGGCGCCGCAGATCGGCCACCAGGTCGTCGCGCTCCCAGGTGAAGCCGCCCTCGTTGTCGGGCTGGCGGCCGAAGTGGCCATAAGCGGCAGTGCGGGCGTAGATCGGGCGGTTGAGCTTTAGGTGGTTGCGGATCGCGCGCGGTGTCGCGCCGCCTATCATTTCCGGCAGCTTCGCTTCGAGGATGGCAGGATCGATCGTGTCGGCGCCATGGAGATCGACGTAGAAGCTTGTCGGGACTGCAACGCCGATGGCGTAGCTGATCTGGATGGTGCAGCGGTCGGCAAGGCCTGCGGCGACAACGTTCTTCGCGAGATAGCGGCACACGTAGGCAGCGGAACGGTCAACCTTCGTCGGGTCCTTGCCTGAGAAGGCGCCGCCGCCGTGCGGAGCTGCGCCGCCATAGGTGTCGACGATGATCTTGCGGCCCGTGAGACCGCTATCGCCGTCCGGGCCGCCGATTTCGAACTTGCCGGTCGGGTTGATGTGCCACTTGGTGCGCTTGGTGATCAGGCCTTCCGGGAAGACCGAAGCAGCGATCGGCTTCACTATCTCGGCGAAGCGCGCTTGGCTGTAATTCTTGTCGCCCAGCTTCTTGGCGTGCTGGTGGCTGACGACGATCGCGACAACTTCAACTGGCTTGCCATTTTCGTAGCGCAGCGTGACTTGGCTCTTCGCGTCCGGCTCAAGTTCAGGGCGCTCACCGCTGTGACGCATCTCGGCGAGGCGCTTCAGGATGTTGTGCGAGTATTGCAGCGTCGCCGGCATTTGCTCGGGCGTTTCGTTGCACGCGTAGCCGAACATGATGCCTTGGTCGCCGGCGCCTTCGTCCTTCTTCGCAGACGAGTCGACGCCTTGCGCGATGTGCGCCGATTGGCCGTGCAGGTAGCAGGCGTACTTCGCCTTCTCCCAATGGAAGCCCTTCTGCTCGTAGCCAATGTCCTTCACCGCGGCGCGCACCTTCGGCTGCAGCGAGGCGATGATGTCCTTGGTGAACGCCTTGTTGGCGGCTTTGTTCTGGCCCGGTTTCCCGGCGCGGACTTCGCCGGCGAGGATGATGCGGTTAGTCGTCACCATGGTTTCGCAGGCGACACGGGCTTCAGGATCGGCGCCGATGAACGCATCCACCACGGTGTCGGAGATGCGATCGGCGACTTTGTCAGGGTGGCCTTCGGACACGCTTTCGCTGGTGAAGATATAGCTTTCGCGTGACATATGCCCTCTGGAGAAGCTTAGCCGTGGAATTCGTGGCAATCTGAATGATTGGCCGCTGTAACCGAGCAGGATTCATGCCTTTGCGTGCGCGAACCAGGCTCAGTGCGATTGGCGGTGCCTTCTCGCGAATGAGCATGGCTGGTTCGATGGGCTGATCGGCAAACCTCGCTTGGCGAATATAGCAAAGCACCGAGCCGCCTTGCTTTAATCCGGCGAGCAGCATGAAAGGTTGCGGCCGCGCCCTCCGGGTTGGTGGGAACTGACGCGGCCGCGCCGCCAGTCATGGGAGGATGCGCTCATGGGCGGCTTTCTGGTCTGGAAGTAGCTCTGCCAGATGGTGCGAATGGCACCTCCCCGCATGGCCATGGCGCGCGTCGGTGAGCGCACGCGCCGACTCTGACCTACATACGCACTACGTCGACACTTCCGTCACCATCCGGAAAACCGCGTGGCGACATGGGATCAGATCACGACTCTGGTTAATCGGCGTCGCGCGGTCCTTGAGTTCATCTCGATGATGCATCGATACAGGCGGCGCGGCCGGTCGCACCACTGTGAGTGGTTTCCCGCGCGCGTGCGTATTGTGATTGAGCGCGCCAGTCTGGGCCACTTTCCCAAGCCCTCCCCCGCACTGGTGCTCCAGGCCGAGCGCGCTCACTCGCAAGCCCCAACACGTGATCGCCCTTGGCACCCGCAACCGGCGTCAGACCCGTAGCGAACCCAGACGCAAGGAGTTTGCGATCACCGACACCGACGAGAGCGCCATGGCGAGCGCGGCGATCATCGGCGACAACAGCATGCCCGTCAGCGGATAGAGCACGCCCGCCGCGATCGGCACGCCGGCGACATTGTAGGCGAACGCAAAGAAGAGATTTTGCCGGATGTTGCGCATCACCGCGCGCGAGATCGTGCGGGCGCGCACGATGCCGATGAGGTCGCCGTGCAGCAGCGTGACGCCGGCGCTCTCGATGGCGACATCGGTGCCCCCGCCCATGGCGATGCCGACATCGGCCGCGGCAAGAGCCGGCGCGTCATTGACGCCGTCTCCGGCCATCGCGACCACGCGGCCTTGGCTCTTCAAGCGCGTCACAACGTCGGCTTTGTGGTCAGGCAACACTTCAGCCTCGACGTCGGTGATGCCGAGCTTACGCGCGACGGCCTCGGCCGTGGTGCGGTTGTCACCGGTCAGCATGACGAGCTTCAGGCCCTGGGCGCGCAGCTGATCTAGGGCCGCCAAGGTCGTTGGCTTCACCGGATCGGCGATGCCGATCACGGCGGCGGTCTCCTTGTTGACGCTGACATAGATGGCGGTCGCGCCCTCGCCGCGCAGCTTCTCGGCTTTGGCTTCGAGCGAAGTAGTGGCGACGCCTAACTCTCGCATGTAGCGTTCGGCGCCAAGTGCGACGTCTTTGCCGTCAACCAGGCCGATGACGCCCTTGCCTGTCGGCGAGTCAAAGTCGCGCGCTTCGCTCAGCGTCAGACCGCGCTGGCGCGCCGCCTCGACGATCGCTTGCGCCAAGGGGTGCTCGCTTTGATTTTCGAGGCTGGCCGCGAGCGCGAGCACACTGGCTTCATCGAAGCCTTGCGCCAGCTCAATCGCCACGACGGCGGGCTTGCCTTGGGTCAGCGTGCCAGTCTTGTCGAGAATGAGCGTGTCGACCTTCTCGAAGCGCTCCAAGGCTTCTGCGTTCTTGATCAGAACGCCAGCGCGCGCGCCGCGCCCGACGCCGGCCATGATCGACATTGGCGTCGCAAGACCTAGCGCACACGGACAGGCGATGATGAGCACCGATACAGCAGCGATGAGGCCGTAGGAAAACGCCGGCGACGGTCCCAAAATCCACCAGGCAATAAGCGCAACAATCGCCACGCCAATGACGGCGGGTACAAACCATCCCGAAACGCGATCGGCCAGGCGCTGGATGGGTGCGCGTGATCGCTGGGCATCGGCCACCATTTGCACGATGCGCGACAGCATGGTGTCGGCGCCAACGCGTTCGGCTGCGATGACGAGCGCGCCGGTCTGGTTGAGCGTGCCGCCAATGACGCGCTCGCCGGTTTGGCGCGTCACCGGCATGGATTCGCCGGTAACCATGGATTCATCGATGCTGGAGCGGCCGTCGGCGACGACGCCGTCGACCGGTATCTTCTCACCGGGCCGTACGCGAAGGCGATCGCCGACAAGGATCTGGTCGAGTGTGACTTCTTCTTCCACGTCATCGCGAATGCGCCGGGCCGTCTTCGGCGCAAGGTCGAGCAGCGCGCGAATGGCGCCGCCTGTGCGCTCGCGCGCCTGCAGCTCGAGCACTTGGCCCAAGAGGACGAGCACCGTGATGACAGCCGCGGCTTCGAAATAGACCGCCACTAGACCATGATGATCCCGGAACGCGGGCGGAAACGCTGACGGCGCAAAGAGCGCAACGACGCTGTAGGTCCACGCAACCCCTGTCCCCAACGCGATGAGCGTGAACATGTTGAGGTTGCGCGTCTTCAAGGACTGGTAGCCGCGCTCGAAGAACGGGAAGCCCGCCCACAGCACGACGGGCGTTGCGAGGATGAATTGTAGCCAGCCGTTCCAAACGGGCGGGACAATATTGTCGACGCCGAGGAAGTGACGGCCCATTTCGAGCGCAAGCACCGGCAAGGCGAGCACAGCGCCAATCCAGAAACGGCGGCTCATGTCGATCAGTTCGGGATTAGGCCCAGCGTCCGCGCTCGGCATCATCGGCTCTAACGCCATGCCGCAGATCGGGCATGAGCCTGGACCGTCACGCACGATCTCTGGGTGCATGGGGCAGGTCCATTTCGAGCCCGCCGGCACGGTTGATGGGTCGACAGGCGGGCCGCCATGCATGGCGTGGCCATGATGCGCGTGCGCGTATTTGGCCGGGTCGGCGGCGAATTTCGTTTTGCAGCCGGAGCTGCAGAAGAGCACCTCCTCCCCTTCATGCGTGAGACGATGCGGGGTGTCGGCTTTGACCGTCATGCCGCAAACAGGATCGGTCAGTTCGGCGCCTGCCTTCGCTTCATCGCCATGGTGATCGTGGCCATGAGAGGCGCAGCAGCTCGCCGCCTCCGCCTTCGCGTATTTTGCCGGATCAGCCTCAAACTTAGCCTTGCAGCCAGCGCTGCAGAATAGCACCTCTTGACCTGCGTGCATGAGCCGATGCGGTGTATCAGGCTTAGGCGTCATGCCGCAGACGGGATCGCGCGGCGTGCTATCGGCGCCTGCATGGCCCTTATGATCGTGGCTGTGGTCGTGGGTGTTCATGGCTGACTAAACGCGAACGCTCGCGCTCCTGGTTTGACTTGAAAAGCAATCTGCACCTTCCCACAATGGGAAGGTCAACGGGAAAAATTCACGAGCAAATTCAGAATGAACATCAGCATGGCCGCCAAGCAATCGGGCGTATCGGCGAAGATGATCCGCTATTATGAGAGCATAGGCCTCATTGAAGCGGCCGACCGACTCGACAACGGCTATCGCGACTATGGCGACACGGAAGTCGCGATGCTCCAGTTCGTCCGGCGGACCAGGGATTTGGGTTTCTCGCTTGACGAGGTCGCCTCGTTGCTGGCGCTTTGGCGCAACCGGCGCCGGTCCTCGCGCGAGGTGCGTCGCCTTGCTGAAAAACACCTGGCCGACATCGACGCCCGTATAACCGACATGCGAGCGGTGTCGCGAACGCTGAAGCGGCTCGTCCATGCCTGCCACGGCGACGATCGTCCCGAGTGCCCGATCCTTGACGATCTTGCCGCCACGCCGGCGACGTCCACGACCAATCAGACACGCCAGCCCCGGCGGCCTAGGAAGGCGAAATGAAGTCTCGCAGTCGCTCATGCAGCCCGGCCTCCAATGCCTTGATTTCCGTTTGCACGGCCTTTGCGTAGTGAACACGCATATTGATCAGTCGGTCGCACTGCAAAATGAGCGCGCGATGTTCCATGTTCTCGATGTCATGAATGAACTCGCCAAGCCCCGCGGCGCGCATCAAATCGTCGTTCATCGGCCCATAGCTGATCGAGAGCACGGGACGGCGCATTTTGAGCGCTGCAATCTGCACATGGTAACGTGACGCCACGACCACATCAGTGTCGGCGACCACACTCAGGATGTCTTGATATGAGCGGACTTGACGCTCCGCATCGCTCATCAGCGTATAGCCTAAGCGCGCTTCAAGATCGCCGACGGCGATGAGATCAGTAGGCCGCTGACCGATCAGAATGCGAACCGTGTGCTCCTTGAATTTCAGCCATTCGATAAGATGCGCCATGCTTTCGATGTAGGCGCGATAGACCTTTTCGTTGGTGCGCCAACCTCGATAGTTCATGACCCCAACGCCAACGACAGCTTGTTCGACGCCGCGATCACTTGGCGTCGGCGCGGGCAGCAAGAAGGCGATATCGCCGGTGACCAGGCTCTGGCTTTCATCCACCCCCTGGGCGCTCATGTAGGCCCGAGAGCTCTCGTCACGGTAACACCGCCGGGCCGCGAGCTTTGCCGCCCAGACCATCATCAATCGGCTGACCGGGTTGATAACCGGACCCGCGCCAACGCAGGCAAACCAAACGGATGCGCCGCGCAGACGCGCGGTAAGTATCCAGCGCAGGAAGCGACTGGGCCACCCCCATGGACGGTCACGGAAATCATGAATGGCGCCGGTGCCGGCGACGACCAAGAGATCACAGCGCTTCAACGCGCGAAGACAGACCAGCCAATTCAGCCAGAGGCTGGGCTGGCGCAGCAGCAATGTGTCCAACCAACGCGGCAGGACCGATGCAGACTTCAAGCCAACTGCCGGAATTCCAAATCGCTTTGATGTGAGCTCCGGATCAACGCAAACAGCCAATATCGATGCGTTGGTGAAGGCCGTGCGCAGCCATTCGAGCGTGGCCTCGAAACACGCATCATTGCCAAAGTTGCCGCCGCCATAAGCGCCAAAAACAACTATGCGCCGCCGCCAGCTCATCGGTGCTGCATCAGGCCGAAGCGGGATAGCTCGCGAACACGCTCCGTTCGGCGCCGAATGCGACGACATCGAAGGCGTCCCGCCGCCCATCCGGCATTTCCATGCCAGGCGAACCTGCGGGCATGCCGGCGACCGCAAGTCCGCGGACGCCGGCCGGACGTTCTTCAATAAGCCGGATGATTTCGCGCACCGGCACGTGGCCTTCAATCACAAAGCCTTCGACCTCTGCGCTATGACATGAGGCAAGATCGTCGGGCACGCCCAGACGGCGCTTCAGCGCGCCCATATCCGCTTCGTTGACGAGTGTTGTACGAAAGCGTCCGCTCGCCCCCATTTGCTCGGTCCATACTTCGCAACACCCGCATCCGGCGTCGCGCCGCACCTGCATCGGTGTCGCTTGCGCCTCTTGCGCGCAGCCGGGCGTCACGCTGGCTGCGAGCAACAAAATGGTGGTGGATAACAGTCTGCGGCGGTTCAAATGCTGTCCTAACCTTGCTTCAGCGTTTTCGCGCGAGCGTAATGAGCGTCCAACCCAATCCCGCTCGCGCCATCGCGTTTTCGAGGCTCCGTCCAAATAATGTGCGCATAGCGCGCTTGGCTTTGCGCCCGAGAATGAGCCGATAAAAGCCCTTGTTAGCCGTAGCAGAGATGGATCGCAGGCGCCGTATCTCAAAGTGCGGCATCAGCAACGCCGTCAATTCATCGCGATCGACCCAATTGCGCAATTGCTCTGGCGCGGGCGGCGGTACAATATTGTGCTTCTCAAGCACCGGACGGTTTTGCGTGGCCAACATCAGCAGCCCGCCTGGGCGCAAAAGGCTGGCGAGTTTGCCCATGAAGGCCGGATGATCAGCCACATGCGACAGCACTTCGAGGCTGACGATCACATCAAACTGTTCGCTCCCCAAGTCGAGTTCCATGAAATCGCCGGCGACGAACTTAACATCAGGGACGCGCTCCGCCGCCTCGCGAAGCACGGCGTCGGAGAGATCGGTGGCGGTGACTTTTCCAAATGGCTTCAGCGAGGGGCAAAGCCAGCCTGCCCCGCATCCGACCTCAAGAATTTTAAGGTCGGTGCGTCCGATCTCAGACAGCCATTGCACCACCAACTCGCGCTGATCGGCGGAAATGTCAGAGAGCGGGCGCTCGTTCTTGGCGGCGTTCCAGTCGTTCCAGTACGCCTGCTGAACAACAATCGGTTGATCCATAAGCCCGTGCTCCCTCGCCCTGAGGGTTGCTCACCCCCCCCTTTTGCTACGCAGCGCCTGTCCAAACCCCTCAAGCAGAGGCCCCTTGAGGGTTCCGGCGCAATCATGCGTATTGCTGGTGGAACAAGAGTTGGAAACCATGAACGTCGATCTTGAGCGATTGCTGTCAGCGCTTCGCGACCGTCCCCTTGACCACCGGCTCGATCAGCTGGAGCCTCGGGTGTGGGGCCGGATCGAAGGCGCGCGGATACGTGTTGGACAAACGCGCGGTTGGCGCTGGCAGGCGGGTCTGGCCGCAGTAATGCTTACTTTCGGCGTGTTCGCGGGCAGCGCCGTGGCCCGGCCTGAAAGCGACCTTTCGCCGTTCGCGGTCCACGCAGCCTATGCGCCTTCAACTTTGCTTGGGGATGATCGTTGAAACTTTCGGTTCGGGCCATCTTGGTGACGGCTCTGGTGGCGCTGGCGGCTGGCTTTGGCGGGGTCTGGTTAGGCATGAAGGCGCTGGCGCCTGCGCCCGCCCCCTCCATGCACGATGTCGTGCATCACCGGCTGGATTTGAGCGGCGATCAACTGGCTAGAATTGAGACGCTTGAGGCAACGTTCGCGGCCCGCAAGCACGCGCTTGAACTTGAAATGCGCTCCGCGAACGCGGAACTGGCCGCGGCGATCCGCGAAGAACACGAGAACGGTCCAAGGGTGGCCGCCGCCGTCGAGAGATTTCATGGTGCGATGGGACGGCTGCAGACCGAAACCATCGCTCACATGTTTGCGATGCGCGAGGTCTTGAACGATGAGCAGAAGGCGATTTTCGACGACACCGTCGTTGAGGCGTTGACCACCGAGCCGCAATGAGCGTCCCATCGCCCGAAAGCGATGACGCTTCGCTCGTGGCCGCGGCGCTCGCCGGTCAGGAGGCGGCATTTTCTCTGCTCATGCGCCGTCACAAGGAGAAGGTCTATCGGTTCGTGCGCTCCTACGTCGCCGACGCCGACGAAGCCTATGACCTCACACAGGAAGCGTTTGCCGCGGCTTGGCTGGCGCTTGCTCGCTATGACAAGGACCGTCCATTTCCCGCCTGGGTCAAGCGGATCGCGCTCAACAAATGCCGCGACTGGGCCCGCCGCCGCGCCGTCCGTCGCTTCTTCTTCGGCGCCGAAAGTATCGAGACTTCCCCAGATATTGCCGCCACAACAGATGCAAGCGATGAAGCCTTGCAGCGCAACCTTGCACGGCTCGATTCCGCTATTGCAGCCTTGCCGGCGGGTCTGAAAGAGCCACTGCTGCTAACGGCGATCAGCGGCATGAGCCATCACGACGCGGCGCGCGTGCTGAACTTGACGACCAAAGCAGTCGAAACGCGCGTCTACCGCGCCAAGGTCGCTCTCGCACGGGCGCTTCGCGATGAGTAAAGCCGCCCAATGGCGCGGCGCAGCACGCATCGGGCCGTGGTGGGCCGCATTCCTCGGCGCCGCAGGCGACAATGACTTGCATAGCCACCACGCCATTCAAGCATTCGCTGGCCCCCACGCTCTGCTCGTGGACGCAAGCGGGGAACATCACGGCCAAGGATTTGTGGCGCCCGCCAATCTGGCCCACCGCGCTACGGGTGCATATCCCAGCAGCTTTCTCTACGTCGATCCCGACAGCCCATCCGGGCGGCGGATCGCTCAGGCAATCGGCGATCGGATCAGCGCGCTGTCCCCGATCCAAGCAGAAGAATTAGCCACCATTGTCGAAACCTCGATCGCGGATGAAGACGCCGATCCATCCGAGCGACTAGCCCATTTGTTGGGCGCGGCAGAGATTGCGCCAACCCGCGACGCTCGCATTGGTAGAGCGCTCGCCGCCTTTCACGAGAGCGAGGCGCCACTTGACGCGCGCGCAATCGCGCGCGCTCTCAATCTCTCGCAATCACGCGCCGCGCACCTCTTTCGCGATGAAATCGGGATGCCGATCCGGTCTTTCCTGCTTTGGTCGAAGCTCCGCCGCGCCATGACCGGCGTCGCCCAGGGCCTTTCGCTCACCGAGGCCGCTCATCATGGCGGCTTTGCAGACTCAGCTCACTTCTCGCGTACTTGCGTGCGCATGTTTGGCGCAAGCCCGCTCACCATCACGGGCGCGATCAAATTCGACGAAGCGTAGCTGTTTCGTTCAAGCCTTAAGGGACGGCCCTCGCCAATTTGGACGCGAGGAGATCCCAATGCGCCTTGCCGTTCGCTATCTAGCTTACCCGCTCATCATCGGGATCGTATCTATTGGCGCCGTCACGTTGGCCGCCTCGCCGGGCGCCGCCATTGCTCTACCCATTCTGACGCTTGCCGGCGCACTTGTGATTGGGGGACTGGAGCGGCTCTCGCCATATCAGCAGGCCTGGACCAAGAACCACGGCGATCTCTGGGCTGACATCCAGTATAATCTTATGGGTGCGGCTCTTATTCAGGCGAGCGTGCATTTCATCTACCCGCTCAGCACAGCGGCGCTGTCACTCGGACTTTGGCCCAACACATGGCCACTCTGGGCCAGCGTTCTCGGCGTCGGAATTGTGATAGATTTCGGCCTCTATTGGATGCATCGCTGGAGCCATCGCTCGGCAATTCTGTGGCGTTTCCATCAGCCTCATCACAGCCCCGAACGTCTCTATTGGCTGAACGGCGAGCGCCGCCATTTGGTGAGCGCGCTCCTTTTGGCGACGCCAGGACTTGTCGCTGTGGCGGTTCTTGGCGCGCCGCAGGCAGCGCTTGCCGCATGGTTTGCGATCTTACCGGTGCATCTGGCCTTCCAGCACGCCAATATCGACTACACGCTCGGACCATTCCGCCGCCTGTTGGGCGTCGCCGAGATGCACCGCTGGCACCACAAGCGTGACTACGAGGACGCCCAAGTCAATTTCGGCGAGGTTTTGCTCATTTGGGATTGGCTCTTCGGAACAGCCCATGACGATCGCCGCGGCGTCGCCGCCGACGACTTAGGTCTGCGTGACGCAGATTACCCACGTGGTTTTTGGCGCCAGCATCTGGCGGCGTTCGGGTCCCGCCGAGCCCGCTTGTGAACGCGCGAAACGAGCAGCGCTGATCGCCCCGCGCCTTTAGTTTGCTGGCGGGCGCGGTGCACGCGCGGAGGAATGATAGACGACGATACGCCACGCGCCGCCGCGACGCTGCAACACGCTGGTGGCGACCCCGCGACGTGAAATCGGCGCGCGGGCTGCGGCTTCAGGGAAGGTGATTTCGTAAGTGTAGACTTCGCTGGCGTAAGCGAGATCCCCCACCACTTCGACGTCAGTCTCAAGGCCGTCAAAATCAAAGCTGGCGATTTCGAGCAGTTCGGGCCCCAAGTGGTGAGCAAGATAGGTGGCAAAATCGCCCTCGACGCCGCCTTGCTCGAAGACTTGCGAGTCCGGCCAGAAGTAGCGTGCGGCCGCCTCGCCGTCGCGGGCCTCAACCGCTTGCCGGTAACCTGAGAGGACCGCTTCCACGGCCGCCTCGTCGGCGCTGGGCTGTGCCGCCGCCGCGCCCGCCATGGCCCAGGCCGCGACAACGACGACGATCAATTTCTTCAGCATCCACGCCTCCCCTTTTTCAGTGCTGCATCTATTGGCGTTTACGCGCCGGTTGCCGATTTCCCGCATCCTGGCGTCAATCTCAGGCGTAAGGCCTGAGGGATCGCGCCGAAGCGCGCGTATTCTAGGATACTGTCGGGTTTTTCTCAGAGTGGAGCAACATGGTGCGCAAGGCCCTCGACCGTCGATCGCTACTGAAGGCTGCGGGCGCAGGAGCTGGCTGGCTGGCGTTTGAGAGCATGCTGCCTGCTTGGGCCCAGACGGGCTCGCCCGGCATCGCGCCGGCCATGACCACCTTGGCCGGCCCCGATGTGGCGCTGAGCATCGGCCGCTCACCTTTTACAGTTGGCGGCAGAACAGGACACGCCGTGACCATCAACGGTACGCTGCCGGCCCCGTTATTGCGGTTGAGAGAAGGCCAAAACGTCCGCCTCGCCGTCACCAACACGCTCGACGAAGACACGTCGATCCATTGGCACGGCATCCTGCTTCCCTTCCAAATGGACGGGGTGCCGGGGATCAGCTTTCCGGGCATCCGTCCGCGGGAAACCTTCGTCTATGAGTTCCCGATCATTCAGGCGGGCACGTTTTGGTATCACAGCCATTCAGGCCTGCAGGAAGCATTAGGCCATTACGGACCGATCATCATCGATCCGGCTTCGCGCGATCCGATCGAATACGACCGCGAACACGTGCTCGTTTTGTCGGACTGGAGCTTCATGCATCCGCACCAGATCTTGGCGCGCCTGAAGCAAAGCCCCGGCTATTTCAATTATCAACGAACAACGGTGGCGGGCCTCCTTTCAGGTGAAGACCGGATGAGCGCCGCCGACCGGCGCATGTGGGCCGAAATGCGCATGGACCCGCGCGACGTGCTCGACGTCAGCGGCTCAACCTACACGTACTTGATCAATGGCCATGGGCCTGATGAAAACTGGACGGGTCTCTTCCGTCCCGGCGAGCGCGTGCGGCTGCGCATCATCAACGCCTCGGCAATGTCGATCTTCAACGTGCGCATTCCGGGCCTCGCCATGACCGTCGTCCAAGCCGACGGCGAAAACGTGCGACCTGTCGAAACCGATGAATTCCAAATTTCCGTCGCTGAAACCTACGACGTCATCGTCACACCGACCGAAGACCGCGCTTACACGATTGTCTCCGAAGCCATAGACCGCTCCGGGATGTGCCGCGCCACCTTGGCGCCACGACTTGGTATGAGCGCTGAGGTCCCGCCGCTACGCGAAGTCCCAAATCTCACCATGCGCGACATGGGCATGAATATGGGCGGGATGGGCGGCATGGATATGGGCGGCATGGACATGTCCGGCGCCATGCCCGGTATGGACCACTCAGGCATGGACATGAGTGGCATGGCCGGGATGAACCACGACATGGGCGCTGGCGCGAACGCTATGGATCATTCGAGTATGGACATGGGCGCGATGAATATGCGCGACCCAGAAAACGCCCCGCCAGACATGGCGGTCGGCGTCGGCGTCCAAACAATTTCGCCGATGCCGCAAAACCGGATGGGCGAGCGCCCGCTTGGGCTCGAGAATGTCGATCATCGCGTGCTCGTCTACACCGATCTCATTGCTTTGACGCCCAATCGCGATCGCCGTGCGCCCTCCCGCACGATGGAGATTCACCTCACCGGCAATATGGAACGTTTCATGTGGGGCTTTGACGGGCGCCGCTTCAGCGAACTGGTCGAGCCAATCCGGTTTGAGCGAAACGAGCGCGTACGCGTGACGCTGGTCAACGACACCATGATGTCGCATCCCATTCACCTCCACGGCCACTTCTTCGAACTGGTCAACGGCCATGACGGTCACCAGCCCTTAAAGCACACCGTGAATGTCGCGCCGGGCGGCAAGGTGACTTTCGACCTCACCGCCGATAATCCTGGCGATTGGGCGTTTCATTGCCACCTCTTGCTTCACATGCATGCGGGCATGTTCAACGTCGTGACCATCCGTCCGCTTGACGGAGACGTCTCGTGAGATTTTTCGCCGCCACCCTCACCCCGATTGTGCTCGCGGTGGCAAGCCCCGCGCTTGCGCAAACAAGCGATCATTCCGCCCACCAGCAAACGCCTCCTGCGACTGCGCAACCGGCTCAAACTGCCGATCCGCATGCAGGCCATACGATGCCAGCGCCGCAGGCCACACAACCCGATCCGCAGGCGCCGGCCCATGACATGCCTGGCATGACCATGCCGTCAGCGACGCCTGATCCACATGCCGGCCACACCATGCCGGGCATGACCATGCCGCAGGCAACCCAGCCTGATCCACATGCTGGACACGACATGTCGACGATGCCCGAGATGGCTTGGCCGCAAACGCCTCCAAGCGAGGCCGGTCACGACATGTCAGGTATGACCATGATGCCCAATGTGGAGACCAGCGCCGACAATGCGGGGCGACCACCCGAGCCGCCGCCTCCGGCTGCTGCAGGCGCAGGCCCCGCGCACGCGGCCGATCTTTACTTCGATGCTCAGCAAATGGCTGCCGCCCGCGAGCAATTGCTGGTTGAGAATGGCGACATCCGCACCAGCGTCGTCATTCTCGATCGTCTTGAAGCGACGTTCGGCGAAGGCGCGGACGGCTATGTCTGGGACGCACAAGGCTGGTATGGCGGCGACATCAACCGCTTCTGGTGGAAAAGCGAAGGCGAAGGCGCCATCAACGGCGAACTGGAAAGCGGCGAAATCGAAGCGCTCTACAGTCGCGCATTCACGCCCTACTTTGACTTCCAAACGGGCGTCCGCCAGCGTTATACACCCGACGCTGATCGCACCGATCTTGTCGTCGGGGTGCAAGGTCTTGCGCCCAATTGGTTCGAAGTCGATGTCGCTGCGTTCTTGTCCAATGAAGGCGAGTTGAGCGCACGCGCTGAAGCCGAATACGATCTGCGTTTGACACAGCGCCTCATCCTGCAGCCGCGCGCCGAGGTCGGCTTTTCGGCCGAGGACGTTCCCGAACTTGCCACGGGTTCTGGCCTCACCAACGCAGAGCTGGGCGTGCGCTTGCGCTACGAAATCCGGCGCGAATTCGCACCCTATGTCGGGATCGAGTGGTCAAGCAGCTTCGGGGACACGCGCGATTACGTTGAAGCGAGAGGCGAAGACGCGGAAGACACCCGTTTGGTCTTGGGCATCCGCGCCTGGTTTTGAACAACTCCAAAAGGAAATCGACAATGAGAAAATTCGCGATCGTTGCTCTCGCCGCCGCCGCGCTTGCGGCATGCCAGCCAGCGGCCAATCAAGATGCATCCCCGCCAACTGACACTGCGGCGACACAAGAGCCCGCGCCTGCCGCGCCGCAAACGGCAGAGACGGCGCCTGCGACCGAACCGGCGGCAACGCCCGCACTGAGCACGCCGGCGCCACGGCGGCCCCGCGCTGAGCCCACGCCTGCACCTACCCCCGCGCCCGCGCAAACTACGCCCGATCACGACATGTCGGACATGCCGAATATGGAGCATCCGCCGGGGCAGTAGTCGGGGCAGTAGTCGGGGCAGTAATCAGCTCCGCCGCACGCGCAGCGCCGCGGCGACTTAGAACTACGAAAACCTTGGGGGAGGGACATCGTGAATCTCGCGCGTTTGGCGTCTTTTGTACATAAATGGCTTGCGCTCCTGGTCGGGGTGCAGATCGTCTTTTGGGTTGTCAGCGGACTCTTCTTTACGATCATCCCGATCGAGCAGATCCGCAGCGAGCATTTGATACGCCCGCCTGAGACGGCGTCTCCGCTCGCCATCGCCGATGGCCCGGCTTTAGGCGGGCTCCGCGACGCACAAGGCAGAGCCCCCACCAAACTGACGATCGAGACGCGTCCCACGCTCGGGCAAGTCGTAGTTGCAGAATTCGCGGACGGCCCACCAGCACTCTTCGACGCCACCACGTTTCGACAGCTGTCGCCGCTCGATGCTGAGGCCGCCACTGCGGTTGCGCGAGGTCACGTAACGCTCGCCTCGGCGCCTACGCGGGTCGAGCTGATCGAGACCGAAAGTTCAGAATATCGTGGCGCCCTGCCTGCGTGGCGGGCCCAATTCGAAGATGGCGGCTTGGCGGTTTATGTCGCCGCCAATACTGGCGCTGTCACCGCGCGCCGCTCCGATATTTGGCGGCTCTATGACACGTTGTGGGCGCTCCACATCATGGACTGGCAAAACCACGAGGATTTCAATCATCCTCTTATCATCATCGTGACCGCTATAACGCTTTTGTCGGTCATCGCCGGCATCGTGCTCATCCCCTACCGCATCCGGTTCGGCGGCGGGCGCCGGCGCAAGAACGGGCCGACGGCCAGCGCCGCAGCGGACAGCTGAGGGATTGGCAAGCCGCGCGCGTATTGAAGGATGTGAGCGGCCCCGACGCTCACGAACGGAGAATTACATGAAACGCAAACTTCTGGTCACCGCGATTGCTGCGGCGTTGGCGTCAAGCTTCGCTATGGCCGCGCCAGCCCTCGCCCATCAGGGAGAAAACCATCAGGCGGTGCCGCAGACCGCCGAGGGTGAGGGAACGGTGACCGCCATTGATGCGCAGGCCGGCACCGTCACCCTCAATCACGGCCCGATCGCGAGCCTCGGCTGGCCAGCAATGACGATGACTTTCCGCGTGCATTCCGCCGCCGTCTTGCAAGGCGTCAGCGTCGGCCAGCGTGTTCATTTTGAGCTGATGAACGACAACGGCCGTCCGATGGTGACGGAAATCCACGTGCTTTGATTCGAAACGGAAGCGAGCGCCGCACGCAGCTAAGGCTCGTGCGGCGCGGGCCTTTGAGGGGAAGAATATGGCGAACACGAAGTCGATGGTCCGCATTGCGGCAGTGCTGGCCGTGGCGTTTTCGCTACTGCTGCTAACCCCACAAATCTCTTTCGCTCACAGCGGCGAGCAACATCCCCCGCAAGCAGCGCAAACCGACGCATCGCAGGCCGCACCCGAACACGACATGGGCGCGATGCAGCCCGGCGAAATGACATGGCCGACCGCTGAAGGCGCGGGCGGTATGGTGATGGATCATGATGCCCGCCCGACCACCATGTCAGGCAGGATCATACGCTGGCTTGGCGTGTGGCACCCAGCCGTCATCCATTTTCCCATCGCCTTGCTGCTTACCGTCGCATTCTTGGAAGCGATGGCCGCCATCCGTCGCAAGCCCATCTACGCGGCCAGCAATAAGATCTTGCTTGCTGTGGCCACGCTCGGCGCTTTTGCCGCCGCGCCATTGGGTTGGGCGAATGCAGGTCTTCCTGCGGCTGATGATGAGTCCGCGCTTGTTCTGCACCGGTGGATCGGCACCGCGATCCCGTTCCTCATCGCCTTCGTTTGGTGGCTCAAAAAACCGGTCGACGAGGCCGCCGTTCGCCAAGGCAGCCGCTTCTACGAAACAGTCCTAGCTTTGAGCGTGCTGGTGATCCTCGCTCAGGCCTATCTTGGCGCGGAAGTGACACACGGCGCCGGACACTTGGCGTTCTGATGAACGACGATGCGTTCGGCGCTCTGCGTGCGGCGTATCGCGACTATTCTACTTCGTATCGGGGAAAGCGGCGTTCGGCCGACGTTGAGATTTGGACCGGATCGATAACGCTCGACTGGCTCGCTCGGCTGCAGCCGCTCAGTGTCGATATCCTCGATATCGGTTGCGGCGGCGGCTGGCTTGCGGGACGCCTCACAGCCTATGGGCCCGTAAGCGGAATCGATGATGGCGATGTTGGACGCTCGCTTGGGATTCGCGCGCTCGCGCGAGGCGAGTATCACGCGGGCGACAAGAACGATCGCTTGCTGCCTCGGTACGTAACAGGTGGCGCCCCCTCACCTCGCAGCAAAGATGGTTTCAGCGTCGCGCTGGCACTCAATGCGCCCACATTACCTAGCGATTTTTTCCGCTTCTGCGCGAGCATCGCCGACATACTTGCTCACGGCGGCTGGTTCGTATGGAGTCCCCCGACACATCAGGCCTTCAACGAAACCGAGGATTGGGGCGCGGTGCTCGGCGCGAACTTCCAGCTTATAGACAAAGCTGTCATGCCTTCGTTGCTTGGCGATGCGGCATCCGATCCAGCTGCTGCGCTTATCTTGCTGGCGCAAAAGCAATCGCACTGAGCAATCCTCCCTCAACGGGCTGCGATAACACATCGACGCAACGGCGGGTCTGGATCGGCGTGTCTGATGACGATTGCGTTCTTAAACGAGGGGAGAAGCTGGCGTGCCAACAGCCGATGACCTCACCGCCAGCGATAACGGCGGCAGCGTTGGGGCCGACGCGTTTGGGCGGCTTGTCGCGTTATTCTCATCTGGTGTTGGTTGCAGATTCACAAGCTCGCGCGGCGGCGCAAAAGCATGAGCAGCGGAGATCCGATTTTTGAGGCAAAGCATGCGTCGATGCAAACCCATGCCGTCAATGGCGCCCTCGCTATCGGCATCGCGCAATGCTTGAAGCTGCCGTTTCAAGCGGCGTCACTTCTCATTTTGCCCCGTCTGTTGCAGCCGATCGATTATGGCGTCTACGCCATGATCGACCCGCTCGTTTCGATTTCGGCGCTCATCCTCAATTTCGGCATAGGCCAAGCCCTAATCCAGGCGCCCTCGCTTCGGCGCGACCAAGTGAGCGGGCTCTTCTGGATCACGGCTTTAGCTGGCTGTGCCGCCGCAGCGCTCATGCTTGGTGCGTCTCCGCTCGTTTCTGACTTTTACAATGACCCGCGCGCGGGCGCAGTTGCGGCGGTGTCATCGCTCTTCTTGATCCTGACCGGCCTCACCAATGTCCACGAAGCGCTGCTCAACCGGCAAATGAAATTTGGCTGGGTCGCAATGATCGGCGCTTTGGGCATGGCGCTTGGCTTTGGTGCGAGCTTGATCGCGGCGCTCTTGGGCGCGGGCTATTGGGCGCTTGTCCTGGGATTTGGCGTTCAACAATTGGTCAGTCTTCTTGGGGTGTGGCTGGGCGTCGGCTGGATCCCTCGCGAAGCGCCCTCGTTCCGGGGTCTCTTTCACTTCTATAAGTTTGGCGCCGCCATCATGGTCGCGGAGGGCGCAACGGTGATGGCGCGCGAGGCCGACAGCGTTCTCATTGGCCGATACGTCGGCGGCGCGCAGCTTGGCTTCTACGATCGCGGCAACAAGCTTGCGATTATCCCGATCCAACGCATCAACACCTTGCTGCAGCAATTGCTGTTGCCTATCCTCTCAAGGCTCAACGACGACGGTGAACGCTACCGCTACGCATATCTTCGCGTCATTCGTCAGCTCATGTTGTTCCTGACACCCGGCGTTGTCGCGGTCGGCGCCACCGCGCCGGTGCTCGTGCCGTTTGTTCTTGGCGCCCAATGGGCGCCGGCCGCGCCGATCTTTGCTTGGCTCACCCTTGCGGCGCTGCACCGCCCCGTCAGCATGTCGATGGACCTTTTGTTCATCAGCCAAGCGCGGATGCGCGATTACTTGGCCTGGAGCGCCTTCAGCACGCTCACCAGCGTCACTGCGTTCGTGGTGGGACTGCGCTGGGGAGCGGTTGGTGTCGCGGCCGCATTCGCGCTGAGCGATCTCTTTGTGCGCATGCCCGCGCTTTGGTGGTGGGCCACACGGCGCGGCCCGATCCGGTTGAGCGATCTTTATCTCACCGCCGCCCCCTTTGCGGCGGGCGCCGCAACAGCATTTGCCGCGCTCAATTTTGTGCAGCGTTTGACGTTTACGAACGACTTCACGCAGCTCGTTGTCAGCCTGATCCTCGCTTACGCGATCTCATGGAGTACGATTGTCTTGTTCAGACGCGGCCGCGCCGCGCTGAGCGACACCGTGGGTCTTGTCGGGACCGAACTTCCCCGTCTGCTGCGTCGGCAAAGCTCCGAACCCACAGGGCGGCGCTGATTTTTGATCAAGCGCGTAAGTGAGGCCAAATCCGCAGGAGACGCTCTACTCTCAGCGGTGCAATGTATGCACGAGCAGCGACACTCAATGAGGTGGAGGCCGCCCAGGTGATTCGAACACCCGACCTTCGCATTACAGCTGCGCTGCTCTACCACTGAGCTAGGGCGGCCCCATCGAACTGAACATGCATTGCGTCGCACACGGCCACAAGCATGGCCGTCCGACATTCCGAGTTTTGAATCTTGTCCCAAGATTCTTTCGCCGTCGCGCTGCGGGATTTCCAAGATCGATGCGTATAGCTTTATAGACAATTGTCGCGACGAGGTCGTGCGGGCCGTGACGCGCGCGGCTCTTTGAACGGATTGGGCGCACGTGATGCGATACGCCTTATGGGGCGCTGCTCTCGCTGCGACCGCATTGTTATTACTGCTGGCTTGGCTCTTTACCCTGGGCCCGTACCGCAGTGTGCGACTAGATCGGCCTGTCTTGAGCAGCAACGCACCTTCAGCGCTTGCGCGAGGGCACGGCGAACCTGTCTTGACCGGCGAAGCGTGGCGGCAGAGGCGCGTCGAAATTCTGGGCGCGTTGCAGTCAGAGGTGTAATGCCAGCGGACGCGCCTGCGATGGTTGTGCAACGGCGCATGATTTCAGCGGTTGACGCCGGCGGCATTGAAGGCGTCGAGCAGATCGAGATCGAGGTTGCAGGACGCGCACGTTTCAATCTCGTTTTGGTGTTGCCGCGGCGCGAGACGCCGGCGCCCGTCATTGTCATGCAAAACTTCTGCGGCAACCAAGCTGCGTTCCCAGGCCGCCCTGCAGCGATTGACGCACCACTTCTCTACTACCCATTCCCCTGCCGGTACGGCGTGTTCGACCCCTTCCATCGCGCCGTGTTCGGCGAATGGATGCTAGGGCCGCCGTTTCAGAGCCTTGCTGAGCGGGGCTATGCGGTCGCGATATTTTATGGCGGCGATGTCGTCCCGGATCATCCACCAGACGCCCAGCCTGCGCTTGCCTCGCTTGGCGCGGAAGGTGCGATCGCCGCCTGGGCCTGGGTCCATGCCCGTGTCATCGACGTTTTGGAAGCCGACCAGCGCTTGGACCAAGACCGCATAATTGCGTGGGGACAATCGCGTTTCGGCAAAGTGGCTTTGCTTGCAGGCGCTACCGACCCAAGGATTGACGCGGTTCTGGCGTTTCAATCCGGCCGCGGCGGCGATGCGCTCACATCGCATCGCAGCGGCGAGAGCGTGACCGCGATCACGCGCGGCTATCCGCATTGGTTTTCTCGCCGCTTCAGCGCCTATGCCACGTCGCCACCGCCTGTAGATCAACACGAACTCCTTGCGCTCATCGCACCTCGCCCGCTTCTCCTGGCCCACACAAGAAGAGATAGCTGGGCTGATCCCGGCGGCGCCTATCAAGCAGCCGCGGGCGCGCGCCCGGTGTTCGATCTTTTGGGCGCGCCGGCGCCGCGCTTTGTGTTCCGCGACGGCGTCCATGGCATAACCGACGAGGACTGGCGGGTGACCTTTGCATTCTTGGACGAACACTTGCTCCGGTAGATCGTTAGTCGCGGCGATCTAGCATCTGCTTCATAGTTTCGATCTCTTGGCGCTGACTGGAAACGATGCCCGCGCACAATTGACGGATTTCTTCGTCGGTGATCGACGCCTGCTGACACATGAGAATAGCGCCCGAATGGTGGGGAATCATCGAGCGCAAGAACTCGTCATCCCCAATCGCGGCCTGATCTCTTATCGCCCAGAAAGCGCCAAGCAAAACGAGAGCGCTGCCCCCTAGAATGAGCATGTTGGTTCGTTTGTTCGGATACATCGAAGACATCAGGACGATTTCAATCGCAACCATTGGCGCGGCCATCAAAGCGGCCATGTAGGCCTGGTTGAGATTGGGATAAACGCTCGAGAAACGGTCAACCATTGCGTACATCAAGCTGTACATAGCGATGAAGGAAAGACCCGCCATCCACGCCAAACGCGGATAAGGGTTGTGCTTGTCATGTTGCATAGTCATGGCCACTCTTTCTTCAACTAACTCATGTTAATTCGCGCGTGACAGCCTATCGCGAAACAGCGCACTGCGCGCGACCGTTCCCGAAACATCGCTATTTGGGCGCTCATGCGTGATCGGCGAATGCGCTGCGTATAAGAAAGATGTGCGTAAGGTCGCTCGTTCAAAAAGCCCGATTTAAAAAGGCTTTTGGCGACATTGCGCGGAACGAGATGCGTTTATCCCCGTTGATCAGAGTTCGAGGGGGAACCTCCAATGCGCATTCATCTCATATTCTCGGCCGCCGTTTTCATACTCTTCGCGCCCACGGCCGCCGCACAGCATCAAAGCCATACACCGGCGACTACGCAGTCAAGCGCACCTGCAGCGACCGCAGCAGAAACCGAAGCTCCTCCTCCGCAACCGACTGAACCCCTGCCGCCGAGCGAAACGCCCGCCACTAATTCCGTAACAGAGCCCATGCTGACGCCAATGCCGAGCGACATGTCGGCAATGGATCATCAGATGAGCAGCATGCAAGGCGTGCTCGGCCCCTATCCCATGTCGCGTGAAGCCTCAGGCACGTCTTGGCAGCCCGACACGAGCGAGCACATGGGTCAAATGTTTGAACGCGGCGAGTGGACGTTGATGGGCCATGTCATGCTGAACGGCGTCTACGATTGGCAGGACGGGCCACGCGGCGATGAGAAGGCATTCGTGTCGGGAATGCTGATGGGATCGGCGCGACGTGACGTAGGCGCTAACGGTCGGCTCAATCTACGCGTCATGCTTTCTCCCGATCCCTTCATGGGCCGCGATGGCTATCCTCTCCTGCTCGCGTCCGGAGAAACGGCTGATGGCGTTACGCCTCTTGTCGACCGCCAACACCCACATGAATTGTTTATGGAGCTCTCGGGCTCCTATTCCTATCGTCTATCGGCTCGCGACAGCGCATTCGTCTATCTGGGCTATCCAGGCGAACCAGCGTTCGGCCCGCCCGCGTTCATGCATCGGTTGTCGGCCCTCGATAGCCCCGAAGCCCCGATCACCCATCATTGGTTCGATTCCACCCACATTACGTTCGGCGTGCTGACAGCGGGATATACGCGTGGCGATTGGCGCATTGAGGCGTCCCAATTCACGGGTCGTGAACCTGACGAGGACCGCTACGACTTCGATGAACCGCAATTCGACTCGACATCGGTGCGCCTCAGCTGGAATCCGACTGAACGGCTAGCGTTGCAAGCGTCTTGGGCGGATCTCGAAAGCCCCGAACAACTAGAGCCCGAGATCGACGAAACCCGTTGGTCGTTCAGCGCCATCTATACCATGCCGCTCGGAGAAGAGAGCTGGTGGTCCACAACGGTCGCTTACGGCGCGAAGGACCCGACGGACGAGAACGCTCTGACAGGTCTCGCGATCGAGACCGCGTATCGACCCAATCGCGATTGGACTTTTTTCGGACGCGCAGAACAAGTGGAATCGCATGATCTCGCACCCGGGGAAGTCTATACCGTCGCCAAGGCTTCCCTCGGCGCGCTTCGCGATTTTCGGATCCGCGACAATGTCACCGTCGGTGTCGGCGCGCTCTACAGCCACAACTTCGTTCCGGATGAATTGGAGCCTTCCTATGACGGCGACCAGGACGGCGCCATGGCCTTCGTGAGGCTTCGGATCGGTTAGCAACATGTGGGGGGCCAACACCAGGAGAATTTTTATGCATGCCCAGGAGATGATTTCATCCCACCCGCAGGTCAGCGCACCGAGCAACGACGCACTCATACGCTGTATCGAAGAATGTTTTGATTGCGCCCAATCGTGTACGGCTTGCGCCGACGCGTGCCTCGGCGAAGACATGGTGCTGCAATTGCGCCAGTGCATCCGCCTCAATCTCGACTGCGCCGACATTTGCGAGGCGACTGGGCGACTTGCCTCGCGGCGAACCGGAACCAACGAGAGCGTCCCTATAGCCGCGCTAAATGCGTGCGAAGAGGCATGCGCGCGCTGTGCCGACGAGTGCGAGCGCCACGCAAAGCATATGGAGCATTGCGCGATCTGCGCTGAATCATGCCGGCGCTGCGAGGCTGCGTGCAAGAGCGCCGCTGGTTCGATCGCCGCGCAGCACTGAGACGCGTCGCCCCATAGTTTAAGTCACAGGAGCATCCGAAATGCGAATTCTTTCAACTACAGCGGCGTTCGCCATCATGGCGAGCTTGCTTGCAGGCTGCGGCGGCCAGGACACAGGTCAGTCGATGGCGCAAGGCGAAAATCAGCAAGCCAGCCAACAGAGCGCAAGCGACATCTACATGCCTGCCGAGACCGCAATGAACGAGCGCATGGCCGCCGCGGAGGGCGCGAGCGCTGCCGACACCTGGATGCTCAAGATGATTGAGCATCACCGCGGCGCCATCTCCCTCAGCGAACTCTTATTGTCTCAACCCAATGTGGAGCCAGCCGTAGCCGAGCGGGCCCGTATGACCGCTGCAGATCAACAGCGCGACGTGGCTGAGCTTCAGAGCATGCTCCAAGGCGTGCAAGGTACGGGTAGTCCCGACGCCTACATGGCGGCCGAGCAGCAAATGAGTCGGCAAATGATGGCAGCCAGGGGGGCGAATGTCTCTGAAACCTGGTTGCGTAAAATGATTGAACATCACCGCGGCGCGGTCGCGATGGCCAACATCGCGGTGACCTCGGCCGGCAATGAAATGGTCATCGCCATGGCGCGCCAGACGATAGAAAAGCAGACTCGTGAAATCGAAGAGCTTCAGCGACTCTTGCCAAGTTGACGCCCTAGCGGTGCAGACAATGCAAGAGCCGCTGTTTCTATCCGCTTGCTAATTGGGTGGCCGGCGCAGAAACGCCGGTCCCCACTGGCATTATCAATCGTCGCAAGCACGCCCACTTAAGGCTTGCGCTGCAGCGTCGCAGCGCGCGCGAAGCGCCTCGTCTCCGGGCGCGGCGCGAAGCGCTTCGCGAAGTTCGCGACAGCGCTGCGCCAACTGGTTCTGACCACCGACTTGGCGGTATCGATGTCCAGCTTGACAGGGGTCGCGGGCAACCGCGGCGACCTGGGTGCGCGATGTAAAGCTGGCATGGTTTGGTTTGTGATGGGCAAACGCTGGCGATGCGACCAGCGCAAAGGCCCCGGCTAGAAGAAGCATACGCATAATGATCCTCATGAATATGTGTGATTGACGTGTGTGCGCTCCAACGCGAAGCCGCTGGGCGCCTTGCTTCCATTGGCCAACTTTATTTGCGGGGCACTGGAGGGTCTCGCGATCGATGAAAGCTATGGAGCGGTTCCGAGGGCGACGGTTCAGCCCGTAGATGCGGCGCCGAGCCAAGAGCGCGCGCTGTGCCTAATGGCGCAGCGGTTACGCTGCATGTGACGGTGCAGCACACGGCGCACATCTGTGCGCGCTCCCGACAAACCTCGCCGGCCACACCGTCCATTGACGCGCAAGGAGAACTCATATCTGCGCCAAAGGCGAGCGGTGGTCGCGGTGTCATCGTCGTCACGAAGACAAAGCTCAACAGCAGGAGCGCGAAAATCCGCATCAGGGTTCGTCCACCCTCTACTGTTGATACGCGGCGTCCTGTTTTTCCCCGCATGCTTGGCGAGCTAGTTTTTGGTGACCGCCACCACCACGGTGTTCTCCGCAGCACTCTTCAGTTCAAACCGGACGCGATCACCAACGGCGATGCCCTGCAGGATAGCTGGGTTTTCGGCGGTGAACTGCATCGTCATCGCCGGCCAGCTGATCGCTTCGATGGCGCCGTGATTGATGGTGATGGTGCCCGCGGCCGCATCGACCTGCGTCACCGTTCCGGTGCCGGTGATCGCTCCAGCAACGGCCGGCTCCGCCGCTCCGATGTTCATGCCCGGATCCGGCGTGGCGGGTGCTTGCGACGCTGGCGGCGAGCACGCCGCAACGAACAGCGCTATTGGCGCAATGAGTGATCGGAGCATGGTCAGTTTCCCTCTTGAATGGCGATCCGGTGTTGGTTTTTTGCGAGCGCACCGCGCTCGATCTCGCGGCGCCGGATCATGAGATAGGCCGCAGGCATTACGAACAAAGACAAAAGCGGCGCCGAGAGCATGCCGCCGACCAAGGGCGCTGCAATACGGCGCATGACTTCAGCGCCGGCGCCGCCTGTCCACAGAATTGGGAACAAGCCCGCAAGAATGACGGCGACCGTCATCGCTTTGGGGCGCAAGCGCAGCAGCGCGCCCTCGCGAACAGCCTCCGCGACAAGCGCCGGCGTGATCTCTTCGCCCCGGCCCATCCGCTCTTGGAGCGCGTTCTTGAGATAAACCAACATGACAACGCCGAACTCGGCGGCGAGCCCCGCGAGTGCGATGAAGCCGACAGCGACAGCGACCGAAAAATCGTAGCCCAAGAGATAAACGAGCCAGACGCCGCCCGTGAGCGCAAACGGCAGGCTCGCCATCACGATGGCGGCCTCGTCGAAGCGGCGGAAGGTTGCGTAGAGCAATAGAAATATGATCGCCAAGGTCGCCGGCCCAACGATTGTCAAACGCTCCGCCGCGCGCGCGAGATATTCAAACTGCCCCGAATAAGCGACGCTGACGCCGGCGGGCAGCTCTTGGCGCGCCACCGCGCGCTGCAGATCCCCGACGACGGAGGCAAGATCGCGTCCACGCACGTCGACATAGACGAAGGCTGAAAGCCGCCCGTTCTCGCTCCGGATCATCGAAGGTCCATCGGCGATCTCGACCCGGGCCACTTCGCCAAGGGTCAGACGCAAGCCCTCTTCGGTGACGATCGGCAGCGCGATCAGGCGTTCCAAAGTGTCGCGCACTTCGCGCGGATAGCGCAGATTGATCGGATAACGCGCGCGGCCATCGACGACTTCGCCGATATTCTCCCCGCCGATCGCGCCGGACACGACCGCCTGCACGTCTTCGACATTGAGCCCGTAGCGCGCCGCCGCGAAGCGATCGATGTCGACATTGACATAGCGTCCGCCGGTGATGCGCTCGGCTACGGCAGATGAGACGCCGCGCACCTCGCGCGCCGCCGTCTCGATCGCGCGCGCTGCCGCATCGATCGAAGCAAGATCGGGCCCGCTCACCTTGACGCCGATCGGGCTTTTGACGCCGGTGGCCAGCATGTCGATGCGGTTGCGGATCGGCGGCACCCAGACGTTGGTCAAACCGGGCACTTGCACAACGCGGTCGAGTTCTTCGATCAGGCGCTCGGGCGTCATGCCCGGACGCCATTCAGAACGTGGCCGCAACTGGATCGTGGTCTCGAACATTTCGAGCGGGGCGGGATCGGTCGCGGTCTCAGCCCTCCCCGCTTTGCCGAATACACTTTCCACTTCCGGCACGGTGCGGATCAGGCGATCGGTTTGCTGCAGCAGCTCGGACGCCTCGGCAGCAGAAAGCCCAGGCAGCGCCGTCGGCATGTAGAGAAGATCGCCTTCATCCATCATCGGCATGAACTCGCCGCCGACGCGCGAAAGCGGCCAGGCCGTGGTGGCGAATGCGAGCAATGCCACGAGAAGGATGAGGCGTGGATTGGTGAGTGTGAAATCGATCGCCGGTTGATAAAGTCGCGACAAGAAGCGGTTCACGGGATTGGCGTCCTCGTGCGGGATGCGACCTCGGATCCAATAGCCCATCAGCACCGGCGTCAGCGTCACCGCCAGCGCGGCAGATGCAGCCATTGCATAGGTCTTGGTGAACGCAAGCGGCGCGAAGAGCCGCCCTTCCTGCGCCTGCAGAGTGAACACCGGCAAGAACGAGAGCGTGATGATGAGCAAGCTGAAGAAGAGCGCGGGGCCGACTTCGATGGCGGCATCAGTGATGACGCGCCAATGATCTGACCCTTGCGGCATCTCGCCGTCATGCTCATCGCGCCAACGTTCGAGCTTTTTGTGCGCGTTCTCGACCATGACGATGGCCGCATCGACCATGGCGCCAACGGCGATGGCAATGCCCGAGAGCGACATGATGTTGGCGTCGACGCCTTGGAGACGCATCACCAGGAACGCGGTGGCGACGCCAAGCGGCAAGGTAACGATCGCCACCATCGCCGATCGGATATGAAACAGGAAGAGCGCGCACACTAAGGCAACGACGATGAATTCCTCACCGAGCTTACTGGTGAGGTTTTCGATCGCACGATCGATCAACGATGAACGATCATAGGTCGTGACGACTTCGACCCCGGCAGGGAGGCTGCGCTCCAATTCGGTCAAGCGCGCACGCACGGCGCCGATCACAGCGCGCGCATTCTCACCGGCGCGAATGATCACGACGCCGCCGGCGACCTCGCCTTCGCCGTTCAGTTCAGCGATGCCCCGGCGCATTTCGGGGCCGAGCTGCACCCAGGCGACGTCGCTCAAGCGCACCGGCACGCCGCCTGCACCCAGACCAATCGGAATGGCGTTGAAGTCTTCGAGCGTGCGCAAATAGCCGGATGCGCGCACCATGTGCTCGGCCTCGCCCATCTCGACAACTGCGCCGCCGGTTTCGCCATTGGCTGCGCGTACGGCGTCCGCGACGCGTTGTTGGCTGACCCCGTAGGCGGCCATCCGCTCAGGGTCCAAGACGATCTGATACTGGCGGACCATGCCGCCGATCGAAGCGACTTCTGCAACGCCGGGCACGCTTTTCAGTTCGAAGCGCAACAGCCAATCCTGGATACTGCGCAATTGGCTCAAATCATGTTGGCCGGTGCGATCGATCAACGCGTATTGATAGACCCAGCCGACGCCGGTCGCATCCGGACCAAGCGAGGCGCGCGCCGTCGGCGGCAAGCGCGATTGCACCTGATTCAAATATTCGAGCACGCGCGAGCGCGCCCAATAAAGATCCGTCCCGTCCTCGAAGATCACATAGACGAAACTATCCCCAAAGAAAGAATAGCCGCGCACGGTGCGCGCGCCTGGCACAGACAGCATCGTCGTCGTCAGCGGATAGGTGATCTGATCCTCGACGATCTGCGGCGCCTGGCCCGGATAGGTCGTGCGGATGACAACCTGCACATCGGAGAGATCCGGGAGCGCGTCGACTGGCGTCGTGCGCACGGCGATGGCGCCTGCAACAGCAAGCGCCAAAGCAGCCACCACCACGAGCACGCGGTTGGCGATCGACCAGCGGATAATGGCCGCGATCATTGCGCCGCCTCCGTCTCACGAATGTCGTCGATCACATACGCGCCGCTCACCTCGCGGAAGCGAAATGCAACTGCGTCACCGACCGCCAACCCGCGCCCCTGCTCAGGGCGCGAAAGGCGAAACTGCATATTCATCGATGGCCAACTCAAACTGGCGATCGGCCCATGTGCGATCGTCATTTGCTGGCCATTGATCGCCGTGATGCGCCCCGACGCTTCGTGCACCGCGTTTGCCACTTCGCCCCCAGCGGCGCGCGACGCATTGAGCCGCGCCACCGCACCAGAGAGATTGGCTTCTGAATCGATCAGGAACTGACCCGAGGCGACGACGCGTTGGCCTTCGCTCAAGCCGGACGCGATGACGATGGCGTCGCCTTGTTGTCGTCCAAGGGTCACTTCGACGGGCGCGTAACCGCCGTCCTCTCCAACGGCGATGACAATCGAACGCTGCCCGGTGCGAATGACAGCCTCGGCGGGAATAATAAGCGCGGACTCGGCCCTTTCTTCCAATCGCGCTTCCGCCGTCATGCCGGGCCGCAAACGGCCGTCTGAGTTGAGAAGCGCTATGCGCACTTCGATAGTGCGCGTGGCGGCGTTCGCCGCCGGCAGCACGCTTTCAATGCGTCCCGCAAGCGTCTCGCCCGGATAGGCGGGCAAGCTCGCAACCACCCGCGCGCCCGGGCGCGCGAGTCCCGCATCACTTTGCGGCAATGACGCGATGAGCCAGACCGGCGACAAGCCATTGATGGTGGCAAGCGACGCGCCAGGCATCACGCTCATACCTTGGCGAATATCGAGCGCGGTGATCGCGCCCGTCACCGGCGCTACGATGGTAACGACGGGGCGCGGGGCGCCCTCGCGTTCAACACGCTCAATCAGTGAGGCCGGCATCCCCATCATCACAAGGCGCCGGCGCGCAGCGATCGCCAGATCGCCGCCCGCACCGCGCAGCGCGAGATACTCCGCTTGCGCGGCTGTCCATTCCGGTACGCGCACATCGACGATCGGCGCGCCAGCCTGCACCACATCGCCAACGGCGCGCCCATAGGCGCGCTCCACGAAGCCGCCAGCGCGCGCTTGCACCACTGCGAGACTGCGTTCGCTGAAGGAGATGACGCCCGCGGCGACAACAGACCGCGCTACGTTGGAGCGCTCGACGGTCGCTAGGCGCACGCCCAGATTCTGAGCAACGCCCGGATCGATGCGTACGCCCGCTTCGCCAGCGCCTTCGTCGGCGTAACGCGGCACAAGCGCCATATCCATGAAGGGCGATTGGCCGGGTTCGTTGAAATGAACCTCAGGCCGCATTGGGTCGTACCAATAGAGCACCTCGCGGTTGGCCTCGGCTTGAGTCGCGCCATCTCGATTGACGCCCAGCCAATAGCCGCTTGCGCCTACCAGACCGAGCAGCAACATGGCGCCAAGGATGAAGGGCGCGAACCGCCGCAAACGCTCGTGCTGCGTCTCTGTCATTGGCCGGCCTCCGCATATTGCAGTGTAAGCGCCGCACCCGTCATGGTGAGCCGTTCTTCCAGCGCGAGCAGATCCAATTCCGCTTCGAGCGCGTCACGGCGCGCAGCGATCAAAACGATTGTACTTGAGTTTCCAGCAGCGAAGGCGCCGGACGCCGCGTCTGCGCGCTGACGCAGCAGCGGCAACCGCACATCGCGCGCCCGCGTCACGCTTGCTGCGAGCGCTGCATGTTGGGCAAGCCCCGCTTCCAGCATGGCTTCGTGCTCACGCAGTGTCGCGTCGCGTTCAGCGCCCACGCGTGCGAGATCGGCGCGCCGCGCATCGACCAATGGCCCTTGCCGCCAAGCTTGGAAGAGCGGCAGCCCCACACGCACTTCGACGGACGCCATGTCTTCTAGCGCTGGGTCGCGCCGACCATAGGAAACCTCCCACGACCAATCGGGCCAACGCTGCGCGCGCGCCATGCGCACGCCCGCCTGCGCAACAGCGGTTTCGGCTTCGTAAGCTGCAAGTGCGGGGTGACGAGAAAGCTGATCGCGCAGCGCCTGCGCGTCTACGTCGAACACCGGGGCGTCCGCGCTCAGCGTTTCGTCAGCAGTTTCGCCAACCCAGCGGCGCAGTTCAGCGCGCATCGCGACGACGCCGGTCCGGGCTTCTGCGGCGCGATCGTCAAAGCGCGCGGCCTCGACTTCGGCCGTGACGGCCTCATCGACACTGCCCGCGCCCGCTGCCAAACGCGCGCGCGCCGCTTCTGCCGAAGCACGCGATTCCACGATGAGACGTTCAAGCAACGCGACACGCCGCTCGGCATAATAAAGACCGATCCAGGCTTGCGCCGCGCCCAGCCGCGCTTCGAGGCGCCCGAGTTCGAGACCTGCGCCAGCGCGCTCAGCTTCAGCTCGCGCCATGGCGCGGCGTGCGCCCAACTCAGCAAAGCTCAGCATTTCCTGCATGATGCCAACGCGCTGCATCGTCATCTCGTCGCGGTTGAGACGATAGCGGTCAGGACCGGTGGCCGGCACGTTATCGATCGCCAGCACCAGTTCAGGATCGGGCAATGCGCCTGCCGGTCCGATCGAGCGCGTCGCCGCCTCCAAGGCAGCACTGCGCGCCACGATGGTCGGGCCATCGGATGCCGCGCGTTCAAGCGCCTCGGTGAAACTCAAATCTTGTGCGTAAGCGGCCGGCGCCAAAACGGCGGCGCAGGCCAATGCCCATGCGATGCGCATGACTGACTCCAGAGAAAAAGGGGACAAAGCCCGAGCGCAAGCGCGCGCGTTCACACGCGCGGGAGCGCTATAATTCCGGTGTCAGGTGGTTCGTGGCGGTCGGAAGAGTTGCTGGAGCGGTCCGCTTAGCTCCGCAGGCTCGCGCAACAAGGGCGACGCCATCAGAATGGACGCGTTCGGTAGGGAGATTGGCGCAAACGTCGGCGCAACTGCCGGCGCAGTCCGGCACGCCATGCCCATCATGCAGCCGTCCATATCGTGCTGCTGAACGGGTTGGTTCTTGTCGCCGCCTTGGTCGGGACAGCAATCGTGCTGCGCCTGGACAGCCGCAGCCTGCTGCATCGGGCAGTTCTCCGCGGCGGCGGCCGCAGAAATGCCGCTCGCCACAAGGACGAACGCCGTCAAAAGGGTGAGCCAAGCCCGTCGCATCACGTCCACAATACTGGTCAGCGCTATTTAATTCGTCAACGCAGCGCACCTGGTTGCAACGAATTAACTACGCGATGAAGTCAAAGCGCTGAAACCGCCTTCGGTCACCACCAATACGCGCCCAATTGGCCAAACCCTCAGGTTGCGTTGCGCCGCTGTGCGGAGGTCTTTACCGAAACGGTCAATATTGGTGGGTGGTCTTCAGCGCAGGCGCCGTGATCTGCCAAGGCCTCGATGACCCGGCACTGTCCTGCGGCCACGCCCTCGCATGGCAGTGCGATGCGCGTAAGTTCGCGCTTCAGCGCTCGCAATTGGAGAATACGTGCATCGACGTCATCGAGGTGGCGCTGGGCGATGAGGTCGGCCTCACCGCACGGCCGCTCTGGGTGGTCAGAAAGGTCGAGCAATGAACGGATGTCGTCCAACTCGAAGCCAAGCGCGCGGGCGTGCCGGATGAAAGAGAGCCGGCGGACCTCGGATTCGGTATAGAGGCGGCGGCCGCTGCCGCTCCGCGCCGGCGCGCCCACAAGCCCTTCGGCTTCATAAAACCGTATCGTTGGTATCTTGATCCCGGTGCGCTTCGAGACCGCTCCGATATTCAGCATTTTGCTCTTGATCCTCTAGTGACTAGAGAATGTAGAGCGTGGGGCATTGGATTTCGAGAGCTTCCCGATGCCTGCCGCCTGGCGCCCCTTGGCTGCCCTCCTCGCCACCTCGACGCTCGCGCTCGTGCAAGCAGGTTTCGAGGAAGAGGCGCTGCGAAAAAAACAAGAAGATGCAGAAGAGGCATACGATCGCAACGCGGTTGAGGTCGCCCGTTCTTTCGGCCGGAGACGCCCGGCATGAGCGACAAGTGCGGTGATGGCTGCGGCAAAGTTGGACCCGATCCGGTCGATGCGCGCGCACGGCGCATCCTCTGGATCGTGCTCGTCGCCAACGCGGCGATGTTCGGTGTGGAGACAATTGGCGGACACGCGATTGGGTCGCTTGCTCTACAGGCCGATGCTCTCGACTTCGCAGCCGATGCTGCGACCTACGGCGTAACACTCTGGGCCATCGGCCGCGCCGCGCACATCCGCACGCGCGCGGCGCTCGTGAAGAGCGCGGCGATGCTGGCGATGGGCGCGCTCATTCTAGCAATGGCGATAGCAAAGCTCATCTCGCCCGAACCGCCGGAGGCGGCGCCAATGGGGCTAATCGGCGCGCTCGCCTTAGCGGTGAATCTCGGCGCTGTTATAATGTTGCTGCCGATGCGCGAGGGCGATGCGAACCTGCGTTCAGTGTGGCTCTGCTCGCGCAACGACGCCTTCGGCAACATTTTGGTCATACTCGCAGCTGCCGCGACCGCTGCGACACGATCGCCCTGGCCTGACTTCGCTGTGGGCGCCATCATGTGTTTACTGTTCGTCAGTGGGTCATGGGCTGTATATAGCCAAGCTCGCCGCGAATCGTCTGCGGTCGTTCAAGGGTGAAGCGGGTGCAAGCTTCGGGTGACATGAACTGGAGGCGCTGGGTCGCGATGCTCTGCATCGCGCTGCTCGCTTTCGTCATGTTCGAAGAAGCCTCGCCTGCTCATGCCGCGGCTGACTTGGCCCAAGCGGCGATAACTTACGACGCCGTCAATGGCGCCGATCAAGTCCAACCGTCTTCTGATCAGGACCAATATCCGGACGGGCCGTTCCAACCGGCGCATCATTGCTGCGCGGCGCACACCAGCAGTGTCGCGCCTGTGATGCACAATACCGCAGTCCTCGCGCAACCATCGCTTCGCGTGCGCATGCCGCTCAGCGTAGACGCGGCGCTTTCGCACGCGCCTGAAGGTCTCGAGCGACCACCAAAAGCCACCGCGATCGTCTAAACGCGCCGCGGGCTTGTCTGCGGCGCGTGACTTTTCACGCATCGCGGACTTTTCATGCTCGATTCACACCGTTCAAGACGGCGTTCGGCGCGCATTCTGCGCTATGTCGCCACCGTTTCTCTCAGCGCGATCGCAGCGCCCCTCATTGCGCCGCCCGCGCTCGCTCAGGAGCGTGCGCCGCTTACGATGGCGAGCGCCATCGAGCGCGCGCTCCAATCCGATCCGGGCCTCAGCGCTGCGGGCGCGGGCGTCGAGGCGGCGCAAGGCGGGGCGCAACAAGCCCGTGTCCGGCCCAACCCCACGTTCGACGCCGAAGTTGAGAACTTCAATGGCCGCGGCGATCTACGCGGCTTCAGCGGCGCGGAGACGACCTTTTCGCTTTCGCAAGAAGTCGAGTTCGGCGGCCGGCGCGGCGCTCGCATCCGCCTTGCCGATCGCGAACTTCACGGCGCGGAACTCGACCGCATTCTGCGCGGTCTCGATCTCGCGCGCGATGTTCAGACCGCCTACTACGACGCGCTCGCAGCAGAAGAGCTGGTGACGATTGCCGAAGAGCGTCTGGCCACCGCGGAAGCGCTCAGCACGTCGGTAGCACGCCGGGTGGCTGCTGCGCGCGATCCATTGATGGCGGGCGCACGCGCCGAAGCAGGCTTGTCGGAAGCGCGTATCGCGCTCACGCGCGCGCGCTCCGAAGCCGCAACAGCCCGCGCCCGCCTTGCATCTTACTTTGGCGGCGACGATGGCTTCAGCCTGGTGTCCGCGGATTTTGCATTACCGCGCGCACGAGATCACGAACACGATGCGTTAGGTGATGCGAGCCCCGACATCGCCCGCCTCACCGCCGAGCGCGATCGTTCGGGCGCGGCATTGAGCGTTGAACGTTCACTGTCATGGCAGAACCCGACACTCAGTCTAGGATATCGCAGGTTCGAGGATCGCGACGGCGAAGGCGCATTGGTCGCCGGCGTGTCGATCCCGCTTGGAGTGTTCGACCGCAATCAAGGCTCGGTCGCGCGCGCCCGGGCCGAGCAACGCCGCGCGGAATTGGAGTTGGAAGCGGGGCGGCGTTCGCTGTCGCGAGAATACGCAGCCCTCGAACGCGCCATCGCTACCGACGCGGCGGCGGTTCAATCGACTGAAGAAGATGTCATCCCGCAAGCCGAACGCGCGCTCTCTCTGGCGCAGGACGGCTACAATCGCGGCGCCTTCTCCTATCTCGACGTTCTCGACGCTCAGCGCGCGCTCTCCGACGCGCGCCAGGCGCGCGTCGAAGCCTTGCGTTCTTTCCACAACAACGAGGCAGCACTTGACCGCCTCACGGCGCGCTTCGGCGAAGCGCTGCCCTTCGAGGAGCAACACCAATGAACACCTTCAGAATGAAGTCTGCCGCGCTCGCCCCTATCGCGTTGGTTTTTGCGCTTGGTCTCGCCGGCTGCGGCGCTGGCGAAGCTGAATCCGAACAACCCGCGGCCGAGGCTGGCCACGAGGAAGGCGAAGCAGCCCACGAAGAAGGCGAAGCAGCCCACGAAGAAGGCGAAGAAGGTCATGCCGAAGGTGAGGAAGGCGCCGCTGAGCGCGTCACTATCCCGGTAGAAGCGGCCGAAACGTCAGGCATTGTCGTCGCGACCGCGCGGCCCGGGGCAATCGAGGAAACGCTCAACCTGACAGGTCGCATCATGCTCCAGCCCTCGGCGCGCGCTGAAGTGCATGCGCCTTATCCTGGGCCTGTTCGCGCGGTTCTACGCAATGTCGGCGATAGCGTCAGGCGCGGGGAAACCTTGGCGCGAGTCGAAAGCGCCGAGAGCCTTCAGACTTACGCCGTCGGCACGCCAATCGCGGGCGTGGTGCTCGACCGCCAGACCAATATCGGCGATGTGACAAGCGATCAGCCGCTCTTCGTGGTCGGTGATCTTTCGCGCCTGCAAGCCGAACTCAATGTCGCCACACGCGACATCGGCCGCATTAGCGCCGGGCAACGCGTCTTCATCACCGGTCTCGATGGAGCCACGCGCGTCGAAGCGCAGATCGCGAGCGTGCTGCCAACCGCCGACGCACACAGCCAAACTCTGATCGCGCGCGCGCCGCTGACGGCCGCGCAAGGCTCGTCGCTGCGTCCCGGCATGGCCGTGCGCGGCGCGGTGGTGACAGCCGCACAACAAGCAGCGGTCGCAGTGCCGCGTGACGCGGTGCAGACGGTCGAAGGCAGGAGCGTCGTTTTCGTGCGCGTCTCCGCAGACACTTACGAAGCGCGGCCAGTCACACTTGGACGAACCGGTGCAACGCAAGTTGAGATCCTCTCGGGCCTCGCGGCCGGCGAAGCCTACGTCTCCGAAAACGCCTTCTTGGTGAAGGCCGAGATCGGGAAGGGCTCCGCCTCGCACGACCACTGAGACCGCCCCTCTTCAATCCCGACCGGATCCCGCACACATGATCAGCCGCCTCATCGAACTCGCCGTCAAAGCCCGCTGGGCCGTCATGGCGATCGTCCTCATCGTCGCCGGCATCGGCGTCTACAACATCATGCGTCTGCCCATCGACGCGGTGCCCGACATCACCAACCGGCAAGTGCAGATCAACACGGTCGCACCCTCGTTCGGCCCCCTCGATGTCGAGCGCCTCGTTACCTATCCGGTCGAAACGGCAATGTCCGGCATTGTCGGCCTGCAGAACACGCGTTCGATCTCCCGCAACGGATTCAGTCAGGTCACTGTCGTGTTCAACGACAGTGTCGATATCTACTTCGCCCGCCAGCAAGTGGCTGAGCGGCTGACGCAAGCGCGCGAGAGTTTGCCCGAAGGCGTTGAGCCGCAGATGGGGCCGATTTCAACCGGCCTTGGCGAAGTCCTGATGTGGACGGTGCATTACGCCGATCCCAATGCCGACGGCGCGCGCGTTGAAGCGGGCCAGCCTGGCTGGCAGCCCGATGGCGCCTATCTCACCGTCGAGGGCGAGCGTCTCACCGATCCGGTCTCGCAAGCGGGCTATCTGCGCACGATCCAGGATTGGATGATCCGTCCGCAGATGCGCTCGGTTGGCGGCGTGGCCGGCATCGACTCTATCGGCGGCTATGAAAAGCAATACGTGGTCGAACCCGATGCGGGCGCGCTCTCCGCTTATGGCATTTCCTTTTCCGAACTCGCCGAAGCGCTCGACCGCGCCAATCTTTCGGTAGGCGCCAACTTCATTCAGCAGGGCGGTGAATCCTTCCTGGTGCGCGCCGACGCCCGCATCCGCACGCTTGAAGAAATTTCCGAAGCTGTCGTCGCCACACGCGACGGCGTGCCGATTACCGTGCGCGACGTCGCCAATGTGAGCGTGGGCGGCGATCTGCGCACGGGCGCGGCAACCGAAGGCGGACGCGAAGTTGTCGTCGGCACGGTCTTGATGCTGACGGGCGGCAATAGCCGCACGGTTGCGGCCGCCGCAGCCGAGCGGCTTCAGCAGATCACGCAGACTTTGCCGCCAGGCATCGTCGCTGAAGTCGTTTATGATCGCTCCAAGCTTGTGAACGCCACCATCGCCACGGTCGAGCGCAATTTGGCCGAAGGCGCGTTGCTTGTCGCGGTGGTGCTTTTTCTGCTGCTCGGCAACGTCCGCGCCGCAGTCATCGCCACCCTCATCATCCCGCTCTCGATGCTGATGACGTCGATCGGCATGAACTTCTTCGGCGTGTCCGGCAATCTCATGAGCCTGGGCGCGCTCGATTTCGGCCTCATCGTCGATGGGTCCGTAATCATCATCGAGAATTGTCTGAGGCGTTTGTCGGAAAGACAGCATCACGAAGGCCGCCTACTCACGCTGCAAGAGCGCCTTCACGAAACGATGGAAGCGAGCCGCGAGATGATCAAACCGACCATCTTTGGTCAGATGATTATCTTCCTCGTCTTCGCGCCCTTGCTCACTTTCTCGGGCGTCGAAGGCAAGATGTTCTCGCCGATGGCGATCACCTTGATGCTGGCCTTGGCCGCGGCTTTCATCCTGTCGCTGACCTTTGTGCCGGCGATGGTCGCCCTCCTCATTCGCGGCAAAGTCGCCGAAAAGGAAGTCAAGGCGATCGAGATCGCGCGCAACCGCTATGAGCCGGGTCTCGATTATTCGCTCCGGAAGCCCAAGACGGTGATCGCCGCGGGCGTGGCGATCTTCGCTCTCGCGGGCGCGCTCTTCTTCACGCTCGGACGCGAGTTCATTCCCCAACTCGACGAACAGGACATCGCCATTCAGGCGGTGCGCATCCCGTCAACTTCGCTGCAGCAATCGACCGCCATGCAGGCGCGCGTCGAACAGATCATCTCCGAGTTTCCGGAAGTCGCTTTCGTGTTCTCGAAAACCGGCACCGCGGAAGTGGCGTCAGACCCGATGCCGGTCAACATCTCGGACTCGTTCGTGATCTTGAGGCCGCGCTCGGAATGGCTAAACCCGAACGAGCCGAAGGCTGAACTGATCGCGCGCATGGAAGCCCGTCTCTCGCAGCTGATCGGCAATTCCTATGAATTCACGCAGCCGATCCAGATGCGCTTCAACGAACTCATCGCGGGCGTCCGCGGCGATGTCGCGATCAAGATCTATGGTGAAGACCTGACCGAGATGAGCGCGGCTGCCGGGAGCATTGCTAGCGTACTGCAGTCGATTGATGGCGCCGCCGACGTCAAAGTCGAACAGACGGGTGGCTTCCCGACGCTCGATGTTCGTTTCGACCGTGACGCCATCGCCCGCTATGGGCTCTCATTGCAGGACGTCACCGACACCGTGGCGACGGCGATGGGCGGACGCGAAGCAGGGCTCGTCTTTGAAGGCGATCGCCGCTTCGACGTGGTGGTGCGATTGCCGGAAGCCGTGCGCGACGACCTCGACGCCGTCGGGGCATTGCCTGTGATGCTGCCGGAAACCGAGAACGGACCGCGCGCCTCCATTCCATTGCGCGAAGTTGCGACCTTCACCTTCTCGGAGGGCCTCAATCAGGTCAGCCGCGAAAACGGCAGCCGCCGCGTCGTCGTGCAAGCAAACGTGCGCGGGCGCGACTTAGGCTCTTTCGTCACGGAAGCGCAGCGGCGGGTCAGCGAGGTGTCGCTTCCGACTGGAGCGTATCTGGTCTGGGGCGGCCAGTTCGAGAACCTGCAATCGGCATCTCAGCGTATGTCGCTGATCGTGCCGGCGTGCTTTGTCTTGATCTTCGGCATCCTCTACATGGCGCTTGGAACCTTCCGCGCGGCCGGCGCTGTGTTCACCGCCGTGCCGCTGGCGCTCGCGGGAGGCGTGTTCACGCTTGTTTTGACCGGCATGCCGTTCTCGATCTCGGCCGCGGTTGGCTTCATCTGTCTTGCCGGTGTCGCGGTGCTCAATGGCCTCGTCGTCATGACGAGCATCAACAGCCGCCTCGACCTCGGCATGCCTGTCGACGAGGCCATCCGCGAAGGCATGATCGAGAAGTTCCGCGCCGTGTTGATGACCGGCATTGTGCCGGCCATCGGCTTTGTGCCGATGGCGATCGCGCACGGCACCGGCGCTGAAGTGCAAAAGCCTCTGGCCACCGTCGTCATCGGCGGCCTCATCACCGCAACGCTGCTCACGCTCTTTGTGCTGCCCGCGATCTGCCGGCTGATGCTGAAGAGCGGCCACCAATTGCGCGAAGGCGAGATGCCGACCGCCTATTCAGGCGGCGGCGCAGCTCCGGCGCAAGCCGAATGAACCGGCTCTCGCCGCTTTTCGCCGCGTTGGCGGTTGCGCTTCTCAGCGCGGCCGCAGAGCCGGCGGCGGCGTCCGGGGCCGGCCATTGCGGCGGCTTTGTCCGTCAGATCGGGCGCGGCGAAGTCGAACTCGCCGTGCGCGCGCAGCGCATCGAGGTGCGCCTCCACGATGAGTCGGGCGCGCCGCTTGATGCGACGGCGAGCGCGTCCTTCGCCTCCGCGCGCGGCGTCGAAGCCATCACGCTCTCGCGCGCGGCGCCAGGATTGATGATCGGCGAAACGTCCAGCGCGATCACGGCGCGCTCGATCATGCTGCGTGTCGCCTTCAATGACGGCGTTGTCGGCGCCGCGCGTTTTCCGGTGCGCCGCGCGACGTGCGCGGCGCCCTCCGCGACCCCTCGTTTGGAAAGGTAGGTTACCCCATGTCGTTGCAATCCCTTCGCGATGCACTTCCCGCCTACGCGGCCGATCAAAAGCACAATCTGATCACGCTGAGCGAAGAGCAGCTCTTGAGCGAACAGCAGAAATGGGGCTGCTTTCTCGCCTGCGCTTACGCCACCGGCCAAGCACGCCTAATCGCCGCGCTCGAAAGCGAGGCGTCCGCCCGGCTGACGCCCGCCGCGCGCAATGCCGCCAAGTCCGCCGCAACCATCATGGCGATGAACACGGTCTATTATTCGGCGGTCAATCAGCTCAACAATCACGATTATCGCGGCCAACAGCCCGGCCTCGCCATGACGGCGCTCTCGCAGAAAGACGTCGACAAGATCGACTTCGAACTCTGGGCGCTTGCTGTTTCCGCCGTGCGTCAATGCGGTGTTTGTCTCAATGTCCATGAAGCCGAGCTGCACAAGCGCAACGTAACGCTTGAGCGCGTCCAAGCTGCGTTGCGGATCGCCGCCGTCATAAGCGCGGTCGCCGCCGTCATCGCCATCGAGAGCGCTGCGCCATGACGCCTCATCGCCGCCGCTTCCTCATCACAGCCGCCGCCGCGACAAGCGCGCCGGCTTGGGCCTACGCGCAATCATCGGACGACATGACCATTGGGTCGGCGTCAGCGCCGCTCCACCTCACCGAATACGCCTCGATGACGTGCCCTCATTGCGCGCAATTTCATCTCGCCAACTGGACGGCTCTGAAGGCGCGCTACATCGATACGGGCCGCGTTCGTTTCACCTTACGCGAGATGGCGACCCCGCCGCCTGCCGTCGCCCTGGCGATGTTTCAGTTGGCGCGCTGCGAGCGCGCGAGCCCAGACGAATATCTCCGCCGGGTCGGAATTCTGTTTGAGCGCCAGAGCGCGATATTAGGCGCAGGCACGCTTGGCGGCGTACGCGACGCGTTGCTCGCGGCCGGCGGCGAATGGGGATTGTCGCAAGCGCAGATCCTCGCCTGCTTCAACGACCCAGAAGGCGTCCAGCGCATTCAACGCAGCATCGAAGGGGCCATGGCGCTGGGCGTCAGCCACACGCCTTCGTTCCTGTTCGACGGCGTGCTCGATGAGGATCACGCTTTCCAGACACCCGACGGCATGGTGCGCACTCTCGATGCGCGCTTGGCGCGGCTTTAGGCGCGGGGGCGGGCGCAAATCATGGCCAACGCCAAGAAGGAACGCATCGACGTCGGCGGCTTGTTGCGCTCGCCCTCGGCCGGGCGCTGCAAACGCTGCGCGCTTGATCTCACCAAGCGCGTTCAGACTATCGCCGCGGTCAGCCAGGCGCACATCGTCAACGACCCCAACCGCGGACCGCTCAAAATCTGCGTGCATTATGATCCGGCGCGCACCACGCCCGCCAAGGTGCGCGCGACCGCGGCGCAAATGGGCGTCCAAGTTGGCCGTCAACGCGGTCACGTCACACTGGCGCTGCCTTCTGAAGCGCCGAAGCAAAAACTGGCCCGGCTGCGCGACGCCAAAGGCGTCATCAGTGTCGACGAGTTCGACAATGGCGAAGCCCTCATCGAATTCGACCCTAAATCGCTCGACAGCGCGCGCGTGCTGGCGCTGCTTGAGAGCGACGCCGCGTCCGCCAAGACCAGCGCTTCGCACAATCATGAGACCGGCAAAGGTCATGATCATGCGCATGGCGGACCGTTCGGCGAACGCAGCGAGCTCTTCTTCGCATTGGGCTCTGGCGCAGCGCTCGCCGCCGGGTGGCTCGCCGAACGCGCTGGCATAGAGCCGCTGCCGCTGGTCGCCTTCATCGGCGCTTACCTGCTGGGCGGTTATTTCACCACGCGTGAGGCGCTCGACAATCTGCGCCGGCGGCAGTTCCGCATCGACTCACTCATGCTGGTGGCGGCCGTTGGCGCGGCCCTCCTAGGCGCCTGGGCTGAAGGCGCGCTCCTCCTCTTTCTCTTCAGCTTAGGTCACGGGCTCGAGAATTGGGCGATGGGGCGCGCCAAGAAAGCGATCGAAGCGCTCGGACAGCTAACGCCGGAACGCGCCCAGTTGCGGCGCGGCGACGCCGTCGAAGAGGTGGCCGTCGCCGATCTCAAGGTCGGCGACATCATCATGGTCTGGCCGAACGAGCGGCTTCCGGCAGATGGCGTCGTCGTCGCGGGCGAAAGCGCGGTCAATGAAGCGCCGATCACGGGCGAGAGCGCGCCGGTGGAAAAGCAAGCCGCCGCCAGCGCTGATGCTTACCCCGACTTCGCCAAGGCGCCGGCGCAGCACCGGGTGTTCGCGGGCGCGATCAATGGCGCGGGCGCCATCGATGTGCGCGTTTCGCGTCTCGCCACCGAGAGCATGCTCGCGCGCATCGTCACGTTAGTGGCGGAAGCCGAATCGCAGCGTTCGCCGACACAGAATTTCACCGACAAGTTCGAGCGCATCTTCGTGCCGTGCGTGCTCGGCTTGGTTGGTGCGCTTCTCTTTGCCTGGATCGTCGTCGATGAGCCGTTCGCCGACAGCTTCTATCGCGCCATGGCGGTGCTGGTGGCCGCAAGCCCCTGCGCGCTCGCCATCTCTGTGCCAAGCGCGGTGCTGAGCGGGGTCGCGCGCGCGGCGCGCGGCGGTGTTCTGGTCAAAGGCGGCGCAGCGCTTGAAGCGCTCGGGCGCGTTAGCGCAATCGCCTTCGACAAGACCGGCACGCTGACCGAGGGCAAACCTTGTCTGACCGACGTAAAACCCCTCTTCGGCGTCACGGAAGAGGAATTGCTGGCCGTCGCCGTGGCGATCGAACGCAGCAGCGACCATCCCCTCGCCGGCGCGATCGTGCGTGACGGCGGCGAACGTTTGGGTGAGGCGCCCGTGCCGCGCGCTGAAGCGGTCGAGAGCATCACCGGCAAAGGCATTCAGGGCCGCATCGACGGCGCTGTGGTGCAGATTGGCAAGCCGGGCCTCTTCGAGACCGGCCCCGCGCCAATGCCGAACGAGCTTCGGCTCATCGTCACCAATCTGGAATCGTCAGGGCGCACCGTCATGGTGGTGCGGCGCGGCGCCCGCTATCTGGGCGTGCTCGGCGTCATGGACACCGAGCGCCCAGCCGCGAAGGCGACCGTCGAACGCCTCCGGCGCCTCGGCATCCGGCGCGTCGTCATGCTGAGCGGGGACAATCAGCGCGTCGCTGATGCGGTGGCAGGCAGCATTGGGCTTGATCAAGCGTTCGGCGCGCTGATGCCCGATGAGAAAGTCGCGGCGATCAACACGCTCAAGGTTGAACGCGGCGGCGTCGCCATGATCGGCGACGGCGTCAACGATGCGCCCGCGCTCGCCAACGCCAATGTCGGCGTCGCGATGGGGGCCGCAGGCTCGGACGTTGCGCTTGAAACCGCCGATGTCGCCTTGATGGCGGACGATCTCAAGCACTTGCCCTTCGCGGTGGGCCTCAGCCGACAAACGACCAGCATCATCCGGCAAAATCTTTGGGTGAGCCTCGGCGTCGTCGCCGTGCTCATCCCTTCCACCATCTTTGGCCTGCAGATCGGCGCAGCGATCATCTTCCACGAAGGCTCAACGCTCATCGTGGTCGCCAATGCGCTTCGCCTCCTCGCCTACAAGGACTCCGCCACATGAGCGCATCCTCTCATGCAAGGCGGCGCGGCCGCGTCACTTTCCCGGCCCCCCCGGGCGCGGCCGCGATAACCGTTACGGTGTTAGCATTGGCCGGCTGCGTCGGCGCTGGCGTGGCCGCGCAAGCATTTGCGACAGCGCCCGCGCCCATGAAAGCCACGACCTACACCTTGCCGCCGCCGGCGCCGGACCTCGTGAATCCAACCGGTCATTCGCTGCGCGGCGAGGACGTCTATGGCGCGGGCGCCTTCGGCGCCTCGCGCGGCGGCGGCGCGCGCCGCCATCGCGGCGCAGACTATATCGCCGAGCCGGGTGAAGTGGTGCGCGCGCCGATCGCTGGCGTCGTGCAGCGCATCGGCTTCGCCTATCGCGGCGACGAGCGCTACCGCTACGTTGAACTCACAAGCGAAGACCAAACGCGCGACGTGCGGGTGCTCTATGTCGGGCCCCTGGTTGAACTCGGCGCCGTCGTGCGTGCAGGCGAACCGATCGGACGCGCGCAGGATCTGAGCCGCCGTTATCCGCGCGGCATCACCAATCATGTGCATGTCGAGATGCGTGAGAACGGCGCACTTGCCGATCCAGCCGACGTGCTGCCGGCGGCGTCCGACCAACACGGGGAGATCGATGCATGAGCAGCGTCATCCCGCAAAATTTTTCAACACAGGTGCTGGGTCAACCAAGGAGGACATACATGAAACGACTCATTCTCGCCGCGGCATTGGCGCTCTGCGCAACGCCGGCGCTGGCGCAGGAGACGCACGGCGACAACGCCGAAGTGCAATCCGTGCCGGCCGACGACGCGGTGCTGACGGCTGCGCCATCGGCGCTGTCGCTGACGTTCGAGCACGCCGTGGTGCTGACCCAAGTGCAATTGCACGGACCGGGGCACACCGCCATTCCGGTGACGTTCACCGCGCCGGCCGCGGCGACAGCGAGCTATTCCATTCCGCTGCCGGCGCTGGGACCGGGCGCCTATGAGGTGCACTGGAACGCCACCGGCGACGGCCACGCCATGGAAGGCACGCTGCACTTCACCATCCAATAATCGACGGACTGGCGGCGCTGACGCATGGCGTTGGCGCCGCCGGCTCACCTCACCACGGGGCACACATGAAAGCAGTCTCGATTTTTCTGGCCGCCCTGCTTGTTGCAGGTTCGGCAGCCGCGCAAGCGCCGGCGCCGGAGGCCGCTGTCGAATTGATAAGCGGCCACAAAGTCCGCCTTCGCGGCTTTGACCTCGAACGCCGCGCCGATGGGCGCGCTTACGTCCACGGTTGGGCGCGGCGCGAGACGGGCCGGGCCGGCCTCATCAACGCGCATCTTCATGTCGAGACGTTCGACGCCAATGGCGCGAGCCTCGGGCTGACCGAAGGCGGCTGGAACGACCCGCTCTCGGTGCGCGACCGCTCTTCAAGTGCGGTCCATGTCGAACTCGCGCCGGACCCGACGGCGCAAATTGTTCGCGTGCGCATCAGCGTCGAGCCCGGCGCGCGACACGATTAGGGGAGCCAATCCAGTGAACCAGCCGATCGAGTTGCAGCGCAGCTATTGGAACGAATGGGACGCATCCCATCGCGAGCAGAGACTGAGCGATGTATCGCTGGATCAGCGCGACGCCGTTTTCCGTTGGCTTTCCAATTTAGGCCGAACCGACTTCAGCATCCTGGAGGTCGGCTGCGGCGCGGGCTGGCTTTGTCCCGCGCTCAAACAATTCGGCCAGGTGACCGCAACAGATCTGTCGGATGAAGTTCTGGCGCGGGCGCGAGGGCGCGTGCCGGATGTGAAGTTTATCGCCGGCGACTTCATGGCGCTCGACTTCGAGGAACAGTTCGACGTTGTCGTCAGTCTTGAAGTGCTCTCCCATGTCGAAGACCACGACGCCTTTATCGCCAAGCTCAGCGCACTTCTGCATCCCGGTGGATATTTGATGCTGGCGACGCAAAACCGGCCGGTGCTCGAGAAATTCAACACGGTGGCGCCGCAACAGCCTGGACACCTGCGCCGATGGTTTAACCGCGACGAACTCAAAGCGCTGCTAGCGCCTCATTTCGAGCTTCTCACGATCGAGACGCTCACGCCGGCCGCCAATCGAGGCCCGATGCGTTTGATCGCGGGCTTACAGGCAAAGCGCGTGTTGCGCGCCGTGTTCGGGCGCGGCCTGGAGAAGGCGCTTGCGAAAGCGGGTTTCGGTTGGACGTTGGCGGTGCTTGCACGGAAGCACGAGCCATGACGCACCTTGAGACGAACCGACCGGCGAGCGCGCCCCACGCCGAAGATCGCAGCTCATGGTGGCTGCTGCTCGCAGCCTGGCTGATCGCGCTTTGCGCAAGCCTCGGGGCCTTGTTCATCGGTGAGGTCTTGGGTCAGGCGCCGTGTTATCTGTGTTGGTTCCAGCGCGCCTTCATGTTTCCGCTCGCCATTATTCTCTTAGTCGCGTGCATCCGCTCCGATGCTGGCGTCTGGCGTTACGCACTGCCGCTGGCCGCGATCGGCGGGTTGGTCGCGCTCTATCACACCCTCCTCCAAGTCGGCCTCATCCAAGAACCGATCGTTCAGTGCGGGGCGGGACCATCCTGCTCCAGCGCCGCCATGACGCTCTTCGGATGGCTATCGATTCCAGCTCTTTCACTCGCCGCATTTTCGGCAATCGTCGTTCTCCTCATATTTGTTCGCCGGAGGTCATCGTGAACAGACGCACCATCGTCATTGCCATCGCCGCCGGCGCGCTCGCGCTCTTTGCGCTGGCAGCCTTTTTCTTTCGAGGCGCCGGCGAAGACGCCACCATTGACTTCGCGCCGCCGCAGGCGCCGATCGCGGCGCCGATTGATGCAGCGCCTGATGCGCCAACCGGCAGCGCCACCGATACTGGAGCGGCCTCCGCCGATGGCGAAGCCCCAGCAGCAAGCGCGTCAGTGCCCGCTCCAACATGGAACGTCTATGTGCGGCGTCATTCTCCGGTGATCGGGCCCGCTAACGCACCCGTGACGATCGTTGAATTCTTTGATCCTTCTTGTGAAGCCTGCCGCGCCTTCCATCCGATCGTGAAGCAGATCATGGCGCAATATCCCAACGAGGTACGCTTGGTGCTGCGCTACACGCCCTTGCACGAAGGCTCCGACGAGGCGGTGCGCATTCTGGAAACGGCGCGGCGGCAGAATGTTTTCGAGCCGGTGCTGGAGGCTTTGTTCGTCGAACAGCCGCAATGGGCTGTTCACGGCAACCCGCAATTGGAAAGGGCTTGGACCGTCGCCGCAGGCGCGGGTCTTGATGTGACGCAAGCGCGATCGGGAATGATGGCGCCCGCAATCACCACCGTGCTTAGACAAGACATCGCCGATGCGACGGCGCTTGGCGTTAGGGGAACGCCCACTTTCTTCGTCAACGAAAGGCCACTGCCAAGTTTCGGTCCACAGCAGCTCTACGACCTCGTCCGCGCCGAGGTCGAAGCCGCCCGCCAATAAAGAAGTCAGCCGCGCCCGGCGACGGTGCCGCCTTAGCGCAGCTGGTAAGAGCGCCGCATTCGTAATGCGGAGGTCAAGTGTTCAAATCACTTGTGCGGCCTCCACACCTCGCAGGAAAAAGATAGAGGCGCCCGCGCTGTGCAACGCGGGCACAACCATCGCGCCCTGAGACGTCGACCAAGGTTTGACTGTATTAACCCCGGCGCGAACGCGCTGAAACGCTCCCAGATACAGACTTATTGCTACGGACAGTCCTCGCGTGCTTCTGCCGCCTTTGAGAGATTCAGAGCCTCGCGGCCCTTCGGTGCGCGGGGCTCTTCCATTCCGCGCTGAGCCCGCCGTGCCGTCTCAGCGCGTTGGGCTGCGATCCCTGAGGATCGGTGCGTTAACCTACTCCGCCAACAGCTTGCTGGGATGCACGCCCAATTGGTCGGCAATGCGCACCAGAACCAATAAGCTGGGATTTCGCTTCCCTCGTTCAATTCCACCCAAATAAGTGAGGTCTATCTCAGAATCGTGCGCGAGCTGTTCTTGACTCAGCTTTCTGCGAACGCGCAGCTTCCGAATATTTGCGCCCACGAGCGCCTTCCAGTCCATAGCCAGAAGTCAATCGCACCGGGCTTATAGTCACCAGGGACTATAGTCCTTATTTACTTCGGGAGTTCAAAGAGGTCGGCAGGAAACACGCCAAGCGCCTCCGCTAAACCTGCGATCTTCTTGACGGTCGGGTTTGCCCCACCCTTCTCAATCTCGCGCAAGTAAGTGACGTCGAGCCCTGCATCCACAGCGAGCTGTTCTTGCGTAAGTCCTCGCGCTTCCCGCAGACGCAGGACATTGGCGCAAACTATTCGCTCCCACTCCATCGAACAGAAGAAACGGGATGACGATTATAGTCACCAGGGACTATAGTCCCTATTCTGTAGGGTTCTTCGGCAAGAGCAGATGGGCGTCGTCGCAAGCCAACCAGTAGCAGCCGAACGACTTCAGGAAACCCTAGCGGAACTGGGCGTTAAGCCACTCGCGCTTGTCTGGGCGCGCGACGATGCGTTGGACATCGCATTCAAGACGCAAAGTGGCTTAGCCGTCGTAGCGCGCTGCGTTGACACTCTAGACGCTGCGGACGTGGCCGCACTCGCAAATGTGCTCACTGAAGGTCCATTCGGCAAAGCGATACTCGTTCATTCGTCGGACGCCGTCGCGCAGGCGAATGCGTCAATTCTGGTTTGCGGAGCCGGAGCGCTTCGCGAAACGCTGATTGAAGTTCTATGAGGGGGGAACTGGAACTCAGGCGGCTATTCGTTAACGAGGCTGGCGTCCTCAGACGATTTCTGCGCCGCTTCGGCGCAAACGTCTCTCCAGAGGATATCGCACAGGACAGTTTCTTACGTCTGTGCGCAGCTGACGCCAGACAGATCGTGTCGCCTCGAGCGTTCTTATTCCAAACCGCAAAGAACATGGCAGTAGATGCGCTCCGAAGGCACAAGGCAGCGCCCTATCGCGCCGTCGCGAGCATTGATCTTGTGCCGGCTGCTGCGAACGCGCCCAGCGCCGAGGATCATTGCATTGCCGCTGAAGAGGCGGCAGCCCTGCGTGCGGCGATCGCGGCGCTGCCGGAACTTGAACGCAAGGCGCTGCTGATGCGCCGGGTTGAACTCTTGCCACCTGCCGAGGTCGCGACGGCCCTGGGCGTAAGCGAGCGTCAGGTGCAGCGGCTCGTCTTGAGGGCCATCGCCTTTTGTCACGCCAGGCTGACCGCCGCTGACGGCGGCGCTCCGGCGCCTTAAGACAGATCGCCATGGCCCACCGCGAGCCAACACAGGCCGAATTGGAGGCCGCGCACTGGCTCGTGGTCTTGGACGAGCCCCGCGTCAGCCGCCAAGACATTGACGCGTTCCAGGCTTGGCTTGCCGCGGACGACACCCATAAGCGCGCCTATGAGGCGGTCTCCACGACTGCCGACAAGATCGATGCCGTCTTAGCGACAGAACCACTCGGCGAGGTTCGCCATCGGAGGACACGGGTCCCAGTTCGGCCGATCGCGATCGCCGGGGTCTCGGCAGCGGCCGCTCTCGCCTTGTTCGTCATCTCACCGCTCAGCCCGCTTCGGGACGAGCCGGGCGCCATCTATGCCACGGCGCCGGAACAGGAGCGCCTAGTGCGATTAAGCGACGGCACCACGATCGAGATGGCGCCTGGCGCTCGGTTGCGGGCGAGTTTCGAGGGCGATGAACGCCGCGTGCGGTTCGAAGAAGGCGTGGCGCTCTTTAATGTTGCGCACGACGCCTCGCGGCCCTTCGTCGTGACGACCAAGTTCGGAGCAATCCGCGTGCTCGGCACCTCGTTCGTCGTGCGGCTGGGACCCGATGCAGCCATCACCACAGTCCTCAGCGGACGTGTCGAAGCACGCCGCGAGATGCTGTTCTCACCTGACAACAGTGTGGCGGCGTCAGCCGATCAGGAGATCGAGCTGGCCGGTGGCGCTCCAACCGTTTCAGTTCTGGAGCGGGACGCCCTAGATCGCCGGCTGGTCTGGCGCGAGCGTATGGTGGCGCTCGACGGCCAATCCTTGCGCGAAGCAGCGGCTGAGGTGACGCGCTTTTCGGGTGTTCGCTTCGCGTTCGCCGACACCGCGACCGCGCAAGTGCGTCTCGCGGGGTACGTGGCGGGGGACGACGTTGAGGCGTTTCTCGGATTGTTGGAAAACAATGTCGGGGTCAGCGCCGATCGCCGGGCCGATGGCGTCATAGTGTTGCGCAGCGACTGAGCGCGAGAAAAACTCCCGGTCGTTGTCGTTTTTGCCAAGGCCATTCGTCTCCCCTTCTTGAAGACCGAGCATGCGGTCCAAGGGGAGGTGAGCTTGACCAAAACCGTCAAGCGCGCGGAGCGCGTTTCGCATTGGGTTGCCGGACTGTTGTTGGGCGTGTCGCCATTTGCGTTCGCGCCTGACGCACGTGCTCAGACCAACGGCGCTGAGCTCGCTGGTGAAACCCGGATCGAGTACAACATCCCAGCACAACCGCTCTCCAGCGCCCTCGCATTATACGCGCAACAATCCGGACTGAGCACACTTGTCCCAGCGGACCGCTTTGCTGGCCAATTTGCGCCAGCGGTGCATGGGCGCTTCACGCGCGAAGAAGCGCTGTCTCAGTTGCTTTCCAACTCCAATGTCCGGGGCGAGATTACGCCTATAAATACGCTCTCGCTGGAGCAAGATCAGAGCCCCCAGCCCGGCCGCGCGAACGCTGAGACGCGCGTTCGCGCCGAAGCGACCACCGGCACCGAGGCGGACGAGGAAATCGTAGTCACCGGGACCCGTATCCGCGGTATGGCCCCTGTCGGATCTAATGTAGTCACGATCGACCGGGCCGAGATTGAGCAAAGCGGCCTCTCCACCACTGAAGAACTGATGCGGACCTTGCCACAGGTGTTCAACGGTGGATTCGCTCAGCACATCTCTTTTCAGAACGGCAATATCGGCGGCGGTTCAGGTCTCAATCTGCGCGGACTAGGCGCGGACGCGACACTGACCCTGGTCAACGGTCGGCGTCTTCCGGTCATGGGCCTGCGTGGCAACTTCACCGACATATCGAGCATTCCCGCGAGCGCGATCGAACGGATTGAAGTATTGCCCGACGCCGCGTCGGCCATCTACGGCAGCGACGCCGTCGGCGGCGTCGTCAATTTCATTCTACGGCGCGATTTTGAAGGCTTCGAATTGGGCGCCCGGTTGGGGGCAGTCACTGACGGCGACCTGGAAGAGATGCGCATTGGCGCGGCAGCGGGCCGACATTTTGGTCCCTTGCGCCTTTTTGGCGCTTACGAATTTTTCGATCGGACCGCGCTTCAAACCGAAGACCGGGATTACCTAGCTGACAGCGACCTTCGCGCTCTGGGAGGCGCCAATTTTGACTCGCTGCGCGGCAATCCCGCGACGTTGATCGTAAGCGGGCTCGGCAACTTTGGTGTGCCCTTCGGGCAAGACGGGAGAAACATCCGCCAGACCGACCTGATCGCCGGTCTGGTCAATACCGCCAACGCAAATGAAGGCCTCGACGCCCTTCCGGAAATTGAGCAGCACGCCGTCGTGTTGAGCGCCCAACTCGACCTTTCGCCAAGCATGCTGATCTTTGCCGATGGCCGCTATGCGTCGCGCAGTTTTCTATCAGCGAACGCACACACAACACAGCGCATCACCATCCCCGCTAGCAACGCGTTCAGAGCGCGCAACAATCTCTTTCCTGGCCGCACTGTCCAGGCCGACTACGACTTCTATCGCGACCTCGGCCCCCGTCAGGAAGATGGTGAAACAACAACGCTCGACTTGGCCGCCGGACTGCGCTGGGACTTGAGCGAGGCTTGGCGTCTTGAGCCGCAATTGGCCTATGGGCGCATCGCCAGCGATCACACCAGACGCAACTTAATCAACATGCCGGCGCTCACCGCCGCGCTCGCCAGCAACGATCCCAACATCGCCTTTAACCCGTTCGGCGACGGCGCCTTCACCAATCCGGCAACCATCGCGTCGATCCGTGGCTTTGGCCACAGCGATCTTTTGTCGGAAACCTGGAGCGTGTCCCTCAAAGCCGATGGACCGCTCTTCTCTTTACCGGCGGGCGATGTTCGATTGGCGTTGGGGGGCGACTATCGCCACGAATTTTTCGAGATCAGCGAAGTAAGCTTTACCACAACGGCCGCGCCGACGCCGTCGACATCGAGCAAGAACGACCGCAACGTCGAGGCCGCGTTCGCTGAAGTGTTAATCCCCCTCTTTGGTCCAGCATTGCCTCCGCCGATCGGCGAGCGCGTCGATCTTTCGCTAGCTGGACGATATGAGCGCTACAGCGACTTCGGCGAGACGTTCAATCCGAAGGTTGGCCTTCGGTGGGACCTTTCAGATGCGCTGAGCTTGCGCGCCTCTAATGGCCAGTCTTTCCGCGCCCCCAATCTCTCCGATTTAGATCCAGATGGCACGCTGGCGCGCCGGCAAGTGCGCGGTCTCAACATCACAGATGCAGGCGCCCCCAGCGGACGCAGCAACATCATCTTGGTTCTTGGCGCGAACCCCGACCTGCAAGAGCAACGCGCTGAAAGCTGGTCGGCGGGCGTAACCTATGCGCCGCCCGCGTCGGGCTTTCGCGCCGACCTCAATTACTTCGACGTCCGGTTCTCCGATCGCATCGCCAGCATCACCAATATCGCAGGGGCGCTCAATCCCGCGTCAGAGTTTGCGTCACTAATCGATCGCAGCCCCGATCCATCCGAGATCGCTACGCTTCTTGCCGAAGCGCAGGCGCTCGGCACCAGCGGCGGCTTCAGCGCGAGCGATATCACCGTCATCGTCGATGCGCGTTCCACCAATCTGGCGCGTACGGACGTGCGCGGCTTGGATTTGGCCGTGTCGTATACAACAGACATCGGTCCTGGCGAACTCACGCTACGAGCGGACGCCACCTACCTGATTGACTTTCTGCGCGCGGCTTCCCCCCTCGCGAACGCGGTCAACGTCGTGGACACGGTTGGCAATCCGGTGGACCTCAAGGCGCGCCTCGGCGCGACCTATGACATCGGCCGTTTTAACGCCTCGGCCTTCGTCAACTACACCGACGAATTTACCGACAATCTGAGTGCGCCCTCCCGCGCAGTCGATGCGTGGACGACGATTGACTTGCACCTGGGATGGCGGTTTGGCCGACCCGATAGCGGCCGCGGTCCTGAACTGTCGCTCTCGGTTGTCAATGCGTTCGACGAGGATCCGCCGTTCGTCAACAACGCGGCGGGCGTAGGCTACGATCCGAGCAACGCCGATCCACTTGGCCGTTTCGTCGCCGTTGAGCTGCGGACCCGCTTCTAGCCATGCTGACATGGGCGATCGCCGCCGCACTATCGTGTACGCCGCCGCAAATAGAGCCGGCGGCGACGGTGGGCGTCGCTGAGCTGATCTCCATGCGCGACATTTCGGGTTTGAGTCTGTCCCCAGATGAAACTCGTGCGGTCTTTCAGGTTCAGCAATCCGATGTCGAACGCGACGACTATCGCTCCGCGTGGTGCTTGGTCGACTTCGCCACTGGCGGCATTCGCGAACTTAGTGACGGCGGAACCATCGCGATGCCAGTTCTCGCCGGGCTCGGGCGGCGAACCGGCATGTGGATGACGCTGCAGCCGCGTTGGACTTCTGACGGACGCGCCGTCGCCATGCTGGTGCGCCGCGATGGGCGCACCGCATTGCAGACCTGCGAATTGCGGCGGATGCGCTGTCGCCTTTTTGTGTCGAGCGGTGATGTTGAAGACTTGGTGTGGAGCGGCGATGGCCGGGGCATCCTCTTCACCAGCACACCGTCAGACGCAGAGCGGGCAGCCGCACGCTCTGACGAAGGCGACCTCGGGTATCGCTTTGATGACCGGTTCGATGTGTTTCACGCCCTCTTTCCGCTCCGCGGTTTCGAAACGAACCGCGAGGTGCGTTATATCGATGTGCATGCGGGACGCGAACGCACCGCAAACGCGCAAGAGATTGAACGCTTCCAAACTCACAGACGCAGTCCCATTTCAACGACAATGGGCGCGGGGCGGAGCGCCACATTAGTCGCATCCGCGCCCGTAACCCGGCCTGCCTCCTTGTCAGGGCGCGATGTGCGCGACTTCATCAGGCTTGGACGCGACGGGGCCGTGTGGACCGAACCGACTTCCCCCGACGCGGCAGGAAGTGCACCACCGCTCACGCTTTTTGCCTCGCATGAGGGTGATGACCTACGGTGCAGAGCGCCGGAATGCGAAGGTTACATTGTGGAACTCGCCGCGCGTAACGAGACGAGCGTCCTTTTTATCAGGCGCGAAGGTTGGGGGCTCAGCCGCCACGGCCTGTATCTTTGGGATATCGACACGAACACCGTCCGTTCGCTGCTCGTGACAGATGACGTCATCCGGGTGTGCGCGCCAAGGCGCATGGATGCGATTTGTCTTCACGAGGGGCCGACGCGCCCGCGGCGGATCGTATCCGTCGACTACGCCAGCGGCGCAGTGCGTACGCTTGTCGATGCCAATCCGGCTCTGCCAGAGGCCGCCTTCGCGCCGGCGCGAAAGCTTGAATGGCGCAGCCCCCGGGGCGATGAATTGTTCGGCTATTATCTCACGCCGCCCGATGCACGAGGTCCTCACCCGCTCATCGTTGTGCAGTATCGCGCGACCGGCTTTCTGCGCGGCGGCGTCGGGGACGAATACCCGATTCAAGCTTTTGTGCGCGCCGGCTTTGCCGTGCTGGCGCTCGAGCGACCCGACCCACTTGCTTTACGCGCCGTCGTTCGGGACGGAGATGAGATCGATCAGCGGGAATGGGAAGGACTTTCCGAACGGCGCCGGACGTTGGCGGCGCTCACATCGGGCATTGATCGCATGGTCGAGATGGGAATCGCCGATCGCGCGCGCGTGGGCGTGACCGGTCTCAGCGATGGCGCCGAGACCGCTGTCTTCGGTCTCATCCACTGCGCGTGCATCGCTGCGGCCGCCATCAGCAGCGGAGTGCACGACCCGATGTCGTATTACTTGACCTCGGACCGCCAGCGGGAAGCAATGCGCCTGCACGGGCGCGGGCCTGATGATAGTCAGTTCTGGGACGATGTATCGCTGTCTCGAAACGCCGCCCGCATAGAAGCGCCCATCCTCGCTCAAGTCGCCGATCGCGAAGCCCTCTTCATGTTGCAGGCGCAACGCACGTTCTCAGACCAAGGCAAACCCTTCGACCTTTTTTTGTTTCCCGATGGGTATCACGTAAAATGGCGGCCTCGACATCGGCTCGCCATCTACCAAAGGAGCCTCAGATGGTTCGAGTTCTGGCTGTTGCAGCGCGAGAGCGAGGACGCGGCATTCGGCGATGAGTACGCGCGCTGGCGTGCCTGGCGTGCGCACCTAGCCGAGAGTGACGCCCCGCGGCAGATTGCGCAGCCAGGCCTCGACACTCAATAAGCCGACGATGCGAGGCAAATTTTCTGAGGCCCGCAATATGCTGGCTTCGCTCAACATGGCAAACAACACGTCGTGAGAAATCAGACCATGCCCTACCAGCGCGCCTTGCAGAAGATATGTGCGCAAGAACGGTAGCTCCCGCAGCAGGATCTGGGCGAGATAGGCGCTGGTCTGCCCTTTAGAGCGGCGCTGCAGTACCTGTGGGGCGATGCGCCCGCCAAAAGCGTCTCGCACGAGGCCGCGGTCTCGCCCGCCGGGCGACAGCACAAAGGTCGGGAGGCTGAGGCACGCTTCAAGAACCGGTTGGGCGACAAGCGGATAAATATAATCTGCGTGCGAACGCCAATCGAAATAGTTGAGGCGATCTTCTATCAGCGCGAGATGCAGACGTTTGCCTGGGAGCAGACCTTCCGGCGCTTCCTCGGCCGCCGGCAAAAAGCCAATAGCCTTGGAAGTGAGGTACGTCGGATGAGTGCTGGGCGCCGCTGCATCGCGGCTCAGCGCCTGACGCCAAGCGCTAAAGGCGCTTCCCCAAAATGGCGCGCCGCTCTCTGCGGCGTGCGACCAGCAGCGGCGCCAAAACCCGACGCCCGGTCCGCGGGCAATCAAGCGATCGGCTAGCACGTCATTTCGCAATGTACGGAAAAAGACGTTGTCACCACCTCGGCCTGAAAAGAACGCCGTAACACCGTGTTGAGCGGCGAAGGAAGCTTCGATTTCATCGGTCTCACCATCAGCCAACCATAATGGCGGGTTGAGCGCCGGCTTCAACTGGACCGCGGCTTCAAGATTCACGCGCGAAGGATCACGCTGGGCCTCGCAAAGGGATGCGCCTGCGAACTCCGCCGCCGCGCGCGCGTAAGCGCGCTCATCTCCTTCAAGATTGGAGGTCGCGAAATTTATAGCGCGCACCCGCGATGGGTCAGGCATGCACGCAAGCACGATGCTTGAATCCAGCCCACCTGAAAGGCGAAGACCGAACCGGGGAAAGCAATCCGCCCAAGCGCCACATGCGGTCTCCACAGCGTCCCGAAGCGCGGACTTGGCGCCTTGCTGCTCGGCTGGCGCCCTCGCAAGCGCTTCGGGGCGCCAGACCTGCTCAATGGACAGCCGTGATTGGCCGACGCGAGCCACCGCGCCAGGTTTCAGTTCTGATACGCCCTCCAGCCCCGTCTTGGTCGTGATCTGACGATTGTTCGCCAATCTCAGAGCTACATAGCTCCAGTCGACTACAGTCGGTCCCAGTCCAAGGGCATCAATGTCTTCACTGTGGGATAAAAAGATGAAGGCGTTGCCGCGCCTCGCAACGAAGCATGGCAGCGCGCCGGACGGGTCGCGAACAATGAAGACACATGCGTTGGGGACGTCACGAATGAAGCAAACGTAACGGCCCCAAACACGCGTAAAGGCGACGGCCCCGCGACTCTCAATGAATTCTGCGTCGCGCAACTGCTCCGACTGAGCGCGAGATCGGCCCGCGAATACAGTCCCCACAAAGCTCACGTGAGCGCCAACGTGCAAGCCCTCCTCGGCGTTGGATCGATGCGGCGCCTCTAGCACCAAGAGTCCAGGCGCATCGACACGATGCACCCAGGCCGAATGAGCATTCGCCATAGCCGCAAGGACATCAGCGGCGTCCTTAGACGCGGCTTCGGACTGATAGCTCCAAACCAGCGCTATGAAACGGTTCATGCCTAGACGACCATGATTGGCGTATAACCGCGCGCGTGATCGGCGCTGTCATTCAGCACCTGCTCGCCCAGCTGCGCCCAGCAATGAGCGCCAAACGGCGCGCCCTTCACCGCGAAGACCCAGTCGACCGCTGCCCCGCGCGGACCCAGAAATAGAAGCAGCGCAAGCGTCTCGCGAAGGCACGCATTACGCGCCGTCCCCAACGGACGGCTCGTAGAAAAGGCGGCCGCCATGCGGACGATCGCTTCCTCAGATCGTTCGTGATTTTTTCGTCGCGCCCGCCGCTCGGAGACTATTGAACTGATATGGCTCCCGCGGAGCAGCTTCGACGCACGCCTGCGGCACAACGCTGCGCGCGCTATGGTGAAAATCTGAGGACGACTAGCGGATACCTCGCGTGATGGCGTGGGCGCTTCCGCTAACGCAAGCGGACGCCCGGCGCCGTCCGCGAGCACGCGCGCCGCACGCAGGCTTTGCACGACCTCCCCTGACAGCGGCGCGCGGCGCCTCAACTCATCGGCAAGGCGCAAGGACATTGCGCGGCTTAAGGCGCAGTAGCGATCGGCCTTGAGATCGAGGAAAACAATCGTCTCGTCGGCGAATGCCATAAACACATCAGCGCGCAATTGTGGTGTGGACCCGCTCACCGGTTCACATCAGCGGGTCGCGGTCCTCCATGAGATGATCTACCCCGCCTTGGGTTTCGGCCGACACCGCGCCCAGTTCGATTACTTCATGATCCGACATGTTTCACTCCGTCTGCTTTTCGACTGATAGAGCCAGCGCGCGGGAACACGTCCCGCGCGCCTCCTCGTGCCGCTTAGAAAAGCGGCTCACGGTCTTCGATTTCGGTTTCCACGCCACCGTGCGTTTGCTCGGAGACGGCGCCCAGTTCGATCGGATCTTGTTCGAAGGTGTTTTCGTCACGCATTGTCAAAGCTCCTTGAAGGACCGAGGCTCGGCCCGGGAGCGATGCTGCGTCCACTGACGTCGATAAGAGAGTTTATAAACGTGAATATTTTGCGGGGTTCGAGCCGCCCGTCAGGCGCCGTTCGACGGCAGCCCTAGCAACGCCGCGCAGTCACGGATCGCCTTTGCGGCCGCTACGCGCTTATCATGGTAACGCCGGAGTACGATCTTCAAGCGGCTGACGTCGCCCTTTTCTATCGCTTCATCCAAGAGAGCGAGTTCTTCCTCAACATCAGCCCAAAGTTCGCGCTCGGCCACGCGCGCAATGTGTAACCTGTCATCGGCATTGCGAGCTGACATCACGAGTTCGCCGTGGGCGCCACTTTGCAACGCCGTCAACAGCGCAGCCGTGCGATCCGGATAGTCGCGGGCAATAACCCTTATGGGCGGGTTCAATGAGCTTATGCTGTTCAGTGCAAGCTCTGCGAGTTCACCACGCCATCGATAGAGATCGCGCAATCCGCTTTCGCTCCACATCGCCACGCTGAACCCGTGCGAAGGCCGAAAGGCCACAAGCCGTTCGGCCGTGAGGCGAAGCAATGCTTCGCGTACGGGTGTTGTCGAAACGGCCAGGTCCGTAGCAATCGCGCTTGCGTCAAGACGCTGACGCAGCCGAAAGCGCCCGGCCATCAGCCTTGCCTTGATCTCCTGGTATGCCCGCTCCGATGTTGGCGTCTCAGGCGTCCTCGCCATAATGAGCCTTTAGTTGACGAGCGATATCCGGCGTCAGCGCGTCAATGTGCGGTCCAGGCAGGCACTGCCCGTCCTCAAGCGCGCAGATCGGATCGCGCCCCTCCCAGCCGCCCAGGTTGGGGCGATGCATCTGGTAACCGATGAGCCGCTGCAGCGGTTCTGGGAATGAGCGCGCGACGGCGGGTGGATAAGCCAGGAATTGGTTTTCGTATTGCTTCAGCCAACCCAAACAATAGGAGACAATGATGCCGTCGCGCGGCGCGTTTGACCGGTTCTCGCCGGCGCCGTGCGTCAGCGCGCCGAGGAAAACCAGCGCATCACCGGGCTGCATCTCCGCAGCGACCGACCGAGCTGGATCAATGCTGCGATCCAGCGCGTCCGAGTGACTGCTTGGCCAAAGACGCGTGGCGCCATTCTCTTCGGTGAAAGCAGTCAACGGCCACATCACATTGATGAGCCAGGGGCGAAGCTTCGGTTCTTGCGGCCACATCTCTTCGTCGCGATGCGGCGCTTGGGCTCGCTCTTGCGGATGCACGCGAATGGCTTGCGTCAGATTGAGCTGGATGCAATCGCACGACGGCTGCAACGCCGCGCGCGTGATCGCGAGCACGGCGGGATGGAGAACAAGGTCTTGTGTTGAAGGCGCCTTGTTGAGGAGACCTCCGACCCGCGTTGTCTTCCATCCGTAAAAATCGCCTATGCACTTCGGCGTGGCGGCCAAATGCGGCGCGACCTCGGCGCAAATCAAACGCGATTTCAGATGACTGATCGCTTCTGGCAAGATGACGTAGCCGTCGCGCATCAAGTCCTCAAATGCGTTCGTGAAACGAGCCTCTGAATGAGCCGCCGGTTGAATAGACATGCGCGGGGTGGCGACTTGCATGACGGTCTCCTTAAAGTGTTGATTTTTTCACGCGCGCTCAGGCGGCACGCGCCAGTCCGGCATCAGCAAAACGCGTGACAGGACCAGTTAGCCGCGCCCGTTGGCGTACGGCGGCAAGGCCATCGCTGGTGACGTCGGCCAGCATGGCGACGACGCGCTCCCGGCCCATCCTCTGCTTTGGCCCCAAAGCACAGACGCTCCAACCCGCTTGGGCTGCAAGCGGCGCCAGCGCGGCGCCGGCCACGAAACTCACCTTCTCGATGCCGAAGAGGATCGAAGTCTCCAGAATGCCCGCGATCATTCGCGCCAGCAGTTCGCGACGGGGCGCGCCTTTCGCAATGGTGGGCGCGGGGCAGAATCGGGATGCCTCCCAAACGCGCGCCGAGCGCGGCGGTCCATCATCGCAGAGCTTGGCGAACACTTCGCTCATGAGATGTGGCGAGAGCGTTGGCAGGAGCCGCGCCGATTGCTGCACGTCGCCGTTTGCATCCACATCAATCAGATACATCGCCTCTTCGCTATCGAACTCGTCGATCTCAAGGCCCATGCTTTCGCTCAGCCGCCAATGCATGCGGTCGATAAAGACCTGCTTGCGCTGGCGATGCATTTCCATGAGCGCGTGATGAAAAAGACGGCGATTGTCGCGCGTGATGATCTGGATCATGAGCCTAGTGTCCTCCGCACCGAACTCAGTGAGATTGCGTGCAGACGCGTGCGCTCTGCTATGGGCCGATCGGCCCATTGACGCGATTTGCACCAGAAGCAGGTGTGGAGAAGTCAGTCCGCCAGATCGGACAAGGTCAGCGTGCCGTCGAGATAAGCGAACATGATCGCTTGGATACGGGAGCTCACCCCATAGCGCGCCCGCGCATGCTCAATTGTATGTTTGGCCGTTGCGGTCTTGATGCCAAGAATGTCTGCGATCAACGGATCGCTCTTGCCGCGGGCCGCAAGCGCCAAACATTCCTTCTGGCGCTTGGTCAACACGACCGGCTTACGCGCCTCACCCGTAGCGCGCAGCCGCGCTTCCTCGTGGGCGTGGAACGCCATCAATTGTAGGTCTGGCACGATCAGGGGATCGATGCCGTCAGGACCAGGCACAAGCGAACACGACGCCGGCAGCGCCCCGGGCGAATGAATGGGAATAGTCAGTCCCTTCCTCAAGCCGCATTCAGCGGCTTCGTTCAGAATCCGGCGCTGGTCACGCGCCAGATCGTATTGGACCACGAACTCTTCCCACCAGAACGGCAGCAGTGCGTTGTGCGCGCCGAAGAAGATTGGATCACGGCTGGCGTATTGCTTATCGGAAAACCAGACCAGCCAAGGGTGCGGATAGTTAACGATAGCGACGGCGCCTGTCGGGGGCTTCAGCGGATCGACATGCGAGGCGCAGGCAACATATCTGATCCCGCAAGCTTCCATCTCCGCAAAAAGAAAACGCGCGATATCCTCTGCCGAAGCTGCCGCCCGGCATTTTTGCACAAAGTCCAACGTGGCCTCACGCCGGCCCATCATCGGTAAACCTACTCCCGCCTTCTTCGCGTTCAGGTTGAACCCTAAGCGCGCCGTTTTTCAAGTGAATTGCAAGTTTATAAGCATTGCACTTCGCCCATTCTCGTAGCGCGCGACGTGGGCCCCGGCCCCATCCCGAGAGGCGAGTCGCCTTCTTAACCTCAACCTCATCGCACCCTGTCTGCCCGCTTCGGGTGATCGCGCTCGTGACTAAGTGGAATAGTTTGGCGTCCCGTGCAGCCGCGCGTCAGAACTGCCAAATGCGAAGCATCAGGTTAGTGGCGCCAACGCGGACCGTCGCATTAGCCGGCTTCCTCACGTTTGCTCTCTGCCTCGGCGTCGGCTTTGTTGCCGTATCGACGCTTTCCGACGTCGTCATCTACAATGCGAGCCCATCGATGCCTCAAGGCATCTATGTGCGCATGCACTCGCCAATCGTGCGCCATTCAATCGTTACGGTGCGGGCGCGGGATGTCGCGTTGAACTATGCCGCAGCGCGGCGCTTTACAGACGCAGATGATCGCTTCCTCAAACGCGTCGCCGCATTGGATGGCGATGTCGTCTGTGCTTTTGGTCCCCGGGTAACAATCAATCACGAGCTTACACTTCAGCGTCGGACAATGGACAACGTCGGACGCGCTTTGCCGACCTGGTCGGGATGCCGGCGCCTCAATGGTCAGATCTTTCTAATCGGAGACACGGCGGACAGCTTTGACGGCCGCTATTGGGGACCGGTCGCCTCTGAGCTTGTGGAAGGCGTTTGGCGTCGGCGATGACGCCGCGCACCGCGCCGGGCCACTTCTTGTCGCACGCCGCCCTGCTCCGTGCGGTCAAGGGACGCTGCGCTCTTCGCCCTTGACCGCGCATGCCGGCGTGCAGGGCGAGCATCGCCCGGCGCGGATCCTCGCGTGCGGGCGATGGAGAAAATGCAATGACCGACATCACCATGATCGCTTTGTCGAAGCTCGTTCCTGGACAGCGCAATGTCCGTAAGACCAAGCCTGCGATGAGCATTGATGAGCTTGCGGCGTCCATCGCGGCGCATGGCCTCTTGCAGAATCTGGTCGTCTCGGAAGCTGACAGGGGACGCTATTCCGTGGAAGCCGGCGGCCGGCGCCTGAAGGCGCTTCGAAAACTCGCCAAGGCGAAGACCATTCCCGGCAACGAGCCGATCCCCTGCCGCGTCGTGCCACTTGACGATGCGACAGAAGCCTCGCTGGCCGAGAACGTCCAACGAGAGCCGATGCATCCGGCCGATGAGATCGAGGCATTTGCTCAGCTTGCTGAAGCTGGTCACGGTCCGGAAGCGATCGCCGGCCGCTTTGGCGTCGACGGCACGCATGTCGCGCGTCGGCTGCGCCTCGCGCGCGTGTCGCCGAGGCTGATCGAGGCGCTGAAGAAGGACGAGATCGACCTCGACCAATTGGGCGCGCTCGCCTTCACCGACGATCATGCGCTGCAGGACAAAGCCTTCTTCGATACGCCGGAGTGGCAACGGACGCCCGAGCAACTCAAAGCACGTGTGACCCAAGCGCACGTCGCCGAGACCGATAAGCTCGCGCGCTTTGTCGGTGTCGACGCCTACGTCGAAGCCGGCGGCGCGGTCGCGTCCGATCTCTTCGCGGACGAAGACGAGACGCGGTTCCTTGCCGATCGTGAGCTTCTGGTTCGGCTGGCCGAGGCCAAGCTCGAACCGATCGTCACTGAAGTGCAGGCTGAAGGCTGGGCGTTTGTCCAGTTTTCGATCGACGGCGTGGCCTGGAGCCAATTTCCGGAGCGGGTGCGTGAACGGCGGCGTGAGCTCACGGCCGAAGAAGCGGCTGAGCAAGAACAGCTTTACGCCAAGCTGGACGAGACCGAAGACGAGGCCGAGATCGAAAAGATCGAAGCGGCTATCGATGCGCTTGCGCCGGCGCAATGGGACGAAGACGAAGTCGCCCTCGCCGGCGCGATTGTGACATTGAACCACTCCGGCGAGGTCAAAATCGAACGCGGCCTGGTGCGCGTCGAAGACGTGAAGGTGCTGAGGGCGCTACGCCGAAAGGGCACGACGTCAGACCACAGCGGCGCTGACGCGGACGACGCGCACGCCGAGGTCGCAGCAGCGCCGAAGCCGGCCGTTCCTGCCAAGTTGCTGGACGAATTGCTCGCGCACAAGACGTTGGGCCTTCGGGTCGCGATCATTGATAGCCCAGCGCTCGCACTTCGCCTCGTGACGTTCAGCCTGGCCGCGAGCTTTATGGGCGATGCATCCGCATCGTGCCTGGCGATCTCTGTCGATCACGTTGACGTCGCGCGGTCCATCACACGCGCGGAGAGTAAAGCGGCTGTTGAGTTTGCCGAGATCGGTTCCGTGTGGCGTTCGCGCCTGCCGGCCAATCCAGAAGAACTCTGGGCATACATCTCTTCGATGGACGAGCCGATCTTGCTCGAACTCATCGCGGTGACGATCGCCGCTGGCATCGATCTCCGGCGTGTTGGCCCGCTCTCGGGTATGGAAGCACGTCAAGCACTCGGTCAGACGCTCTGCAACCTCGCTGGACTCGACATGACCAAATATTGGAAGGCGTCCGTCGAGAGCTACTTCGAGCACGTCCGCAAGGACGCGGTGGTCGAGGCGCTGATAGAGGTCAATCCGAAGCTGGACCGCGCCGCGCTCGAGAAAGCGCCGAAGAAGGAAGTGCTAACGCGCGCGAAGCGCACGTTCAAACAAAGTCCGTGGCTTCCTTCCCCACTGCGCCCGTCGGCTGCGGCTGCACCGGTGGCCATAGCGGCCGAGTAGCGGACAAACGAAGCGCCGCTGCGGGGCTTAACCCGCAGCGGCGGCAACGTCGTTCGGACGTGGGGACGTCCTCTTACTTCTTCTTTTTCGCGGCCTTCTTCGGCGCGGCT
>CALBST010000118.1 GCA_937967425.1 uncultured Caulobacteraceae bacterium
GTCTCTTCGATGAGGCGCACCATCCAGTCGATCTCGGCTTCGGCGTTCGCGTCGATCAGGTCGGCGCTGAGTTCCGGCCACGCTTCAACGATCAGCATGCCCTTGCGCTTCGTGCCGTATTCCGCTGTCCGCGCCCAGAGTTCTTCGGTGATGAACGGCATGAACGGATGCAGCATGACCAGAATCTGATCCAGCACCCACGCCGCCGTGCGCCGCGTCTCGACTTTGGCGCTCTCATCGTCGCCGTTCAGCAATGGCTTGATGAACTCAAGATACCAGTCGCAATAGACGTTCCAGACGAACTTATAGAGCGCGCCCGCGGCTTCATTGAAGCGACGCGCCTCCAGCTCGCGCGTCACCGCCCCCGCCACCTTCGCCGTTTCGCCGACGATCCATTTGTTGACCGTCTGCTCGGGTGAGCGCGGATCGTATTCATCCCACACGGCGCATTCGTTCATCTGCGCGAAGCGGGCGGCGTTCCAGAGCTTGGTGCCGAAATTGCGATAGCCCTCGATGCGCTGCTCGCTGAGCTTCACATCACGGCCCTGCGCCGCCAGCGCGGCCATGGTGAAGCGCAGCGCGTCGGCGCCGTATTTGTCGATCAGTTCCAAGGGGTCCATGGTGTTGCCCTTGGACTTCGACATCTTCTGGCCCTTCGCATCGCGGACCAGAGCGTGGATATAAACCTCGTGGAACGGCACTTCCTCCATGAAGTGAATGCCGAGCATCATCATCCGCGCGACCCAGAAGAAGATAATGTCGTGCGCGGTGACGAGGGTTGAGGTCGGATAGAATTTCTTCAGCTCAGGCGTCTTCTCCGGCCAGCCCAGCGTCGAGAACGGCCAAAGGCCCGAGCTGAACCAGGTGTCCAGCACGTCTTCGTCTTGGCGAAGTTCAACCGCTCTGCCGTAATGCTTGCGCGCCGCGCTCTCAGCTGCGGCTTGGCTCTCTTCGACAAACGTATGCCCGTCCGGCCCGTACCAAGCCGGAATGCGATGACCCCACCAAAGCTGACGCGACACGCACCACGGCTCGATGTTGCGCATCCACTGGTAGTAGGTCTTCGTCCAGGATTCCGGCACGAACTTGGTCTTGCCGGTTTCGACGGCAGCGATCGCGCTCTTCGCCAATTCGCCGGCGTTCACATACCATTGGTCAGTCAGCATCGGCTCGATGACGACATTCGAGCGGTCGCCGAACGGCTGCATGATCTTCTTGTTCTCGATGCGATCGAGCAGACCGATGGCTTCGATGTCCTCGACCACGCGCTTGCGCGCCTCGAAGCGATCAAGCCCGCGATACTTCGCCGGCACATGCTCGGCGTCGGCCATGCGGCCTTTCGTATCCATCAGCACATAGAGCGGAATGTTGTTGCGGCGCGCGACTTGATAGTCGTTGAAGTCGTGCGCGCCGGTGATTTTCACCGCGCCCGAGCCGAAATCCGGGTCAGGATACTCGTCGGTGATGATCGGGATGTAGCGATCCGCCAGCGGCAGCAGCACGCGCTTGCCGACGATCGGCGCGTAGCGCGTGTCGCTTGGGTGCACGGCGACAGCGCCGTCGCCAAGCATTGTCTCCGGACGCGTCGTCGCGATGGCGATGTAGTTACGCGTTTCCCATTCGGTCGGCTTTCCGTCCTCGTCGTAGGCAATCGGAAACTCGTAGGTCTCGCCGTTCTCGAGCGGATATTTGAAATGCCAGAAGTGACCGTTCACTTCGCGGTTCTCGACTTCGAGATCGGAGATCGCGGTCTCGAAATGCGGATCCCAGTTCACCAGGCGCTTATCTTTGTAGATCAGCCCTTCCTTGTAGAGCTGAACGAAAACTTTCAGCACCGCCTGCGAAAGGCCTTCGTCCATGGTGAAGCGCTCACGCGACCAATCGCACGAGGCGCCCAGACGGCGCAGCTGATTGAAGATCATGCCGCCGGATTCGTCCTTCCACGCCCACACGCGCTTCAGGAATTCTTCACGGCCAAGCGAGCGGCGATCCTCGTTGCCGTTCGCAGCGAGCTGACGCTCGACCACCATCTGCGTGGCGATGCCGGCGTGATCCATGCCCGGCTGCCAGAGGACGCTCTTGCCGCGCAGCCGCTCGAAGCGGACCAGGATGTCCTGCAGCGTGTTGTTGAGCGCGTGGCCGATGTGGAGCGAGCCGGTGACGTTCGGCGGCGGGATCACGATGCAGAACGGGTCCGCCTTCGGATCGGTCTTTGGCTTGAACGCGCCGCTTTCCTCCCAGGCCTTCGACCAGAGGGGCTCCACTTGCTTTGGATTGAACGTCGTTTCGATCATTTCAAAGCATATAGCAGGCGGGCGGCGGCGAGGGCGAGATGCGTTCTCGCAAGCGCACAATGCGCCCACCCCCACGTTTCCCGGACGCAGTCCCGGCTTTGAGCCGGGGTGCGATCCGCGACCCAGGGGCAACCGGTCCGGTGCTGACCCCTAGGTCCCGGCTCTCCGCTTCGCTGCGGCCGGGAAGCGTGTGAGGTAGCGCGCAAACAAAAACGCCCCGGCTTCCACCGGGGCGCTTCATGTTTTCTGTCGTTGCCGCTTAGCGCGACATACGGGCGATGCGCTCCAGTTCCGCCTCGACGCGAGCTTCGACGATGGCGGCCAGATTGCGGTCCAGCCACTCCTTCAGCATCGGCTTCAACAGTTCGCGGACAACGCCTTCAACCGTCTGGCCAGGCGCCTCCGAGATACGCAGCGTGCCCGCGAGGCGCGCGAGCGAGCCGGCGGCTTGGCTCGCCACCGGGGTCGAGAGGATTACATCAGCCTGCGGGTCAGCCGCGACGGGGCGCGGCTGCGGCGCGGTGACGACGGGTTCGGGCACTGGCGTTTCCTCTTCAGCTACGGCCTGCTCGACCGCCTCGAAAACAATGTCGTCATCCGGCGTAGACGGCGCGACGGTTTGTTGAACCGGAGCAGGCGCAGGCGCTGGCTCATCAGTCTGCGTGAGATCGAGCACAGGGGCCGCATTCGGCGTCTGCTCTTCTTCGGAAATGATCCGGCGGATCGACGCCAGGATTTCTTCCATTGAAGGTTCGGCCTGTTGGTCTTGAAGCGCCATTTCCAGCCCCGCGGAATTTCACAAACGAGTCGCTTGCGACTCAAAGGTTATTGATCGCGGCGATTCGGGTCCACCTGAGCGCGCTTATGCATGCACACGCACAGGCGACTCGCATCGCCCTCTTCCGCGCATCGTGTGTGCGATGAAATAAGGGAACGTTAATGTTGCGCGCGAGCGCCGCGTTGTTCCGTTGTCAGAACGCGAATGCAGGTGGTTTTGTCAAACCCGGTGCAACCGGCGGCGCTGCGTCGAACGCGATGCGGTACGCACTGGCGTCTTCGCTCTTGGTGTAGATGCGCGCCGAACCCGCAGCGCCTTGGCGCACGATCACGCCGAGGCGGCCGCCCGGCGCCAGCTGTGCGAGCCACGCGTCCGGCACAATTTCAGCTGAGCCGTTAAGCAGGATGACGTCGTAAGGCGCCTCGTCCTTCCAGCCATCAACCGCCGCTGTCGACACCGCTTTCGCATTGGTGACGCCCGCCGATTCAAGGGCAGCCTGCGCGGCGAACGAGAGATCGGGATTGGGATCGAGCGTGATTACTTCCTTGCAGCACGCCGCCAGCACCGCCGCGCCGTAGCCGGTGGCGCCTGCGATCTCGAGCGCGCGATCGCCGGATTGCGGCGCGAGATTCTGAATGAGCTTCGCGAGATCACGGGGGCGCAGCAGCGTGCGGCCCTCTGCGACCTCCACCTCGAGATCGCCGTAGGCAAGCGTCCGCTTGGCCGCAGGCACGAAGCGTTCACGCGGCAGCGTTCGCATGGCGTGGATGATGCGTGTGTCGGTCACATCCGAGGGGCGGACCTGGCTCTCAACCATGAAATCGCGGGCGCGGGCGAAATCCATCGACAACTCCAGTTTGGCACCGGTTAAGCCGCCCCGGGCCGGGGGGCAAGCGCCCTAGCGGCACATGTCGTCGCGGCCGAGATCGAAATGCAGGTGGTCGCGGTGGGCGCGGTTGTAGTCGGGCGAGAGCACGGCTTGGAAATAGTCGCAGGCCCCGTCGCGGACATCGCGGAGGAACAGCTGGTCACGCTCCAGCCCGCGCCAGCCGGCCTCGACGGTGACGGTGCGGCCGTTCGCCAGCGTGAAGCCTTTGATGTCGATCGCGTTGGCGCGGGCATGTTCGCTGAGGCGCCGGTCGCGGCGTCCGGCGATACGGCGGCACTGATAGGCGGGCGCCGCCAACTCTATGCGCGCGATCTCCTGGCCATACCGGCGCTGGGCGGCGGGGCGGACAACATCGCGCTCCCAAAGCGCCAGCGCGGCCGCCGCGGCGCAGGTGCTGGCGAGCGGCCCGGAATAGGCGTGCACAGACTGCGTCAGCTCCACGGCGTTGCGATAACCGCAGCCATTGGCTTCGCTCACGTCGGGCGCTGGCTCGGTCTGAAAGCCCGCGCCGCGAAGGGCTGAACGGCATGCGGCGACGTCGGTGGCGAAGTCATCGAGACGCGAGGCGCGCAGCGCTTCTGGCATCAGATCGGCCTCTTCCGGCGGCGGCGAACCGATCAGCAGCATGAGCATCAAGAGCGCCAAGGCGGCCAACGCCGAGGCGGCCCAGATGCGGGCGCGCTCATGCTCGGCCTTCGAGGGCGGCTTAAGGATGCCTAAAATGCGCATGGGGGAACGGAGCGCCTTGACCGATTCCGTCGGACACGCCTAGGAGTGCCGCCCGCCCGCGACCATATAGCGGCGGCTGAGGCCTCGTGGCGGAGTGGCTACGCAGAGGACTGCAAATCCTTGCACCCCGGTTCGATTCCGGGCGAGGCCTCCATTCTTCCCGACCAGATAAATCCCCTACACATCAACGCTTTCGCAGGCTTCGTTACGCTGGCGTTTGCCATTAACGGCTTCTTTACCTGTTAGCATCATATTCACCCTCGTCTTCCCTTGGAGACACCCCACCATACCCAACGCCTTCGAGGGCCCCGAAAGGGGCCCTCGTTTTCCTT